>DATBLC010000387.1:0-21357 GCA_036555515.1 Binatia bacterium
TAGAGACTATGTCGCTAGTGTGCGACCGAGAGGCGAGCCCTTCCGATCGCGGTCAATGGTTCTCTGCCTTGCCGGCCACCACCCGTCCTCTCCATAGGTGGAAATGCCCGCCGGCAGGGCCTGAAAACAACCTTTGCGCTCGTGCCCGCGCTCTCCAGGTCTCACCCCTCGGTCGCTGTTTGGTTACTTAATTGTGGACTCCTTAATAAAGCTCCAGCGCGACTTCGAGCTTTGAACATTGAACCGAATATCCCATCAAGAAAAGGAAATTTTCGTGAGCATAATTCGCCCGCTTATTCTCGTGATTTTGGATGGATTTGGCATCAACCCGCGAAGGGACGGCAACGCCATCGCCAATGCATCGATGGGTAATTTGGACGAACTGTTGAAGAATTACCCGAACGCGCGTCTTTCCATGTCGGGCGCCGACGTCGGCTTGCCCGACGGGCAGATGGGCAACTCAGAGGTGGGCCACATGATTCTTGGCGCCGGGCGCATCGTGTATCAAGACCTCACGTTGATTCACAAAGCCATCGACGACGGGAAGTTCTACAAAAATCCGGTCCTGCTCGATGCGATGGGGAAAACCAAAGCGCGCAGCGGGCGGCTCCATTTGATGGGCCTTTTAGGGGACGGCGGCGTTCATAGTCATCAGCGCCATCTGGAGGCGTTGATCGAGATGGCTCGGCGCGAGCGTGTCGCCAGCGTCTATCTCCATCTTTTTCTCGATGGCCGCGACACACCGCCCAACAGCGCGGAGCAATTTCTGCTCGACCTAGACGAAAAGCTCAAGGCCTATCCCGAAACCAAGATTGCCACCGTAATGGGGCGCTACTACGCCATGGACCGCGACAAACGCTGGGAGCGTGTTGAAAGGGCTTATACTTGTCTCACCGAAGGAGCCGGCAAAAAAGCGCCGTCGGCGTTGGCGGCGATCCGCCAAAGCTACGCCGAAAATGTTACCGACGAATTCATGCTACCCACGCTGATCGACAACCCCGGACCCGACGGTCTTATTCGCGACGGCGACGGCGTGATCTTTTTTAACTTCCGGGCGGACCGAGCGCGCGAGCTGACGCGGGCGTTGACGGAGGGAGACTTTAAAGAGTTTCGGCGCCCGCGCGGCATCGACCTTGCGGTATTTGCAACCCTGACGCAGTACGATGAAAAATTTAAACTCCCGGCGGCGTATCAGCCGAGAGAGCTGAGGCAAATTCTGGGGCAAGTGGCGAGCGATCATGGCATTCGCCAACTGCGCATCGCCGAGACGGAAAAGTACGCCCACGTAACCTATTTCTTTAACGGCGGGGAAGAAAAGGAGTTTCCTGGTGAACAACGGATTTTGATCCCTTCGCCCAGAGAGGTGGCCACCTACGATCTCAAGCCCGAGATGAGCGCGCGGCAAGTCACCGAAGCACTGGTTAAGAAGTTCCGCGAGGACGACATCGGCCTGGTGATCGCCAACTATGCCAACGCCGACATGGTCGGGCATACGGGGAACTTTGAGGCCTCGGTGAAGGCTTGCGAGGTGATCGACGAGTGCCTCGGCAAAGTGGTGGATGCAGCGTTGGCTAAAAATGGCCGCGTGCTCATCACCGCGGATCATGGCAATATCGAACAACTTATCGATTACGACACCGGCAAGCCCCACACCGCGCATACCACTAATCTTGTGCCGCTGATCCTAGTGGATGAGGAACACAAAAGCGTCGAGCTCAAACAAGGCAGCGCCAGCGATGTCGCGCCGACGGTTTTGCAACTCCTCGATATTCCCCAGCCGGCAGAAATGACAGGCCGATCGCTTATCCTCGAATCCTAGCCTGGTTCATTCACACGTGACAGGAATCGAGGCGCGAGCCTCGCGATCGAAGGCAATGGGCCTGTGCCTTACACGAGTCGTTCCAATCGTTTAAGAAGTTCCGATCGTTCAAATCGTTTTGAACGGCTTGAACGTTTTGAACCCAATTCACCTCATGTTTACCGCTGGTGCGTCGACACAAACGCACGACAGAATGCCTCGCTCCTGTCCCCGGTGCACTTGAGTTTTGGTTCAAGGTTAAAAGTTCAACGTTCAAGGATTCGGATATAAGGTTACGGTCGATCTGGGAACCTTGAACTCGCCAGGCGGCAGCCATTCTGCTAAACTGTGTCCCGATATGAAGCTGGCCGCATCACATGGACTCGCGGATCGCTTCGACGGTCTCGTGGACTGGCTTTTCCCACCCCGCTGCCGCGCGTGCGGCGTCTGGATTCACGGCAGCGACGCGGAATACTTTTGTGCCTCTTGTGGGCCAAAAATTCAGCTCGTCAGGCATCCCCTGTGTACCCTATGTGGCCGGCCATTTCTCGAGGCCGGTGGGGACGATCATCCGTGTGGCGCTTGTATAAAGCGCGCTCCCCATTTCGTCCAGGCGCGGGCCTGGGCTTGCTATCCGCGCGAAGAACTGGACGAACAACCGCTCAGAACCGTGGTGCAGAAATTCAAATATGGCCGCAGAGTGTCTCTCGGAAAACCCCTGGGACGGCTCATGGCACGTGGTTGCCAAGAGTTTTTGGTCGAGTGCGGCGCCGATCTGATCGTGCCGGTGCCGCTCCATCCCAAACGGCTGCGCTGGCGTGGCTTTAATCAATCCGTTTTGCTGGCTCGTCAGGTGAGCAGCGCCTGCGGCACGCCGATGGACCCGTTCGTCCTCCGACGTCGCCGTGAGACGCCGCCACAAACCCAGTTGACAGAAGAAGAGCGGCGTAAGAATATGCGCGGCGCTTTCTCGGTGCATCCGGATAGGCTCATAAAAGATTTGAGAATATTGTTGATCGACGATGTTTACACGTCGGGGGCCACGGTCGACGAGTGCAGTCGGGCGCTGAGGCGGGGCGGTGCCAAAGCAGTTTATGTGCTGACGCTGGCGCGAGCAGTCTAGCAGGCTGCTGAAAAAGACCCATATGCTTCGTTGCGCTCGATCGATTTCGCTTCAACGTACAATGAGTACGCCTCCACTCATCGACCTTCGCGCGCCTCGCCTCTGGATCTTTTTGAGCAGCCTGCTAGGGCTAAAAAGTTTGCGTGTGCGGCCGGTATCGCGACGCACTCTCATGGCGCGGGTGAGAAGACAGGAAGGGTATTGAACTGCTGGAACGATTTGGAAACGAAAGTGCAGCGACTTATGTCGCGGCATGACGAAGCAAGATGGGACCGGCGGCACGCTGCAGTGCCCGGCCCGGATGGTCCGTCGAATTTTCTCGCCGAGATGCTTTCAGCTGAAGCGTGGTCCATACCGACGGGTCGAGCGCTTGATATTGCCTGCGGCCAGGGACGAAACGCGCTGTTCCTCGCGGCACGAGGATTTGACGTCACTGCGGTGGATATTTCAAGTGTCGCGCTGGCGGAAGCGCGCCGGCGGGCGCTGGCGAGGTCCCTGGCGATTTCGTGGCAACTTGCGGATTTAGAACAATTCTGCCTTCCCCAGGCCCAGTACGACCTCATTGTAAATTTCAATTACTTGCAGAGATCATTAATCCGGCAAATTCATTCGGCCCTCACGGTTGGCGGCCATGTAGTATTCGAAACCTACCTGATCGATCAGCAGGAGATCGGCCATCCGAAAAATCCCGAGTATCTGCTCGCCCATAATGAGCTCTTGGAACTCTTTCGCTCCTGTCGGGTGCTATACTACCGCGAAGGAAAACTCGTCGAAGCAGGCGAGATCTCTTTCCGGGCCGGTATCTTGGCGCAAAAGGTTGGTTGAGTTCGGCTTTCTCGGTCGGCCATTTCGACGATGGAAACAGCGCAAGCGATTCGACGGCAGAGTTGCTTTCGTGCCCGTCGCCAGCAAACGACTGACCTGCGACCGCAGCGATTCCTCCCTGCTTGAACTCGGATTCCGCAGTTAGACTGAGGAGACGGCAAGCGAGGTGGAACCCTGGAGTAGCGAAAGCGTCCAACTGTAAAATTTCAAAGTCATTTTGCGCTTTCGCACGCGTTGTTATGAGCTTTAACGTCAGACTGTGTGAAAACTCCGTTCATGGTTCGACTAGGTTCACCACGAACGGATGTCAAAGATTACAAATCAAGCATTTAGCCGTTCGCCCTGAGCTCCGTCGAAGGGCTCCTAAAGAGTTCTCACACAGTCTGACGTTACGTCGAAGCACCGTTGCTCGATGTTTGCTCAGAGGCAGACGGCATCTCCGCCACAGGCGGATCAGCCTTCGGCTGAGGCTTTGCTACGGAAGGGTTGCGCCTTGCGCTTCCTGCCCAGCGCAACTGCGCAATCCGGGTTGAAGACTCTGTCGGAATGTCATCCTGCGATGACAACCGAAAGATCCCGTCTTCGTAAATGATAGCCGTGGTTTTTTCTCCTTATAAAGGTTCGTTTGGGGCGCGAAGACGGCTTGGACTTGTTTGTATCGTAATATTTAAATATAATGATGCTCAGTGTTTTAACCTATGGAATTTGTTCGCGCCCTTAAAGCTCTAGCGGATCCTTTGCGTTTGCGCATCCTAGCGGCGGTTGCCGCAGAGGAACTGACGGTGGGAGAGGTACAGGAGGTGGTCGCATCGGGGCAATCGTCGGTGTCGCGCAACCTCGCTATCCTGCGCGAGGCCGGGTTCGTCCAGGATCGCAAGGAAGGGACAAGCGTCTATTTTTCCGGGCGCCAAACCATGCCGGAGCCAGCGCGGCACCTCTTCAAATCGCTGCAGACCCGGCTCTCCGATATTCCCGAGGTCAAACGCGATCAGGCTCGCCTCGAAGAATGCCGGCGCCGTCGCGTGCTTCGTTCGCGCGGCTATTTTGAAGCGGTGGCGGGGGATTGGGAACGCATCCGCAAAAGCTATTTCGACGACCGGGTAACGTCGCTGGCGATCGAGAAATTGCTGCCGCGTAATCTTACCCTCGCCGATATCGGTTGCGGCACGGGCAGCTTGACCTTTGAGCTGGCGCGTTTTGCCGGCAAGGTGATCGGCGTCGATCTTTCCCATGAGATGTTGCGGCGCGCTCGCGCCATCGCCAAGGAAAGGGAGTTTCACAACGTCGAATTTCGCCGGGGCGACGCTCTCAAGCTGCCCCTGGCTTACCAAAGCGTCGACGCGGCCTTCTGCGTCATGGTGTTGCATTTTCTTGCCGATCCGGAGCGCGCCATTGCCGGCCTGTGCCGTATCGTCCGACCGGGCGGCGCGGTGATCTTGGTGGATTTGGTAGACCACAAACAGGATTGGATGCGCGAGCAAATGGCGCACCGCTGGCTCGGCTTCGGCCGCGCGTCGATTGAGCGATGGTTTCGCGAAGCCGGGGCCGAATCGGTAAACTACGATCTAACCGGATCCTATGCGGGTGAGAAATTGGCGCGCAACGGCAACCGTCCCGTCGAAATTTTTGTGGCGCGCGCGCATTTGCCGGCGGCGCCAACGAGAAAGAACAGGCAGGCGATCCGATGACCGAATTAGAAAAACAACTGCGGGACATTCTGGCCGAGCGCGTCATGCTCCTCGACGGCGCCATGGGAACGATGATCCAGGCGCGCAAGCTCGATGAAGTGGCGTTTCGCGGCGCGCGTTTCGCCAAACATGCACGGGATGTCAAGGGCTGCAACGATCTCCTGTGTATCACCCAGCCCGACTTGATCACGGAAATCCACGTTCAATACCTGGAAGCGGGCGCCGATATCGTCGAGACCAATACGTTCAATGCGACGTCGATATCCATGGCGGATTATAAATTGGAGTCTTATGCCTATGAACTGAACCTGGCGGGAGCTCGGGCTGCGAAAAAAGCGGCCGAGATCGTCATGGGCAAAGATCGGTCGCGCCCGCGCTTCGTTGCCGGCGCGATTGGGCCGACCAATCGGACCTGTTCGATTTCAACCGATGTTCACAGCGCGGCGAGCCGCGGCACGAGCTATGAGGAACTGGTCGAAGCCTACTACGAGCAGGCGCGCGGCTTGATCGACGGTGGCGCCGACATGCTAATGGTCGAAACGATTTTCGATACCCTCAATGCCAAGGCAGCGTTCTTTGCGATCGCCAAGCTGTTCGACGAACGCCGGGTAACCGTGCCGCTCATGGCCTCGGTGACTTTTATCCAGCCCGGCAGCAACCGTGGAGTGACTGGCCAGACCGTCGAGGCGTTTTGGAATTCGATCTCCCATGTGCCGCTGCTCAGCGTCGGCATGAACTGCGCTTTGGGTCCAAAGGAGATGCGCCCGCTGATTGAAGAGTTGGCGGGCCTTGCGCCGATCCATGTCAGCGCCCATCCCAACGCCGGGCTGCCGGATCCGCTGCTGCCGACAGGATTTCCGGAAACTCCAGAGTCATTGGCGCCGCAGTTGCGCGAGTGGGTGGACAATGGCTGGTTGAATATCGTGGGCGGCTGTTGTGGCACCACGCCAGCGCATATTGCGGCGCTGGCGGCCGCCGTTAAAGGAAAGCCGCCGCGCGCGATTCCACAAGTCGAGCCCTACTTGCGCTTGAGCGGTCTTGAAAGCGTGACGGTCCGGCCGGAGACCAATTTCGTCAACATTGGCGAACGAACCAATGTGACGGGCTCGCCGGTGTTCGCCAAGCTGATCCTCGCCGACGATTACGAAAAAGCCGTGAGCGTGGCGCGCCAGCAAGTCGAAGGCGGCGCGCAGATCATCGATGTTAATATGGATGAAGGCATGCTCGACTCCAAGGCGGCGATGGAGAAGTTCTTGCGGCTCATCGCCGGCGAGTCAGACATTGCGCGGGTGCCGGTAATGATCGATAGCTCGAGGTGGGAGGTCATCGAGGCTGGGCTCAAGTGTCTGCAGGGTAAGGGCATCGTCAACTCCATCAGTCTCAAGGAAGGCGAAGACAAGTTTATCGAGCAAGCCAGACTGATCCGTCACTATGGGGCTGCGGTCATCGTCATGGCCTTCGACGAGCGCGGCCAGGCGGACACCCTCGATCGAAAAAGGGAGATTTGCACGCGCTCTTACAAGATTCTGACCGAGCAAATTGGCTTTCCGCCGCAGGACATTATCTTCGATCCGAATATTCTCACCGTTGGGACGGGTATCGAGGAACACAACAGCTACGCGGTCAACTTTATCGAGGCGACGCGTTGGATTAAGCAGACTCTGCCGTTGGCGAAAGTAAGCGGTGGCGTGAGCAACATCTCTTTCTCGTTTCGCGGCAACAACCCGGTGCGCGAAGCGATGCACTCGGCGTTTCTCTATCACGCAATCCGGGCCGGAATGGATATGGGCATCGTCAATCCCGGCATGCTGGCCGTATATGAAGAAATCCCGGCAGATTTGCTTGAACTGGTGGAGGACGTGCTGCTCAACCGCCGGCCCGACGCCACCGAGCGGCTGGTGGCTTTCGCCGAGACGGTCAAAAAGACCGATAAGACTGTCGTCAAAGACGACGGCTGGCGCGCCGCCACGGTGGATGAGCGCTTATCCCATGCCCTGGTGAAAGGGATCACCGATTTTATCGATCAAGACGTCGAAGAGGCGCGCCTCCAATACGGTAAGCCCTTGGCGGTGATCGAAGGGCCGCTGATGGACGGCATGAATGTCGTCGGCGATTTGTTCGGCTCGGGCAAGATGTTTTTGCCGCAGGTCGTCAAGAGCGCCCGGGTCATGAAAAAGGCGGTGGCCTATTTAACCCCGTTCCTCGAAGCGGAAAAGCAGGCGGCGCAAGCCACCGGCCGGCGCACCAAGTTAGTATTTGCCACGGTCAAAGGCGATGTTCACGACATCGGCAAAAACATCGTCGGCGTGGTCCTTAGTTGCAACAATTACGATGTGATTGATCTGGGCGTGATGGTGCCCGCGGACAAAATCATCGATACGGCGATTCAAGAAAACGCGGATATCATCGGCCTCAGCGGTTTGATTACGCCGTCGCTGGACGAGATGGTCCACGTTGCCGGCGAGATGGAGCGGCGCGGATTGAATCTGCCGCTGCTCATCGGCGGCGCCACCACGAGCAAGCGCCACACGGCGGTGAAAATTGCCCCGGCTTACCGCCACGAGACCATTCACGTCGTCGACGCTTCGCGCGCCGTGCCGGTGGTGGGTTCCTTGACGAGGTCCGTGTCCCGTCAAGGGCTGAACGAACAAAACCGCAAAGAGCAGCAGGAGATCCGTCTACAGTTCGAAAACCGCGCCGGCACCCAACTGCTCGCTTACGAAGAGGCTTTGCGCCGCCGGCTGCATACCGAATGGGACCATCAGCATATCGCTGCGCCGGAGTTTATCGGGCGCAAAGTGCTGAAGAATTTTCCCCTTGCGGATTTGGTGCCGTTTATCGACTGGTCGCCGTTCTTTCATACTTGGGAGATGCGCGGGCGTTATCCGGATTTACTGAATGATCCGGCACGGGGAGCGGCGGCGCGCGAACTGTTCACCAACGCGCAGGAGCTGTTGCAAAGGATCGTTTGCGACAAGCTGTTCACGGCCCATGGTGTTCATGGGTTCTATCCCGCGAACAGCGAAGGGGACGATATTATCGTCTATGCCGATGCGACGCGCACGCAAGAGATCGCCCGCCTGCATACCTTGCGCCAGCAAAAAGACAATCAGCGCGGCAGGCCGCAGCTGGCCTTGTCGGACTACATCGCGCCGCGCCAGAGCGGCCTCGTCGATTACATCGGCGCGTTCGCCGTGACCGCGGGGCACGGCGCGCAGGAACTGGCGGAGCGCTTTGACAAAGAACACGACCAGTACAATTCGATCATGGCCAAGGCTTTGGCGGACCGGCTGGCCGAGGCCTTCGCAGAGTGCCTGCACAAACGGGTTCGGTCAGAGTGGGGTTACGGCAAATCAGAACAGCTTACGCAGCAGGAGTTGATCGCTGAGAAATATCGCGGAATTCGCCCCGCGCCCGGCTATCCTGCTCAGCCCGATCACACCGAGAAGCCGATCATTTTCGATTTGCTCCAAGTCAGCGAGGCGACCGGGATCACGCTCACGGAAAATTTCGCGATGTATCCGGCCGCCTCGGTGTGCGGCCTCTTCTTCGCGCACAACGACGCGCACTACTTCGCCGTAAGTTCCATCGGCAAAGATCAAGTGGAATCCTATGCCGCGCGCAAAGGAATGACGGTGCGGGAAATTGAGCGCTGGTTATCGCCGATCCTGGGCTACGATCCGGCCAAGTCGTAAGCCCGGCCGGCGTCGTCTTTCGTACCTCCGGTTAATTTCGCCTTTGCTTGCCCGGCCGCCGCCAAATTGCGTAGAATTTGGTCGGTTTCGCACATCGACTTATCTTTTATCCTTTTCACCAAGCTAGATTCTTCATAATCTCCATCGCACAATCACTCTTATAAGAGAAAAACATTGCCCTACGTCATTGAATATTCGCCGGAGGCTGAGGCGCATCTGCGGTGGCCACTGCTCGACAACAAAAGATCGTAGTTGATTCGGTGGATCGCCAGTTGATTAATCGGCCTAACGTAGAGACACGAAGTAGAAAGCCCATGAGACCCAATACAATCGCTCCCTGGGAGCTTCACATTGGTGATCTGTATTATGAGATAAAGAACAACTTGACCGCCGAGAAGCCCTAATCGCGGCGGTAATACAACGGCTGTCGAAGCTGACACGTCGGTGAGCGTTCATTTCGACGTTTCGAGAATTCTCGAAGCGTCGGATGAATAGGGCGGGCATTGAACTTTTGAACCTTGAACCGCCGCGAGGCTTGAACGGCTGGAACCTGAGAGTTCTCAGAGTCACGATCCACGATCACGTCTTTTCGCCTTTGCGTTTATTCTCCGCCCTTTGCTAATGTTTCGCCGATGCCGCAGGTTGCCCTGTATCCGACGCTGATTCTCCATGCGGAGACACTACCCGGCCCCCCGACACAAGCAATTGCTGGCCGCCGGGGCCGCAGCGGGGCATCTCGGCACGAACGGGCTTGTTACTACAACGACTTGAACGGAGTCTGTCCTGAGCACCGCTAAGTCGAAGGGCAGCGGTTGAACCCTTCGATGGGACTCAGGGCAGGCTTTTTGAACATCCGGGAAGGTCTCCTGTTTAGAAACCTTGAACTTTTGAACCCGTTCGGCGAGCTCAGGGCATGCCTTGAACGTTGAACCGGCGACAGCCCTGGAACGTTTGGAAAGCCCGCCCAAACCCTTCGTGGGCGGCCGGAAACCAGACTGAGAGATCAATCAGGATGGTATGGCATTGAGAATTGCAACGGCCAAATGGTGGAAAAAGTAGAATGTCTTATTTTTCACGCAGTGGTAAGTTAAAATCCCATCGAGGTGCAGGTTAAGCATGGCAACGACGAGTGTCATAATCCCACGCGATCGCATCGAGCGCTACATCTTCCTGCTTCGCGGCCAGAAGATCATGCTGAGCACACAAGTGGCTGATCTATATCGGGTCGAAAACTCCGGGCGGCGATTCAAGCCGTCAGGCGGAACATGGAACGCTTTACAAAGGATTTCATGTTTCAGTTGACTCAAGCCGAATGGGATAACTTGAAATCACAGATTGTGATTTCAAGTTGGCGCGGCCTCCGTCGTACTACTCCCTATGCGTTCACCGAGCGGGGCGCGTAGCTATGGTCTCGACCGTCCTTCGGAGCAAGCGTGCCGTGAGGGTTAACATCGAAATTGTGCGGGCCTTTGTTCGACTGTTTTTGCATCCCGTAAACGACTTGAACGGAGCGAAGCGATGAAACGATTGGAACGACTGGAACGGGCTTCGGTATTGCAAGGGATGCTCTGGAAAGGAAATACGACGCGCAGTTTAAGGTCATCTTCGAGGCGATTCGAGAACTCATGGCGCCACCCACACCAAAGCGCAGAAAAATCGGTTTTCTGGTAGAAGAAAAAGCTGCGGCCTACGGGCCGGTAGTTGCTATCTCATTCCTACGTTTTCACAATGCGAGAACGTGAGAATGCTCGCCGGGGTCCGTTAGTGATCATTTTGACGTTTTGAGAATTCTCAAAACGTCAAAACGTCAGCGGAGCGGGGGTGGAAGTGGCTCTCCCGAGCACGAGCCGCGATGCTGAAACGTTTTGGTTTCATCTCTCGTCGTTTTGCTATATTTCGCCGATGCGGGAGGCCGGCGGCTTTCAGTCCTCGGTGCAGCCGGGTGCACAACCTCCCAGGTTCAGCGGTAGGTGCTTGGAAGAGACACTGAGAGAACCGCCGTGATCATATTGCTGGCGGCAGACGGGCTCATGACAAAAACGGAGATGTTTCTTGCGAACCCTTGTGGTTAGCGTGTGAAAAAGAATCCCGCTCCTTTTTTTTCCCCCACGCCGTTGTTTCCTGGCTATGCGGGGAGGACCAAAGCGCAGTGAATCTCATAAGTCGATACTCAGGCCTAACCCTCTGTCCCATTCTCGTGATATGGCTACTGATACCACAGCATCTTGGTGCGACTGCAATCGCACTTATCAGGACACCGGACGAGATTGTGGCCGCGGCGGACAGCAAGCAAACCATAGACGTGTTGTTACCGGGGTTCGTAAGTTCTCGTGACGTCTGCAAGATCCACAAAATACGCGATCATTTCTATTTCGCTGTCGCCGGATACCGTGGAGTGGTGGATCCTCTGACGGGCAAAGCGGCTGACACACCTCAAGGCGGGGTTTCCACTGTAGAGCATGCTGTGCTTAGAGCGCACAAAGCTGATCTTTCCATACGAGAAAATGTGGATGTATTTCAACGATCTATTGCATCGTTTCTTATGAAAAGTTTAGGCGAGCGGCAACGCAAAAACCCAGAATATTTCAAGCGGAATTTCTCCATCCTTTCGAAATCTGACGTTGTCTTTTTCGGAATCGAGCGTGAAGTCATGGTCGTTCATCATATACAGTTTAGAGCGCAAGATGAGCCGCAGTTTGCGATAATCACTACCAGATGGATGTGCCCCGGTGACTGTCAGGATCCGACGCTCGTACCGTACTTTTTGGGAGAAAGGGAGGCAATGGAGAAAAAATATTGGACGGAGATGAGGTTTAACAACGGCGATGGATTCCCAAAAAATGTAGAGGCACTTGTCAATGCCGCGATTGCGACAAACTCTAAAGGAGTTGGCGGGCCAATAGACATTCTTCGCATCACCCGGGAGGAATCCTCATGGATCAGGGTGAAACCTGAATGCAGACAGTAAAGACGCTGTCGAGCACTTGGCCCTCCCCCTGTGATGCACCAATGAGTTATTGACGCCTGCGTTTGTGGGGAGCCACTCGTTGACTTTGGTTTCCTTTCACGATTTTCACACTTTATGATTTTCGCCATCCTTTTGCGCCGAAGATGGTCCTTGCTCTCCCGCCGCCAAATCGCGTAGAATCTTCTCAAGTATCGTGGCTATCGAAGAAATCATAAAAAGAACATCGAGACGAAATTCTGCGGATCGCCGCTCGACACGGTGCCCGCAACGTGCGGGTATTCAGCTCGGTCGCTCGCGGTGAGGCGGGTCCTCAAAGTGATATTGACCTGTTGGTCGATGTTGGTTCTCGCACCTCTTCGTGGTTTCCCAGCGGCCTTATTGATGACTTAGAACAGCTCTTGGGCCGCAAAGTCGACATGCTCACCGACGGTGGGCTAGGTTGAACGACAGGAACGGGTGCCGTGTCCCTAACCAATGACAGGGACGACTATCGAGCCCTGCGGGTCGGAGTTGCGATGGCGCTACACCAGGCTTCTTAGATTTCTCTCCCGCTCCAACCAGTTGACGTAAGAGTTCCTAAACTTTCCCTCGACTTCCCTCTCGTGCGTCGTGAGCCCGTATCCTTATATATAGGTCGTGTGAGAATTCCAGGTGCCCTGGTCGGTTACGGTTTGCTGCTGACTGTTTCATTTCGACGTTTCGAGAATTCTCGAAACGTGGAAGTGTCCTTGACACCGCTATGAGTTTCGCCGTAGATGGCCTTCGATGGACGAAACCGAGTGTCCCGATCGAGGGTGACTGTTTTCGAACTATTTGAACGCGCGTCGTCCAAGAATTGTTGGTCAGCGCTTTCTGGCGAAACTCTATTTGAGATATCCTCTCTCGCGGTAAAAGCGTGCTGCGCCCGGATGCAGGGGCACATCGTAAGGGGACTCTTCGTCATTAGCACAGAGCTGCGCGATATCGAGCGGCTTATAATTATCCGTCGGCATGGCGTCCTTTTGTCTGTCGATCGTTTCACATAACGCATATGCTACGTCGTCCGGCATGTCGGCACGCACGATCATCGGCCAGCCGCTGAAATCGAGGGTCTGAACTTCCGTGAGTATCCCCGGAAAGTGCGTTTTCGTCATGCGGGCCGTCCGGTACCCGAGCGCCGCCATATGCTTCAGGATCGATCCTTCCACAGGCAGGAAACGAAACCCGTTCTCCAGGGCGGTTCGCGCCCAGCTTTTGATTCCCTCATCAAAAACCGCATCGACCTCGCCGTTTTCGATGCCCGCCCGCCGCGCCGGATCGCTGGGTCTGCTTGCCAAATGAATCTCTCCGCCCCAGCGGCGAATATCCTCCAGCGTAAATCCCGCGGCTCTCAAGACCTCCGCCACCGTGAACATCGTCGAGTCGTCCTTGCGACTGGCTTTGTCCATCCTCCGGATCGAGACTTTGATCGGGAAGCGTTCCTTTTTGATCTGAGGGATGGAAGTGATGCCGGTCGATTCGCGGACCGCGAAGCCCATGACATCATACGATGGAAATACCGCGATCGTTCGCAAGGGAAGTCGTTTGGGAAACGGGCCTTTCCCACGATACGCCATCGTCAACGTCACCGAAGGATTGACCCAGGCGAGCGAAAACTTACCTTCGGCCACCGCTCTGATTGCGGCAAAACCACCCGTAGTGAAAGACAGCGCGATGCCTTTGCGATCGTTTGGCTTGGGGGTGAGCGAGAGTTTCAGCGCGTTGCCGATGGGGGTATCGGTTTGCAGCACTCCCTCGGCGGCCTTCCACGATTGCGATGCGAGCGAACTGTCGTATAAACCGGAGGCCAATTCCAATAGCCCTTTGGCGCGCTGAATGCCCGCATTGTATCGCTTTATGGTCCCTCGACTCGCATCCATCATGGTTTTCACGGGCTACCCCCTCTTAGTCGAGAAGCTTGCGCGCGAGTGCGGCAGCCGGCTCGCGGATCTTGAGGATTTTTTCTTCCGACTGTTCTCGAGCTTTGGGTACTGGTCCGGGGTAAGATTGTCTTTGGCGGCAATGACCCCGAACTCTTTTAACCATTGAGTATCGACATCGAGGCGGCGCGTCCCCTGACCCATCGCTCGCGAGTATAGTTCCTGTCCTTCTTGGCCGCCTCTACCGTTCTTTCCCATTCGACGGCCGAAGATCGTTTTGCCTCCCGGCGTGCAATCCTGCCCCGCCGAACATAGCGAAGTAAGCCAACCCACCGAGCCAGAGAAAAGTCCTTAATCCGTGGTACAATTTTTTGCTCCCGCTTCGTCATTAAAAGTCGGCATTGGTTGACATGTAAATGTGCCACGGATAAGAAGTCAAGGGAATTGGCGCCATTGACTTTCCTCTCTCGTTACGATCGGAAGGACTAACATCATGAGGGCGAACGAATCCAATCCCGAAGAGTTGGAATCATATTTCACCAAATACCCGGACGTCCCCAAAGAGACGATTCTCAAGCAACATCTTCTGAGCCTCGGTCATTGGTTTAGCGATGCCGCGCTCGATGCCGCGGCGGGCGCGCTGGTCAAGTCATATCGATTGTTTTCCTACGATCTCGTGCCGATGTCCGAGTTGAAGCGAAACGAGCATCGGCGCGTTCCCGAGCACTTCGTTCTTCTCAACGGTCCCTACGGCATGCGTCCCGTATCGATTCAAACTTCGCTTTCTCCCTATTCTCCCTACCTGATCGACGTGGTCGACGGCCGGCTTGTCCTGACAACCGAAGGGCGCGTGCTCGCAGAGGTGCGCTACCCGAAAACGCCGGATTATTATGCGAAGAGTTTGCCTGACGGCACACCTTATCACGAGAATGGATCGTTGAACGGTTGAACCTGCAACGTTGAACCGCGCCAGGGGCGCTGCCTTCGACCAGGAGCAGAGATGCTGACACCTGAAGAAATGACGCGCGTTGGTCCGGGGAACACAAAGGCGGTGTCCCGGCGAGCTGCCGCAAGCCTTTCAAGAATCCACCCCTCGCCTGTCATCCGTTCACCAGGTTTCGTCTCGATGAAGTGGATGCCCAAGATTTCATGGCGTGGAAAACCCAAGGGCCGATACTCGACCGTACTCGTGAACGGCTCGCGGGATCGGACCGCGGGATTGTGATGTATCGGGACATGCTGCGGCGCGAGATTAAGAAAGTGGAGCAAGGCTTGGACCCGATGAACGTTTTTCGCGATCCCAACCACGCGATCATCGACACCAAATTGGATCAATCGCTGCACGTGAGAAAAGCCGGCTCGGTCACGTATCACGTGCCGAAGCAGTGATAGCGAATTCCGCAAAGGCAGCAACCCAAAACAATTTGGCATCGGATAATGAACACAAAGAGTGTTTGTCGAGGCGGAAAACTTGGGAGGTTAAAAATGAAACGCCCTAGCCGCTGGCTCGGATTTGGCTTTTGGGCGCTTATTCTCTTGTTCCCAGAGGACGGCAGCAGCCAAGCGCCTTATTACAAGGGGAAAACAATTACAGTCATCGAAGGGCGCAGTCCGGGAGGTGTTGCAGACTTGAGAACTAAAGCTATCCTGCCGTTTCTGCAGAAGTACATTCCCGGGAATCCAACGATCGTTCCACATTATATGCCGGGAGGAGGGGGCCGCCAGGCGGCCAATCAGGTATATCGTGCAGCGGCGGAGGGACTGACGATCGGCGCCAGCTCGCCGGGCGTACTCGCAAGCGCCATACTCGGCGAGCCGGGCGTCGAATATGATCCCTCCAAGTTTATCTATCTCGGGTCGCCTTTCAGCGCGAACAATAATATGTTTGCGACCCGCAAAGCGCTCGGCATCAACAGCTTGGAAAAGTTGCGCGCTGCTCTGGGTCTCAGAATCGGAGCCCAATCGGTTGGCCACGTACAGTACATTCGGGGACGGCTGTTCGCGTGGCTTTTGGATGTCAAAGATCCGAAATTTGTTGTCGGCTACGCAGGAACCGAGTTGGATATAGCCTTGGAGCGAGGTGAAATCGATGCCAGAGCGGCCGCGGTTGATGCGGAATCGCTGTCAGAGGCATACAAAAAGCTCGTCGACTTCCATGCGATTCTAGAGATTCCCAAAGGACATCGTCCCCGTCAATTTGCCAATTTGCCTGAAATCGAGGCTTTCGTGCGCTCTGACATAGAGAGCCGAGTTCTGACCATGTCGCGGGTTTTTTGGGGAGTTGGAACGCTAATGTATCTGCCTCCAAGCACACCGGAAAAACTCGCCGAGATTCTCAGGCAAGCGTTTCGCGATACTCTCAAAGATCGCGAATTTCACGAACAGTACAAAAAAGTTCTGGGACTTTATCCGACGCCGCTCATGCCGGAAGAGCAGCAGAAACTTGTCGCGGGACTGCCGCGGGATAGTGAGGTCGTTAAAGTGTTTAAAGCCATCGCCGGAATAGATCCTCTTCCATCACGGAGGTAAGTAACCGGAATTAAGGGGACAGGTTAGTTTTTCCCCGTTGCGATTGCGTCACATTTGAACTGTTGAACTGTGGCCTTGCCGCTAAGGCTGCGCTGGTCCGAGCCGGGAAGCCCGCGGCCACGAGGAAAAGGGCCTGAACGGCGCGCAAGGCCGCCGGTTGAAGGGAAAGTAACGAGATACCGTGTTGATCTCAGATACTCTCTGGTCATCGAAGCCACGGACGATCCCTTTTGGGTTTTGCTTCCCAGCTAGACCTTTGGAAAAGCAGGATCTCCCTGGATCTCCCCCGATTTTCTCCTTTTAGTCTGACGCTCTATCCTGCTGTCTTTAGCACGGGTCCTGGCAATCATATGGGACAGACGACCACTATTTGCCGCGGTCAGGCCGGTTAGATCCTTACAATGCTCCTAGGGTCCGGAAAATTCCTCGCTTACGCCGTGGCATTAGCTTTGCCTGTGATCTGGGATTGGTATGCGGGTTTTGCGAAAAGGCGGAGATTTTGCCGACCAGCGGATCCACTCCTATGCCAATGAGATGCTAGGAGTGTTTGCTGTCAGCGCGCTCGTGCTGATCGTTTTCGGTTACTTCGGCTTGCAAATCATTGGATTGTGCGCAGCCGTAGCCGTGGTAGTCGCTAATAAACGAACGTTTCGCTTGTTCAGCAGCTGGGCTCGGGGCAAGCAAGGTGAGGTAAGCGTTGCCGATGTTCTGGGCTCTCTGCCGCATGACTACGTTTTGCTAAATGATCTCATGCTGCCCGAGCGAGGAGGCAACGTTGATCATTTCTTGATAGGCCCAAACGGGCTCTTCGTAATCGAGACAAAAAACTACTCGGGATATGTGAAATGCGACGGCGATCGGTGGTTCGTCTACAGACGAGAAATAAACAGCCTCAGCAAACAAGCCAAGAGAAACAGCATGGCGATTCGCGCTAATCTCGGGCGGTTAATTGCGCAGCGGAAGGGCAAGGTGCCGTACGTTAACCCGTTGCTTGTGTTCGTGAACCCAAAGACCAGGCTCAAGCTCTACAAGCCTACGCTCCCCGTATTGCGACTGCAGGAACTTGTCGAATTCATTCGAGATCACAAGTGTTACTCGACGGTTAGCCCTGAGCTTAGGCATGCCATCGTCCGTCATCTCCAATCGCTGCAGAACCCTACGAGAAACGTTCCGATCCATAACCGATTTCATTCTCCCGCTGCTCCAAAATCCTGAGAGTTCCTGAAACCTCTCTCGACTTCCCTCTCGTGCGTCGTGAGCCCGTATCCTTATATATAGGTCGTGTGAGAATTCCAGGTGCCCGGTCGGTTACGGTTTCGGTACCCGCCGCTCAGTTCGGTGGTGGACGACTGGAACGTTTTGAACTGTCTCCCTGAGAGCGCCGAACATTTGTAGGAGACTGCAGCCCCTGGCATGATCCCTTGCGTCGTTAACGCGACGAAATTAGAATCGCCGGCACGATGGCGAAGCCGGGACGTTTATCTCCAAAGTGCATCATCATTGCCGGACCAAACGGTTCAAACGAGGACTTTGCATTCGAAAGCACGTTGAGCGGGCTGACTTACATGAACCGTCTCAAACGCTGGAAGGCGGCAGGTCGGCGAATCGAGATTGCCTACTTGAGAATTTCGTCTCCACAACTCGCGCTCCGGCGTATCGCCGCGCGGGTTAAACAGGGTGGCCACAATGTGCCACGTCGGGATGTCCTGCGCCGTTTTATGCGCAGCTGGAATAATTTTGAGCAGCGCTATCGCCTTTTGGCCGACGCCTGGAGCGTGTATGATAACTCGGGGAGAACGGCAAAGTTATTGGAAAGATCGCCATGAAACGAAAACCAAAACTACAAACCAGCAAGGAATTTTCCGATTCCGTCGGCCGCGCCCTGCGCCGCGCCGCCAAGGTCGCGCGCAAGACCGCCCGCATGCACGGCACACCGATTTACATTTGGAAGGACGGCAAAGTCGTCGCCGAGAAGCCCTAATCGCGCCGGGAATGCGATGGCTGCTACGAGCTGACACGTCGGTAGGCGTTCATTTCGATGTTTTGAGAATTCCAAAGAACGTGTTCGTGACTAGTGATCGTGTTCGTTATTGATTAAACGTCCTGGTGGCGGGCGGGACGTTGAACCTTTGAACATTGAACTGCCGTAAGGCTTGCCTCGTGCCTATTTACTTAAACCTTGAACATTGAACCGCCGCAAGGCTTGCCTATTGCCTCCCGCCTCATGCCCTCCTCCACCCTCCCAAGCCCACGTTCCGACCCCCACGAGCACGATCACGTTCCACGATAATTTTCTCGGTCCGATCGCACGGTTCATAGTTTGCACACCAATGTGCAGAGATGTACACTCCGCTGATGGAGGCGGACGTATATGAAAAGTCTATCATTTACTGAGTTCCGAAAGAGGGCGTCAGAAATTTTGACTCTCGTCGAAAAGGGTGAAACAGTTCGTGTCGTTCGCCACGGCAAAACGGTGGCGAAAATCATTCCTGCTGAAACCGAGGAGAAAACTCCGTCATGGAAGCGACCCGGTTTGAGGCTGGTCCGTCCGGGTGCATCGCTGAGTAAGGCGATTTTGGAGGAAAGGCGGAGGTCACGTTGAATGCTTTCTTCGATTCGTCGGCCCTGGCTAAACGATACATTGAAGAGAAAGGAAGCGATCAAGTTCAAGCGATCCTCTCTTCGGCTTCAGCCTTAGCCGTCTCGGTGATCTGCGTTCCAGAAATCGTCTCGGCTCTGTGCCGCCGTCGGCGCGAACGCAAACTGTCAACTGAAGAGTACCGAAATGCCAGGGCATCGGTACTTTCGGACATCGACGACGCTACTGTCGTCGGCATTACTGAGGAAGTAATAGCTCAGGCGGTGACACTGCTTGAGCAGTTCCCGCTCCGTAGTGCTGACGCCTTGCATGTCGCCTGCGCCTCGAAGTGGTCGACAGACCTATTCGTTTCTGCCGACGACCGTCAGTGTACAGCCGCTAGAGCGCACGGTCTCCGAGTCGAAGCCATAAGGGTATAGTTCGTCGCGCAACCCGCCCCGGAATAGATCCGGCGGATTGAACGGCTCCAACCGACCGTCTTGAACTTTACGGGTTCTCAACCCGTGGCATACTTTAAAGGGGTTACGGATAATGGCTAAACAGCTGACCGAAGAAGAGTTGCGCCGCCAGGCCGTTCAAGCGCTGAGCGACAGTTTACGCGCTGCGTTTTCTCGCGCTGATTTCCCGTGAGCCCTTCGACTATCAAGAATGGCGCCGGGAATATTTTTCGCGATACGGCGTTGATGATTTACTCGAAGCTCCGGTTTTAATTTGCGGCCGCGCGGGATCAATTGAAGGGATCATGTGACAATGCTAATCTAGGCTTGCCTCGAGGTGTGAACAAGTGAAAGCAAGACGAAAGCGAAAAGATCCTGAAATAGTGATGCGCGGAGGCAAGCCGACCGCCGTCATCTTGAGCATCGAGGAGTATCGAAAGCTGCTCGAACGAGCAGAAGATGCCGAAGACCTCAAGATGCTCAGGACGATGAGGAAGCGACCGCTAAGATTCCGCAAGCTTGAAGACTTCCTAAAGGACTCCGCTGGTGTATGAGGTTCTGATCGAACGGACCGCCGAGCGCGATCTAAAATCTCTGCCCACCGCCATTTTCAATCGTATTGTATCCCGTATCAGAGCACTTTTTGAACGCCCGCGGCCATCCGGATGCCATAAACTGGCGGGTTCCAAGAGCGACCATGCCTTAAAAGCTAAAAGCGGACTTGACCCCCATCGTTTTCTTTCTTGACCACCGCCTTCGAATGGGTGACCCTTTTCTTTGTACACTGGTCCGACCCAGGGCCCGGCGTGCTACCTCCCCGCAATAGGTTGAAGCTAAGGCTGATGACAGTCTAGAATCCGTTTTATGACTATTGACCTTCCCAGCGTTGTCGAAGAGCAGCTTCGCGATCTCGCCAAAAAGCAAAACCGCGATATAGCCGAACTCGTCGAAGACGCCGTCCGACAGTACCTAGAAGCCGCGGCTATCACGGACGTCGGCCAGGACCAAGTAGCCGAGACCCAGGCCAAACTGCTTAGGGAACTGCCCCCTATCTCCAAGTGGGACGCTGACGACGCGTGAAGCGCGGCGAGATCTGGTGGGCAGAATTGCCTCCGCCCGTCGGCAATCGGCCCGTAATCATCCTGACTCGGGATGCCGTCCTTGAAAACATCGGCTCCGTTGTGGTTGCGCTTGTCACGCGCACTATCCGTCGGCTCCCGACTGAAGTACTCCTCGGCCGTCGACAGGGATTACCAGTCCCCTGTGTTGCGAATTTAGATATATCCTTACCGTTCCGCGGCATCGCTTGACACGACTAATGGGCGCGTGCGATGCGGGCAAGATCGAGGAACTGAATCAAGCCATAAAAACCGCCCTCGACGTGCACTAAGAAGAAACAAATGCGCTTGCATACCCTCATCATGGCGCCCTGGCGGTTGGCGCGCGGCATTGGTTTTCCGCTCTACGCTGGTATTCAAGGGGGTCCCCGCTTGGGTGTGCGGCAACTGTGGTGAAGCGTACGTGGACGGAGAGATCACGGACCGTCTTCTCAAGACCGCTGAAGAGGCCGCTCGCTCCGGAATTCAAGTTGAAATCCGCCAGTACAAGGCTGCCTAACCACTGGTGCGGTCAATGTCGACCGTCATCTCGACGTTTCAGGAATTCCAAAGAACGTGCTCGTGATTCGTGCTGGTGTTCGTTATTCAACGCTTTGAACGGAGGTGATCGAAGATTGCTTTGGACATTTTGTTAGGCTCACTGACGAACGACTGGCGCATACCTTGGAGCATGCTGAAA
>DATBLC010000388.1:0-17953 GCA_036555515.1 Binatia bacterium
GCCGCCGGCCTTGCGGTAAGTCTCGACGAAACGCTCGCGGTCGGGTTTGGGATGCGCCATGTCAGCGGTGCCTTGAATATAGAGCACCGGGGGCAATTCGACTTTCTCGCCGCGTTCAAGCGCCCGCGTGGGACTTCCTTCAGCCATCGCATCTTCAGTCCCCCAGAATTCGTGGTGCGAGGGCAGTACCCGGTCCGCCAGATCGGCGCCCGGTCCACCGCGTTTCTTCAAATCTTTGGCATAATGGTAGCGCCCCAGCGGATCTATCACGGGCCAACACATAACGACGCAGCGCACGCTCGCATCGACCGGCGCCGAGCCAACGGGAAGCGGTAGCGCGGCGTAGCGGGAATCGCGCGGGCGCATGGCCGCCAGCATGGCCTGGTGCCCGCCGCTGGAGCTGCCCATGAGTCCCACCCTTTCGGCGTTGCCGCGCAAGTCCGCGGCCCGGGTCTTAACCCAGCGCACCGCATAATTGATATCGGCCAGCGCGGCAGGATACGGCGCAACCGGCGGCATGCGCCAATCCAGCGCCGCTACCACTACGCCACTTTTCGCCAGCGGTTCGTTGATGACTGTGTCGTTGGTGCGGTCGCCCCGGCACCAGGCGCCGCCGTGAAGCTGGACGATAAGCGGGAACGGCCCTTTGCCGGACGGTTTGAATAGCCGAACCAGTAGAGGCAAGTCCCCGTGGCGAAGATACTCGATATCTTCGACTTCAACTTCGTGGTTCTCGAGTGCGACCGCTTTCATAAGTGCCTCCTTTTTGTAATGTACGCTGCCGAACGCACAAAAACGGCGATCTGCAAATAGACCCAAAAATTAGCGAAAGAAGTCGATGCCTCTCCGTCATGCCCCCGAAAGCGGGCATCCAGACCATTCGATTTTCCTAGATTCCGGGCCAAGCTAGCCCTCGCCAGCTTGCCCGGAACGACGTTTCACCACGCTAGGCGAACCTCGCCCCGGCTGTCAAGAACCCTAATCCGACATTTCTTTCGCCGTGCCACGAATTGAGGAAAGCCCGGGTCGGGGCGGAGTTGCGAAGGCTATGTTTGTGCACTTCTCACTGGCGGTGAGCTACTTGCATCCTCTCCCTTGACGGGACAGGAATGAGGTGAGGGCGCCAAATGGAACACCCCTCATCCTAGCCTTCTCCCGCAAGGGGAGAAGGGATAATTCGTTCGCTGCTTTGCTCGGAAAACGTTTTGTCGGATCAAGGTGGAGCTGTCTTAGAGATCTAAAGGGCGAGGGGGCCGCGGACGCCGAGTACTAGCAGGGTGCTGAAAAACGCTGATTGCAGGCTGCTCAAAAAGCCTCAGAGGCGAGGCGCGCGAAAAATCGACGAGCGCAGGCGTATTTACGAGTACGTTGGAGCGAGGCGATCGAGCGCAACGAAGCATATGAGGTTTTTTCAGCAGCCTGCTAGGAGGTCGTCGGGGATTTGAATAGCCGATCGCTTCTCTTCAGTTTCAGTAAGAAAAGATAAACCGCGGTCACTCCCAGGGTCAGCCCAAGCGCCCTTATCGCCGCGCTCGTGGTTGCCTCCGGACCGTAGAGAAAGTACGCCCGCCAGACCGGCATCATGATCAATCCGATGGTGAGACCGGCGACGGTGCCGAGATCTTTTTTGATGCTTTTTCTCCAGTCGAAGCGCATGCCGGCAAATGCCTGGCGGACGCGCGCCAACGCCGGCACGTAGCGGTTTACGGATTTCCCATAGTCGTCATATGCGGCGCCGAACTTGTTGCGGAGATAGGCTTCCTCGGCGGCGACGATGGCCTGATAGACGAAAAGGAAAAACGGAATTAGTATCATATAAGCCAGCGGCGACCCGAAATGCATCGTCATGCCGATGGCGATCAGAGCGTTGCCGACGTACATGGGATTTCTAGTGATGCCGTAGACCCCGCCCCGAACCAGCCGTCCGGCATAGACTTGGCCGTCTTTGCCGCCGCGATGGATGTATTCGAAACCAATGGTGATAAGCCGAACGGCTTGGCCGCACAAAGCTATGACCATCCCCGCTGCGACCAGGATTCGATCCACAGCCGGGCTGTTGAACATGATATGGGGGCGAAGAACCAAAGCCCCGGTTGCGAATATCAAGGGGAAAAGCGCGTTGCGGTAGCGGAAAAAGAAATTGCCGATGGCGATGTTCCAGGAATGCAAGCGAGTACCGTCCTTTGTGTTTCGCGCTAAAATTCTAGTAAATCGGAAAATTCACCGCCGAGACGCCGAGTCGAGAGAAATAGTTTTAAACCCTCCGCGTTCTCTGTGTCTCCGTGGTGATACTTTTTCACAGTCCAAAGGGCCTCTATTTTACGGCGATGATGCCGCAGAAGTTATACCATTTGAAGAAAACGTCGCAGTACGAAAACCCGCTGCTCAAAAACAGCTCATAGTTTTCTTCGAGCCGGTACGGAATCAAGACGTTTTCGAGCGCTTCCCTTTTCTGGGCGATCTCCATCTCGCTATAGCCGTTGCGCTGTTTGAAGTCGTAATAATACTTGATGAAGGACCGGTTGACCTTTGAATCTTTGCTGAGGACTTTTTCGACCACCAGTAAACAGCCCCCCGGAGCCATTCCTCGGGCGATATTACTCATCACCAGATGGCGGCGCACCGGCCGGATGAATTGCAGCGTCAGGTTCATGATGACAACCGAGGCGTTGTTAATTTCGACGTCGTCGTTTAGGTCGGCGCAGATAAGTTCGTAATCTCGTTTAAACCCTTGCTGGGCGATTTTCTCGCGCGCTTGATCGAGCATCTCTTTGGAAAAGTCGATACCGATGAACTTTATGTTTTTCGGCAACACCCGGTCCAATTCAAAGAACGCGGCGCAGGTCGAGCAGCCCAGATCGTATACCCGCGTTCCATCGACCGCATAGTCAGCTGAAATCTCCCCGATCATCCGTTGCATTTCGGTGTAATAGGGCACCGAGCGATTGAGCATGTCGTCGAAAACCACCGCGGTATCCTTGCCGAAATCGAAGTCCCGGACTGCGGTCCTTTGTTCACTAAATAGAGTATCTTTCGCCATGGTTCATGCATCTCCGAGTAGTTTCCTGCCTTTATACCCAATGGTTCCGTGACTTACAATCTTCAACGTCAAAGCGACGCGGCAACGTTAAAGTCCTTTTCACGTTACTGAACCCGGATTCCGCAGTTAAACTGAGGAGCCCGGAAGCGAGCTGGAACCCTGGAGTAGCGAAGGCGTCCAACTATGAAATTTCAAAGTCATTTCGCGCTTACGCGCTTCGCTGTCACAAGCTTTAACGTTTCATCCAAGCACCGCTGATCGATGTCTGCTTAGATAGGCAGAAACCCAACGACTTTGCTACGGAAGGGTTCCGCCTCACGCTTCCTACCGAGCGCAACTGCGAAATCCGGGCGGAATCGTATTCACAACTCATGTTTGTCCAAAAATCCCCCTTCCCCCTTTGAAAAATGGGGATTAGAAAGTCTCCCTTTGTAAAAGGAGATTTAGAGGGATTTCATCTGCTCACACGCACGAGACGCTGAACAAAGCGATACGCCAACAAGTTTACGAACGATTATTCAACCACTACGAGCTTGCCGTTTTGATGCTCAACGGTTTTCCCCGTAAGTTCCATGCCGGCTTGAGCCGCCAGCACGAAGCCGTTGCCCAACGATTCTGGCCCCGGCAAGCGTTTGCGCGCCTCTTCCGGCGCGTCCTCCGTGGCGATGGCCTGTTTTGGGCTGAAGGCGACCACGCAGAGGTTCCACTCGCGCTCCTCTTCAGCGACGAAGCGGGTAAATGTGCGAATGGCGTCTTTGCTGACGACGTAGGGCGAAGCACCGTGATTCTCCGGCCGGCCGCCGCCCCACAGGTTGACGATATTGCCGGAGCGGCGCGCCTCCATGAACGGCACGACGTACTTCGTGCACAAAAAGGTGCCGCCGAGATTGGTTTGAATCACGCTGTCCCAGAAGTCTTTGCCGAGAAAACGCACCCGCGGCCAGCGTGGAATCCCCCAGTTGAAATGCGGCACAATGCCGGCGTCGTTGATCAACGCGTCGATCTGACCCAGGCGCTCCGCGGTCTGATGCACCATGTTGCGCACATTGATCTCGTCGCGCACGTCGGTGGGGATCGCGAGCGCATCCGCACCGATCTCGCGCACTTCCTTCAAGGTCTTTTGCAGCCGTTCGACGTCGGTATCGGCGAGCACGACCTTTGCCCCGGCTTGCGCCAATGTGTGCGCGGCGTGCCGGCCGATTCCCTTTGCCGCGCCGGTTACGATGACGACTTTATCTTTAAACATAGCAGCATTTCCTTTCCTTTGCGGTGGCCCTTTTTTGCAACTTCGATAGCGCGGCGCGCTCCGAAAGGCCGAATCTGCCACCGTTAGCGGGGCGGCAGAGGTCCGGCACCGTCGAAGCTTTTCATCAGTTCGACGACGTCCGCATGGCGTGGCATTTCATTGATTACTTTCTCGAGATCCTCAGCCGCCAGAGGCGATGGTTCTTCCCCGACCAGCTTTTTATACTGCCCGTGGAAGACGGGATCCTTAAACATTTGTCGAAATGCCTGCCGGAGAATCGCGACCCGATCCTCAGGGGTCCCCGGCGGGAGCACAAGCGGTGCGCCGGCCCTTTTCAAGGCCCGCAGCACGGTCATCAGTCTTCGCTCCTTTTCGGATTTGGCAAAGCTCTCGACCTCCGGCAGCTGGCCAAAGCGTGGATGCTTATTGCCACGCGGAACTTCATAGATAGAGTGGAAGTTCATCAGTCCCTGATCGACCCAGGCAGGTTGTCGCGTGAGAATTGAATCAGTAGACGTCGATCGTGCGTCGATCTCACCACGCTCCAAAGCCAGGTCAACCTCGGGTCCGGTATAGCCGACGGTAAAGCTTGGCTTTGTCAAGCCGAGCAGGTAAGCAAACATCCGTCCGTCCCTGTAGGTTGCATGGCCCACTGATTGCGCCCCGATGCGGAGCCCGCTTGCAGCCCTGAGCTTCTCTATGCCGTCCAAGCCCAGCGCTTTCCTGCTGAAAAAAACCGAATGGAACTCGCTGTAGGGGGTGCCGAGGTAAATCAGCTTGTCGATATCATACAAAACTCCGGTTTCGCCGGTGATTGCGAGGGGGATCAAACTCGAAGTGGCCGATAAAATGGTTAGTCCGTCAGGCTTCGCCCGATAGATGTGATTAGCGGCTTTGCGGCCCCCGGCACCTGGCATATATTCCGTCACAAAGGTTGGATTTCCGGGAATATATTTCGGAAGCAGAGCCATCATCGCCCGTATACGCATGTCCGCCGTGCCGCCGGGCCCGCTGGATTGAATCAGGTTAATGCTTTTGCCCTCATAGAAATGAGTTTGCGCGTCAATTGGCGCAGCTGAAAGCCCGAAAACAAAAGCGACCGCCGCTTTTAGGACAATTTTAACCTTCTGCGCCGGACTCATGGAATTGCTCCTCTCTTTTATCCTCGAAAGCCGCCGATGATCAATCCTGCCGGTAAATTGCCAAGTATGGGGAAGATCGATCCTTCGCGCGCGCGCGGTTGCATGATGAGGACCTCAACTTGTCGGCACCAAGGACGGTCACACGTCGATAACTGCGTCCATATTAACCGGCGTCCCTCGCTTCGTGCATTCCTCGGCAAAAATTTGTTTCAGCTCTGCCATCAAATCGGGCGGCGTATCTTCATAGTTCATCTGATTGCCGCCGCTTCGCGTGCTCTTCAGCGTGCTCATGCTGCTTCGGTTAACTTTGTTCGTTTTGCTGCTGAGCTTTAACGCCAAGTGCTGGGCAGGTTCCTTGCTTACCACGCAATGCTGGTGCCACCACCAATCGGGTGGGACGATCATGGTTCCCCGTTTCCAGTGTTCCTTCACCCTTTCCCCTTTGTCCGGCCACATGAGCGAATAGCCTTCCCCTTTTAGCCAAATCACATGGGCCCCCGGTCCATGGCGGTGGAGCTTGCTGAAAGTCCCTCCGGGAATCTCTATAAGGTGGGCTCCGAGCACCCCGTTGGCCAATTCAAAGTTGTATCCTCTGGTATTCACCCCGCGATTCCATTCCTGCAAATTGACACTGTAGACATCGGCGAAGAAATTGCTGAAATTAACGTCCAGCGGAATGTCCCATGCGGTAAATGTCTCCGTCCGTGTTTTGCTGGAATAGTAATTTTCCTCGCTATTGTAGCGCTCAGGAAAGACAGCGTCGTTGTTGAATATGAAATCATCGTTGCGCATCAAGTTCATCATAATGGGCGCGGTGGTGACGGCTAGATAACGCGCCGGTTCACCGCCGGAGCCATTGAAATGCTGGTGCCAGGCGTTCAGAGGAATCGCAAACAGACTACCGGTCTGCCACTCGAAACTGTTTTTGTTCTTTCCATCACACCACACGGTAGTGCTTCCCCGCCCGCTGAGAATGAAAACCATCTCCTCGTACATATGCTTTTGCGGTTTTAACTCCGCTTTCGCAGGGATCTCACAGATGTAGGCGCTGTTCAGCTCCCCCGTGCCCTGCAGCTGAATGTGAACAGCATAGCCGCCTATGCGCGCCCACGGTTTCAGCGGCTGGGTAAAGACATCATCGATTTTGTATCCTCGTATCAGATCCAGTCCCTCTCGTTTGACCCACTCGTCATAGTACAAGCAATTCCACTTAACCTCAGCCATGGTCTTCCTTCCTCTCGTGATTGTGAAATCGATCAGATTGTAGTCGATTGCCATCTACAGGAAATTTTCTCTCGGCCGACTATCACAAACGACGATATCCGTTTTGAAATTGCTGCAGGGGTCGGCGCCCTCTAGCTGGCCGTCTCTTCCGCTTTGAAGCCCGCGTCTTGATGGCTGCCATCGCAAAAGGGTTTGTTCTTCGAATGCCCGCAGCGGCAAAGATAAAGCGGCGGAAACTGGTCTTCGACATACTCTTTGCCCTGGTGGTCGAACAGTTGCGCGCCGCCGGCGACTTCGTAGGGTCCGTCTTTCGATACGGTGATCTTGACATCGGGCATGATTTAACTCCTTTCAGGATTGACGCGAGAATCGAAAAAACCTTGTTGTCTATATCTCCGCACGCGACAAATTTCCAACCAGCAATTCAGATCAGAGTGCGCCACGAGTACGCGGGTTTCCAGCCGAGGACTTGTTTGGCGCGGGCGTTTGAGAATACGCTCTTGGAACCCATGAGGCCGCGCGCCTTGTCGCCAATGGCCGGCTTTAGACGCGGAAAAATTTCGCACAAAGGCTCGGCCACGGTGCTGTCGTCGGCGACGACGAACAAAACGATACCGCCGGGAAGCGGGCGCTCGACGGCGAGACGAAAAGCCAGCGCTAGATCCCGCGCGTCGACGTAACTGTAGGCATGAAACCCCGTCGCTTCGCGACCGCCGTCCTTGCGCATTTGTTCGAGTTCTTCCGGCGTTACCACTCCGCTTGGGCGCAGGCTGACTGTCTCGAGGCCTTTCAGCGCGTAGGAACGAGCGATGGTCTCGCCGATTTCTTTCGAAAGTCCGTAGACATCTTGGGGCCGGAGCGGGTGATCTTCGTCGATGGGAAGGTAATCAGGCATAAAATTTTCGCCATAGCTCCAGCCGACGATCGCGTTGCTGCTGGCGGAGACCACTCGCTTGACGCCGAGGCGGTATGCGGCATGATGAACGTTAAATGTTCCGACAACATTGGTCTGGTAAGTCACAGGGGCAGTGGCAATCTTGGGATTGTGAATGGCAGCGAGATGGATCGCCGCGTCAACGCCATCGAGAGCCTCCATCACTTGACCAAGATCCTGGATATCACCGATTAGATACTTGACCGCGCCGCGCTCCGGCCCTGGGATGCGATCGAAGACCGTAACTTCATGCGCCGCCCGTTCCCGACTCGTGTCGAGCAATTCGCGCACGACGTATTGTCCCACTTTTCCCAGGCCGCCGGTGACAAGAATTTTCATCGCCTCGGTTCAATGAGCGTTTTCATACTCACATCTAAGTTCCAGTTTGTCCTAAGCCTCATTCCCCTGGACAGGGCAAGATCGAGATAGTCCTTAAGGTTTTGCGCGTCAGACCGCCACTTTTGGCCGCCCCGATCGCGGCAGGAAAGAAGCACCATCGACGCGCCGAGACAAATTTCGCGCTCGCCTATAAGGCGTACAGCGCCCTGGCGTTGTCGCTGACGATCTTTTCCCCGATCCCTGGCTTGAGTCTTTTATCGCTGAGAACACCGCGCAGCGCCAAAAGCTCGGTCGCGCTATCGGCATGGCCGTAGTCCGTCCCGATGACCAGATTATCGTCCCCGGCAAACTCCGTAATATACGGCAGGTCGTCGCTGGTTTCGCAGCCGACAAAAAAGCGACTGTCGCGCAAGAGTGTTTTCTTATTCAGCTCTCTTCCCTGGAGATGATAGCGCTTGGCGAGATCGGTAAGCGCGTAAGGCACCCACTGCGCGCTGACTTCGAGAAACCCCACTTTGAGCTTGGGAAAACGTTTCGGTATGCCGTCCATGATCATATTGTGAAAAGCGCCCACCAGCACCAGCTTGAACTTGTTGAAGCCTATGGTCTCGTACTTGAAGTAGTTATATAGAATCGGACTGCCCGTGGCCGAGTGAATGCAGATGGGCAAATCCAACCGGCTGGCTGCGTCATAGAGCGGATAAAAGTAAGCATCGCTCAGTAAAAGATCGCATTCCGAGCCGCGGAGAAAAATTCCCACCGCGCCGTTTTCCTTGGCGTACCTGGCTTCGTCGCTGATTTTGTCCATGCTGAGAAGCGGCGGCACGGCAACCCAACGCAAGCGTTCTTGCCCCTGCTTACAGCAATCCGCCATCCAGCGATTGTAACTGCGGCACAACGCCAGTTCGATCTCGGGCCGCGGCGTCAGCGGTATGATGAAAATCGTCGGGAAGATCACCTGAATATCTACGCCCAGCTCATCCATATGCTTGAGCCGCGCGCTCACATCGCGCAACTCGCGCGATGCCATGGGGGTGTTTCTTCCGACGTTCCGTGATTTCAGGCGCAGCGTGCCATCGACGAGCCAGTATTCGTCACTCGACGACTGGTCCGTGCAGCCGACGACTTGAGGCCGGAACTTGTGCTCGGCGCCGTCCATTGATTCCCAGGTTTTCTCCGTTTCCAAGACATGCGCATCGGCATCGATATTGAGCATCGGCAAAGCCCTCGCTTTTAGGTCGTTGGTGCGTGATTGGCCCAGCGTGATACTGTTTTTCATAACACTCCGACGCGCGACGCGTCAATGAAACCGCGCTTGACAGGCATGGGCTCTGTGATAGGTAGCGTTCTTATGCGCTGGCCGCCGTCGCGAAAAGTTGCCGGGGAGATGCGTCGATGACCCTGATCGGAACCGACGTGACAATGGTCGGCGGTCTGGCGAAGGTTACGGGCGCGGTCACCTATGCTCCCGACCTCTTTTTTCCGCGCATGCTCTACGCCCAGGCGTTGCGCAGCCCATACCCGCACGCCAAGCTGCTCCGGCTCGACGCGCGCAAGGCCGAGAAGTTTCCCGGCGTCGTCGCAATCGTTACCCGCGATGATTTGGCCGGATTAAATCCATATTTTGGACCGGTGGTTGACGATCAACCGGTAGTCGCCACCGAGCGCGTGCGCCATGTCGGCGAAGTGGTTGCGTTGGTCGCGGCGGAAAACCATGAGAGCGCTGAAGAAGCTTTGGATCTTATCGAAGCCGAGTACGAGGAGTTGCCGGCGGTATTCGACCCGCTCGAAGCCGCCCAGCCTGGCGCACCCGTGCTCCACGCCGAGCGCAATGAAACTACCGCGGGAGTCCATCGCGAGGAATTCAATTTTCAGCTTGGCGGCAATATCTGCAGCGTCTTTCGCGTCGCGGACGGCGACATCGAGAAAGGCTTCGCCGAGGCGGATGAAATTTTCGAAAATACCTACACGCTGCCGCCGGTGCAGCACGGCCATATCGAGCCCCATGCGGCGACGGCCTACTGGGAGCCCGGCGGCAAACTGGTGATTCATTCCGCCACCCAGAACCCATCCGGCGTCCAGGAGCAGCTGGCGCATATTTTTAAATTGCCGGAAAACCAGGTGCGCGTCATCGTGCCGCTGCTCGGCGGCGGCTACGGCGGCAAGACCCACGCCCGGCTCGAGCCGGCCCTGGCGCTGCTCGCACGCAAAGCGCGCCGTCCGGTGCAATGGGTGTTGAGCCGCGACGAGGTGTTTCTCACTGGGCGGCGCTATGGCGCGGTGGTAAAAATCAAGACCGGCTGCAGGCGCGACGGCACCATCGTCGCGCGCCAGGTGGAAATCTTCTACGAGGTCGGCGCCTATGCCCTCAATGGTCCGGTGAACGCGAAGACCGGATGCTATGTGTCCAGCGGGCCCTACAATGTTCCGAACCGCAGTCTGACGACCTATGCCGTCTATACCAATCTTCCGCCCACCGGTCCCTTTCGCGGCGTGGGCGTGTCGCATGTCTGCTGGGCCTACGAATCGGAAATGGATGACATCGCGCGGCGGCTTGGCATCGACCCACTGAAGCTGCGCCTCAAACATCTGGTTAAAGAGGGCGACCTATTCGTCACCGGCGAGAAACTGGTTTCCGTCGGCATAACCGACTGTTTGCAGCGAGCCGCCGAGGCCATCGGCTGGCAAGGTCCGGTTGAACAAGCGGCGCCGCCAGCTGGTCAAACCATGGTGCGCGGCAAGGGCTTGGCCGTCACGATCAAGAGCACGACGACGCCGACCACGTCATCGGCCGGCGTGCGTCTCAACGCCGACGGCTCGGCGGTATTATTGACCAGCAGCGTCGAAATGGGTCAAGGCTCGTTGACTTCGCTGGGCCAGATCGTCGCGGACGAGCTTGGTCTTTCTTTCGAAAAGGTGACCGTGAGCTTGCCGGATACGGATATGACGCCCTACGATAAGTCTACCAGCTCCAGCCGTACGACCTTTCATATGGGCCAGGCCGCGCAAAAAGCCGCGCGCCAAATCCGCCAACAATTGCTCGACGTTGCCGCGAAAAAGCTCGAGGCGCGTGTTGAAGATCTGGAGTTGCATAACGGCGCGGCGCGGGTGCGCGGTGTGCCGGATAAACGAATGTCCATTGGCGAAATCTTTAAAGCCCGGTTTGGCTCTACCGTGGGCAGTATGTTCGGCGGCCACTGCTTCAAGACCGAAGGGGGACTGAATCCAAAGACCGGCAAGGGCAAGGCCGCGGCCTTCTGGTTTTTTTCCGCCTGCGGCGCCGAGGTCGAAGTCGATACCGAGACCGGCAAGGTGCGCGTGTTGCGCGCGGTGACGGCGGTGGACGCGGGAAAGGCGATTCACCCGCGCCAATGCGGCCTGCAGAACGAAGGCTCGATGTTGTCGGGCATGGGGTCGGCGCTTTTCGAAGAGATGGTTTACGATCGCGGTCAGCCGGTCAACAGCAACTTTCTGGAGTATATGCTGCCGTCGGTGGAAGATCATCCACAAGAGTTTCGCTCGCTGATCGTCGAAACGGCGCATCCCGACGGACCCCATGGCGCCAAAGGAGTCGGCGAAGCCGCGCTGCCGCCGGTGGCGCCGGCCATCGGCAATGCGATTGCCAACGCGCTGGGCGGCGTGCGCATACGCGACTTACCGATCAAGCCGGACAAGATCGTCGCCGCGCGCGGCAAAGAAGGAAGAGGAGAGGAGTGATGGAGTGTTGGATTGATGGGTCTAAGAGTCTGAAACCCAATACTCCGATACTCCAGTACTCCATTACTCCAATTTAATTTTGTAGCTGAAAGGAGAACGATCATGCCTAGTCCAGTTCGCATGTATGCCGGTACGCAGGAAGGTTTGTTCGTCTGGCGTTCCAGGAATGGCTCCTGGGAAAAAGTCTCTGCGGCATTCGAAACCGGCACCATCGACTCCATCGATGGATCAAAAAGCCGGCCCCAGGTCGTTTTTCTCGGCGTGACCCAGGATGGGCTTTATCGCACCGATGACGCGGGCAAGAGTTGGCGCAGAGTTTTCGAAGGCAACGTCAGGGCCGTGACCGTCGATCCGACCGACGAGGAAGTCGTTTATGTCGGCGTCGAACCGATTCATCTTTACCGGACCGAGGATGGCGGAACGTCTTGGGAGGAGCTTACCGGCGTCCAGGAATTGCCCGCCGAAGTGAAAAAGAACTGGCGTTTCCCGCGCCCGCCCACCCGCGAACATGTGCGCCATGTATTTGTCCAACCGGATGACTCCAAGAGGCTCCTCGTTTGCCTCGAACACGGCGGCATCATCCGCAGCTTCGACCGTGGCAAGACTTGGGAAGATGTCAGCGGCGGCATCGATTACCTCGATATTCACCACATCGGCAACGCGCCGGGGCGAAATGATCTTTACTTCGTCGCCACCGCGCGTGGCTTCTTCAAGACCAGCGATCCGGGCAAAGGTTGGCGAAGAGCCGAGAATGGCTTTACCCGCGACTACTTTCACGATTTTGTCTTTCTGCCGGGCAATCCCGGCGCCATGTTGGTGGCCACAGCAGATAAATCGCCGGGGTATTGGGACCGACCCGAGCTCGCCCAGGGCGCGCTCTTTCGCAGCCGCAATCTGGCGGAAAACTGGGAACGCGTCGGGGTCGGCCAATGGCTGCCGGAGAACATGAAGCCAATGGTCTGGGCGCTAGTCCAGCATCCGGAGGATCCGTCCGTCGTCTATGCGGGACTGGGCGCGGTTTCGCGCGGCCGGTCGGCAGACAAGAGTCAAAAAGGCGCAGGTGATATTCTCGTCAGCACCGATCAAGGCGACACTTGGGAACGCTTGCCCTTCGATTTACCCGCCGACCGTGTGCTATATGCGGCGTCGGAGGGCTAAGCGGATTATTTATGCTTTGAGAAAAACGCACGGCACAGTAAAAGCGAGTGAGCCTATGGCGGGCTATCAAACAGGGTTCAAATCGTTCAAGCCGTTCAAAACGTTTGGAACCCTTGGAACCATTCGAATGGTTGGAACTTCGATGAAGTACAGCGGAATGGTTTGATGCTTCTGAACAGTAAATGGTCGTTATTTTTCGCGGCCCTGTTCGTTCTGCTCCAATTCGGCAGCGCGCGATCACAGGAAAAAATCCGCGTCGGGCTGGGGGCGATCAGTTTGCAGTCCGGGCTCGTGCACATCGGCAAGGACCGCGGACTGTTCGCCAAGTACGGATTGGCGACCGAGAGCATCTACATTCCCGGCGGTTCTACCAACGTACAGGTTCTCGTGTCCGGGAGTCTGGATCTATCCCAGTTGAGCGGCGCGCCGGGCGTGGGCGCAAACCTCGAAGGCGCGGATCTCGTTTATCTCCTTGGTTTACTCGATAAACTCAACTACCAACTGGTGACCCGGCCGGAGATCAAATCCATTGAACAATTGAAGGGTAAAAAATTCGCCGTCAGCCGTTACGGCTCGTCCGCCGACTTCGGCATGCGCGCGATGCTCAAGCGGGTCGGCGTCGATCCTGTCAAGGAAGCAACCATCCTGCAGATCGGCGACGAGCCCACGCGCATCGCCGCGATCACCTCCGGCAACGTCGACGGCACGGTTGTCAATGCGCCGTTTGGAAGCGAAGCGGAACGACTCAAGCTCAATGTCCTCGCGGATTCGGTGAAAATGAACATTCCTTTTTTCAATACCGGGCTGCTTGGCAGCAGGCGATATTTGGACAAGCAAGACGCCAAGGTGATGAACTTTCTGCGCGCTTATCTTCAAGCCATCAAAGTCTTGAAGACCGAACGAGAATACTCGGTCAAAGCCCTGGCCCAATTCACCCGCGTGCAGAATATCAAAGCCATCCAGGAGGGTTACGATTACTTCGTCAACCAGCTGCCGAATGTTCCCTATCCCTCGGTGGAAGCGATGCAAGCGGTGGTCGCGCAAATCGCCGAGAGCAACCCAAAGGCGCGAAACGTGGACGCTAAGAATTATGTTAGCGACCACTACTTGAAGCGGTTGGAAGCGGAAGGCTTCGTCAAGAAGCTGTGGGGCAAGTAAAAGCTCGCGAGCATTTGCCGCCTGGGAAAGCGAACACGATATCATGATGAGGTTGCGCGAGATCACCACCGGGCTGCGCTTTCCCGAGGGGCCGGTGGCGATGGCCGACGGTTCTGTCCTGCTCGTCGAGATCGAGCGCCGCGCGCTCACGCGGGTCGCGGCGGACGGCCGCAAGGAGGTGGTCGCGCAGATGGGCGGCGGCCCCAATGGCGCGGCCATTGGGCCGGACGGCAAGTGCTACATTTGCAATAACGGCGGTTTCAAGTGGGTCGAAGACGAGTTTTGTCTGCGACCCGTCCTGCAGGCGCAAGATTACAGCGGCGGGCGCATCGAGCGTGTCGACCTCGAGACCAGCCGCATCGAAGTGCTCTACACGGGCACCGCCAATGGCCCGCTGCGCGGGCCCAACGATCTCGTGTTCGACGCCCACGGCGGGTTCTACTTCACTGATTTGGGTAAGTCGCGGGCGCGCGAGCGCGATTGGGGCGGGGTTTACTATGCCCGCGCCGACGGCAGCCTTATCCGCGAGATTATCCATCCCATCCTCACACCCAACGGCGTCGGCCTGTCCCCCGGCGGCGAGCGGCTCTACGTCGCCGAAACCGAAACTGCGCGTCTGTGGTCGTGGGAGATCATCGCTCCGGGCGAGATTCACAAGGCGCCATGGCCATCGCCACACGGCGGCACACTGGTGGTCGGGGTCGGCGGTCATCAGCGCTTCGATTCGCTGGCCATCGACGAGGCGGGCTACATCTGCGTGGCGACCTTGATCAACGGCGGCATCACCGTGGTTTCGCCGGACGGCGGCGAGGTTCGGCATATCCCGCTGCCGGATTTTTATCCCACAAACATCTGTTTCGGCGGCCGCGATCTGCGCACGGCCTTCGTCACGCTTTCGGGAAAAGGCAAACTCGTCGCGTTCGAATGGGAGCGACCGGGCCTGCGTTTGAACTATGCAGAATAGCGGATTAGCGTTGGTTATTACCTGCGAACTAACAGCTGGCGCCAACCGGCAGAGATGAGTCCATGGGCACCGTTCTCATCACCGGCGCCGGCCGGGGTATCGGTCGAGCGGTCGCGGAAGCGGCCGCGCGCGCCGGCCACAAGGTGATCGGCGTCACGCGCAGCCGGCCGCCCGGCGATTTCCCCGGCGAGGTCTCCATCGCCGACCTTGCCGACGATACCACCCTGTCGCGCTCGGTGGCGGCCATCGTCGAGCGCGGACCGATCGATGCAGTGGTTAACAACGCCGGCATCATCACGGTCGCGCCGCTGCCTGAGATCGACATTAGGGATGCCGACGCTATGTGGGCGGTAAATACACGCGCGGTGATCCGCGTCGCGCAACTCTGCCTGCCCCGTCTGCGCCAGTCCACATGCGCGCGGATCGTCAATATCGGCAGCCGCGCCGCCCTCGGCAAAATCGGGCGCATCGGCTATGGCTCAACGAAAGCAGCGCTCACCGGCCTAACACGATCAATGGCGCTCGAACTCGCGCCCCACCGGATCACGGTCAACTGCGTCGCGCCCGGTCCCATCGAGACGGAATTTTTTACTGGCGTGAACGATCCGACCTCTCCGGCCACTCGTACTCTCATCGACACCGTACCGCTTGGACGCCTGGGACGGCCGGAAGAGGTGGCCGCCGTCGTGCTGTTCTTTCTTTCCGCCGAGGCCGGCTTTATCACCGGCCAGACGCTTTATGTCTGTGGCGGTTTAACCATCGGGGCGACCCCAGAATGACCAATGCGGGCGCGCCCGAGACGTTTTATCGGATGTTCGACAGCGCCGCTGGCGATCGCACTTGCGTCGTCCTGCCAGATAGCAGTGAGATCCGCTTCGGCGCCATGGCCGCGCGCTCGCGCAGCATCGCCGCCGGCTTGGCCCGGCTGGGTTTGTGCCGCGGTGATGCCGTCGGCGTCTGGATGGCGAACACGCCAGCGTGGCTGCAAGTTTTCCTCGCCTGCGCGCGCCTCGGCGCCTTGGCCGTGGGCATCAACGCCCGCTTCCGCGGCCGCGAAATCGGCGAGTTGCTCCGGCGTAGCTCGGCGCGGTTGCTAGTCGCCGACGCGTGGCAGGGCAAGGTTTCGGGCGACGAGATCTTTCGCACCATTACGCCGAGCGATCTCGCCGCGCTGCGCGCCGTGGTCGTCGCCGGAGAGAGCGATCCGTCGGCCTGGCGCCCCTTCGAGGTGTTGAATCTCGATGACATATTAGACGAGGCGAGTGCGGCGGATGCGGGCCGCCCGGAGGATGCCTGCATCGTCTTCACCACGTCCGGCACCACCGGCCAGCCGAAGCTCGTGGTCCATCGCCAGCGCGGTATTGTCGCCCACGCGCGCGACGTCGCCGATGCTTTCGAGCTCGCTCGTCCAGGCTCGGCGGTGCTGCAGATCGTGCCGTTCTGCGGCGCCTTCGGGTTCTCCCAGGCGATCGCCGCCATCGCCGCCGCGTGTCCGCTGGTCGTGCCGCCCGCCTTCGATGCCGCCGAGGCGGCGCGACTCGCGCACGCGCACCGTGTGAGCAATATCGTCGGCACCAATGACATGCTCGATCGCATGCTCGCGGCGGCCACCGACGAGAAGCCGTTCCCGAACCTCCGCTTCTTCGGCCACGCCAATTTCAATCCGGCTCTTTCGGATTTGCCGGCGCGGGCCGAGGCGCGGGGCGCCAAGTTACGCGGTCTATTCGGTATGAGTGAGACCCTCGCTTTGTTCGCCGTGCAGCCGGCCACGGCCGGCCGCGAGCGCCGCCAGCTTTCCGGCGGCATTCCGGTCTCGCCATCGGGGCAAGCCCGCGTGCGCGACCTCGCATCCGGCGAGATTGCCGCCGCCGGCGTCAGCGGCGAGATCGAATTGCGCGGGCCCAGCCTGATGTCGGGATACCTGGGTGACGACGACGCTACGCGCACGGCATTCACGCCGGATGGATTCCTGCGCACCGGCGATCTCGGCTACGCGACCGGCGACGGCGGATTCGTGCATCTCGGCCGCATGGGTGACGTGCTTCGGCTTGGCGGCTTTCTGGTCAATCCGCTGGAGATCGAAGAGACCGTTCTGGAAATCGAGTCACTTAGCGCATGTCAGGTCGTCGAGGCCCAACGCGACGGCCGGACGCGCCCGGTGGCCTTCGTGGTGCCCGCCGCCGGCGCGCGAACCGACGAGCCGACGGTCATCGCCCATTGCCGCGAGCGATTGGCGTCATTCAAGGTCCCGGCGCGCGTGATAATTATCGACTCGTTGCCGACGGTGGAGGGTCCTAATGGTGTGAAGGTTAGCCGCGACGAGCTTCGCCGGATAGCACAACGCTGCGACACGAGGTAAGATCGAACAGCGGGTCTGGTCGGACGACGGCACCCGAGCATATAGTTCGATAACTTGTCTGGTGTCGGCGAGCCGTATTCCGCCTTGCCGTCTGTTCGCTCCAAGCGACGTTGAAGACTGCTTGGAGGTACGGCACCATAACGATCGAGCCGGAAGGGCCCGCCGTTCGCGAGACTACTGTCGCACCGTCACTAGAACGGCCCACGATAAAGGTGAAAACTACACCCACGCCTGGAAGAATAGATGGCTGATAACGAACTCATTCGCCTGCGCTCGTTGCTTGCCGAGTTGGCGCCGCAAGGCCGCCCGGCGCTCCTGCCCGCCTTGCACGTTGCACAGCAGTTCTATGGCTGGCTTCCCGAATCGGTTGCAGCAGAAGTGGGGCGCGCCTTGGGGGTGCCGCTCGCCGACGTCCATGGTGTTATCGATTTTTACGTGATGTTCAAGCGGCGACCGGCGGGCCGGACCGTCATGCGCGTATGCAGCGCGCCGGTGTGCGCCCTGGCCGGGGCCAACGCGGTAGCGGACGCACTGTGCCGCCACTTACAGATCGAGCCGGGTGAAGTTAGCGCGGATGGCGCGCTCACCGTCGAGCATGCGCCCTGCCTGGGCCTGTGTGACCTCGCGCCGGCGCTCCTTATCGGCGAAGCCGCTGTTGGACATGCCGCTCCC
>DATBLC010000389.1:0-15090 GCA_036555515.1 Binatia bacterium
CCTGCCGGCGGGCATTTCCACCTATGGAGAGGACGGGGTGGTGGCCGGCAAGGCAGAGAACCATTGACCGCGATCGGAAGGGCTCGCCTCTCGGTCGCACACTAGCGACATAGTCTCTAAATAACGAACTCATTAGTAATCCTATTGACCCGTGAGCGCGCAGCGAGCCTGGAGTAGCGAGACAACAACCGAGCAGTTTCAAAGTCGTTTTCGCTTTTTCGCACCCCATTATTGCGAGTTTTAGATTCTAATCAAACCATCGATGATTGATGTCCGCTTAGAAGCACAGCCCATTGGCTTCGCTACAGAAGGCGCGCGGTTCGCTCTTTACGTCAATGGCAACTGCGGAATCCGGGTTCAATTTAAACCAGGCATTGGCTAAGGCAGGGTCCACGGCGGCTGCGCGGGCGGCGCAGCTGGGCTCTTCCGCTATCCGCCGTATCCGATCTTGCTAAGACATTATCGTAGTAGGCGTTTTAATAGCGGTCGCGGCGCGGCGGTCTTCCTCCGCCGCCGCTGGTGGAGCGCGGCGCTTGCGGCCGGGCTTCGCTCACGACGATATTGCGGCCTTCGAAATCGGTACCGTTCAAAGCAGTGGTCGCTTTCTGGGCTTCCGCGTCGGAGCCCATTTCAACGAAGCCAAAGCCTTTCGACCGGCCGGTGAATTTGTCGGTGATGATGCGCGCGCTCAGCACCGAACCATATTGAGCGAAATGTTGCTGGAGCCTTTCTTCCGTGGCGGAATAGGGAAGGTTCCCGACGTATAACTTTGCTCCCATTTTCCCTCCTTGTTGTCTCGACGAATGCCAAATAGATCGGGATCGACTTATCCAAAGGGCAAAGCCTCAACGGTCTCGTCTACGGGAACCCATCTCTCGGCGCGCTCTTCGGTAACCGGACCCTGTAAAAACGGCGACAGCCTATCTAAGTCCTCGGTCGCTTGTCAAATTAAAACTCGGCGAAAACTCGCCGTCACAAACCTGTTGCAGGGTCATGCCTGGCGCGATAAAAAAGTGGCCGCATGGACACGGATCCAAAGCATGTCCGCGCCCATCTGACGGTTCGGGGCCGGGTTCAAGGCGTTTATTTCCGCGCTTCGACCGTTCAGGAAGCGCAGAATCTCCGCCTGACGGGTTGGGTCAGAAATTGCCTGGACGGTTCGGTCGAAGCCGTGGCGGAAGGCGACAGAAGCAAAGTCGAGGATTTGATCGCTTGGTGCCGGCGCGGACCGCGGGGCGCGCGGGTACAAAGCGTCGATGTTAATTGGTTGGTGTTTAGCGGAGAATTTCAGGATTTTCGCATCAAGCGGTAGGCCAAACGGTTTGGGGAAGGATTTCCTTCCCCAAACCGAGTCAAGACCATTGACTCCCTATTCGCTGGAAGAGCTTCGCGATCCGTCGCTTGAAGCAGCGTCGTTCTGTTGATCCATTTCGGGGCAGCCGGCAAGTCCTAACAGGAGCAGAAGCAACATAGCGGTGCAGATTCTTCTTTTCATTTTGCATCCTCCTTTTTAATTAACCAGCCTATTCGGCGTCGGGTTTTTCCGGCTTCGGCTCCGGGTTTTGCTCGGGCATCGACTCGGCCTTTTGCTCCGGGATCGAATCTGTCTTCTGCTCGGGCATCGGCTCCGATTTCTCCTCGGACTTCTCCGGTTCTTGCACGGGGGTCCCCTCCGGTTGCGGCTCTTGCTGCGCAATAGCGGTTGACATCCCAAGCTTCAGGATGGGACTCATCATGTAAAAACCGAGAACCAAGGATAGCGCGACTACAAGTCTCTTCATTTTTGTCACCTCCCTTTTGCGATCACGATTATAAGACTTTCGACAATGCGTTTTCGAAAACCGCTGATGCCGGTTTATAGCAACCATGATGCCAAAGGCTTGACTGTGAAAGGTATGAAAAACCGAGGACGTAATCGGCTTGTCGGTGGAACGTAATAGCGAAATGCTACGCTGCCGCCGAGAAATCGCGCTCGCCTGGAAAAAAACTTATTCTTTTGGCTCGTTGCGAGGCACGTTGCAGATCGCAACAGCGCGCGGTAATTTGCGACAGTAGAATCATCCCGGACAAGGGTGACGGTACAGTAAATACCTGGTCTGTCGCGCGTTAGCTCACATATCTCGAAGCATACGCGGGGAATAACAATTGCTACTCTCGTGCTAACGATTTTATGAAGCTCGGCACCAAGCTTGTCACCGCGTTAGTAATACTGGTCATAATCGTTATGACAGTTCATGGATACCTTAGTATCCGCCAGGACCAAAACAATATCGAAAGAGAGATTCGTATCGGAATGCGCGGGTCCGCGCGCTCCATCCAGATCGCGCTTGGATCATTTTACGGTAAGACCCCGAATCTCGAGGGTCTGAGGAATTTTGTCGAAACTGTTTTCCCGCGTGGTAATATCCATGGTTTGATCGTCTACGATTTGAACGCCCGCCCGATCGCCTATTCCGCATCGCTCCGTTACCCCAGTGATAACCCCGAGTTGGATCCTACTCCGATCATTCAGCTGGACCCCCGTATCGCGCTGAGCAAATCGAGGCCTGTCGACGGTTATATTCGATCGCAAAGGCTTTTGGTCTACTACCGAACCGAGCCAGTATTTGACGCAGACAATCGAACGATCGGCGCCTTTGTATTTGCACGCCACGGAGGTTCGTTAACCGGAACGATGGAAGAAAGGCGCAACCGCATATTGTTTACCACCGCGATTCTGGTCGCGCTGTTGAGCGCCCTCATTCTAATCATAGTGCGGCACAGCATTACGCTCCCTATCAATCATCTGATAGGAAAAATTCGGGAATTCGGAAAGGGACAGTGGTCGCAACGGATCGAAATAGCCGGCCGCGATGAAGTAGCGCTGCTCGCCAAAGAATTTAATTTAATGTCGGATGAGCTCCGACAAGCTCATTCCCAAGTGATCGATGAGCAGCAGGCCAAGCTCCAACTTGAACGTGACCTTCGCCATTCCGAGCGGCTCGCGTCCGTGGGACGTCTGGCAGCGGGCCTGGCCCATGAAATCGGCACGCCCCTCAATATCATCGGAGGCAGAGCGGAGTTTCTCATGCGGCGCTCAAGAAGCTTAGAAGAATTGACCAATAACCTCCAAATAATCCATGCTCAGGCCGATCGCATCACTGCCATTGTTCGGCAATTGCTCGACTTTGCGCGGCGCAAGGAGCCCGCGTTTCGAACCGTTGATTTGTCAGCGTTGCTAATCGAAACGCAAACCCTGCTGGAGCATAGAATTCGAGAAAAGGAAATTCAGGTGGTAACGGACGGAATAACGCAGCTGCCGCGATTTCAAGCGGATCCAGCCATGCTCCAACAGGTTTTTCTCAATTTGTTCACAAACTCGTTCCATGCCTTGGGCCCCGGGGGATCGATCAAGATCCGCGCCGGGGTGGGCCCGGCCGGGTCCTCGAAAACGTCGTCCGCCAACGGGGCAAGCCGGATATGGATAAACTTCGAGGACAACGGCACGGGAATCTTACCCGAACATATCGAACGTATCTTCGATCCGTTCTTCACGACTAAAGACGTTGGGGAAGGGAGCGGGCTGGGCCTGGCCGTAAGCTACGGCATTATTAAGGACCACGGCGGCGAAATTCGGGTCGAAAGCGAACCTGGTAAGTTCACGCGGTTTGTCATCGAGCTTCCGACCGGCCACAAATTGGCAAAGAGCTTTGAGCGGCTTCCTGATGAGCTTCACTGATCCGACCGGTACGAACCCGCCAAGCCATATTTTGGTCGTGGAAGACGACCGGGAAATGGCGCGCTTCTTGATCGAGCTTCTCCGTGAGGAGCATTTCGATGTCGAGGTAGAGCATGACGGATCATCCGCGATCGAGCGCCATAAACGCGGCAAGTTTGATCTGACGATTACCGATTTAATGATGCCGGGCATGAAGGGAACGGAGCTGGTCTCTCGGCTCAAAGCGATGGATTCAGACCACCCTGTCCTTCTGATCACGGCCTTCGGAACCATCGAAAGCGCGGTTGAAGCCATGCACGCAGGGGCGCTTAACTACATCACCAAACCCTTTCGCGGCGAAGAAATCCTGCTCCATGTGCGCCGGGCCCTGGAACAGAAAAGTCTCCGACTGGAACTTGAACGTTTGCGCACCGAAGTACGCGGCCGATATCAATTCAGCAATCTCATCGGCCGCAGTGAAAACATGGCAAGAGTCTTTGCTTTGGTCGCTCAGGTGAGCGACCTGCCGGCGAATATCCTGATCACCGGAGAAAGCGGCACGGGTAAGGAATTGATCGCGCGGGCCGTTCATTTCAACAGCGCGCGCGCCCGCGGACCCTTCGTTGCTTTGAATTGTGCCGCGGTGCCCGGCGCGCTGTTAGAGAGCGAACTTTTCGGCTATGTTCGAGGCGCCTTTACGGATGCCAAGAAGGATCGCCGCGGACTGTTTCAAGAAGCTTCGGGAGGAACGCTGTTTCTCGATGAAATTGGCGAGATCGCGGTCAATTTGCAGGCCAAATTGTTGCGCGCCATAGAGGAGAAGGAAGTCAGACCCTTGGGGGCAAATAAGAACGAAAAGGTGGACGCAAGACTAATTTCAGCGACCAACGGGGATTTGGAGCAACGCGTAGCGGACGGAAGCTTTCGCCAGGACCTTTACTATCGTTTGAATGTGATCAGAATCGAGCTTCCTCCGTTAAGGGAACGAACCGATGATATTCCCATTTTGGTAGATCACTTCATCCAGAAGTTTAACTCGCAGTCGCGGCGCGCGGTAAGCGGCATCGACAACGCCGCGCTCGAAGCGCTCATGAGGCATCGGTGGCCCGGCAACGTCCGAGAGCTGGAGCATACCATCGAGCGCGCCGTCTTGATGGGCAAGGAAGCGACCATTGGCGTCGATGACCTGCCGCAGTCAATGATTGCCGGGAGTCATGATGACGCTCCGCTTGAGAAAGCCGTAGCCAAGGGCTACACGCTGCACGATCTCGAGAGAGAGTATATTCAGCGCGTCATGGAAAACACCAAAGGGAACAAAACCGAGGCCGCGCGCATTCTCGGTGTGGATCGAACCACGCTCTATAGAAAGCTCGAAGAATACAAAGTCACCGATTGAAATCTTTCCCGACCTCGAGCGCTATCCGATAGATCCGTTTCTTGGGCAAAGCATATTTTTCACCCAGCAGATCGGCAATATCTCTTACTCGCATGCCGCTTGCTTGCAGTTTCACAATGTCCTTTTTTACCAGGTCCTCGGAAGCCCCCGACTCACCTGTAGACCCGTGTACGACGATGACGATCTCTCCGCGCGCTTCACGATCGGAAATTCCGGTGATAATTTCACTAATCCGACCGCGCATGAACTGCTCGTGGATTTTGCTCACTTCGCGTGCGATCACGATGGTTCTGTCGCCTAGAATCGCTCCGATATCGTCCAGTGAGTCTTTGAGCCGGTGCGGCGCTTCGTAGAAAACCAGCGTGCGCTCCTCATCATGCAGCGCCCGAAGTCGTTCCCGTCGTTGCTCAGTCTTCTCGGGGAGAAAACCCTCGAAAACGAAGCGATTGGTGGGAAAGGCGGCGGCGCTGAGCACCGCGGTTAACGCCGAAGGCCCGGGTAGGGGCGTGACCTGAACCTCAGCAGCGACGGCCGCAAGCACCAGCCGGTAACCCGGATCGGAAATGGCCGGCGTTCCGGCATCCGACACCAGCGCGATGCTCGCGCCGCGCAGCAGGCGTTCGACCAGCGCGGGCGCTTTAGTTCTCTCGTTGTGCTCATGGTAGCTCGTGAGCGGCGTGCGAATTTGGTAATGGCGCAGCAGTTTTTGCGTGTGCCGGGTATCTTCGGCGGCAATAACGTCCACCTGTTTGAGAACCCGCAAAGCCCGCAGCGTGATGTCCTCAAGATTGCCAATGGGCGTGGCGACGACGTAGAGAACCCCTGCCATCAATGCCCCTTATGGCTATGAGGACCGAAGGTGGAGGATCGACGATGGCGCACTTTTTCGCGCTTCCACTCTCCATCCTCGATCTTCCATCCTGCATCCTCACTTGCCCCAGTCTCTGTTGACAAATGAAATTCTCGCGAACGTAACATAGGGAATGATCCAGTTGCAATTTAACCGACCGCCGCCTTATGATTACAGACATCGGCGCATGAGCGAAACTCAACTGCTAAAGAGATCATTCCATGTCAGAAGAAAAAATACAGATTTTTGGCCAGGACCTTTGCCCCTACACCGCGGAAGCCCGCAAGGATTTCTCGCGCCGTAAGATTCCCTTCGAGTACATCAACGTCCTCGAAGACCCCGCTGGTCTGGAGCGCATGCTGAAGATCACCGGGGGCCGGCGAAAGATTCCGGTCATCGTCGACGCCGGCTCCGTCACAATCGGCTTCGGCGGCAGCTGAGAAGTCTAGCAGACCGGCGGCGCCGGTCCTCACAGACTTGAACTGTTTGCCGACAATTCAACCCGGATTGCGCAGTTGCGCTCGACAGGAAGCGCGAGGCGTAACCCTTCCGTAGCAAAGTCTCAGCCGAAGGCTGATCCGCCTGTGGCGGAGATGCCGTCTGCCTCTGAGCAGACATCGAGCAACGGTGCTTTGACGGCACGTTAAAGCTCGTAACAGCGAAGTTCGAAAGCGCAAAATGACTTTGAAATTTTGATTCTGCTGAAAAACCCTAAGAATGCTTCGACAGGCTCAGCATGAACGGAAACATCTCCAATGATTTCAACGGCTCCTCCGTTCGTCCTGAGGCTCTCGAAGGATGAACGGAGGGTTTTTCAGCAGAATCAAATTTTACAGTTGGACCCCTTCGCTACTCCTGGGTTCCGCCTCGCTTGCCGTCTCCCGAGTCTAACTGCGGAATCCGGGTTAAAGGGTTCCAATCGTTCAAGACGTATCGCCTGCCTTCCGCCTTCTGCCTCATGCCTTCTTGAGCGTTAGATGAGCGATTTGTGGCGCGCAGTTAATCCGGACCGGGAACCCGGAAATTCCCACGCCGCGGCCGACAAACAAGGTTGACCCGCGTTTGTCCGCGGCGCTAGGCGATGCCGCCCGCGGCAGCTGAAAAAATCCTTCAGCGTAGGGGGTAAGAAAACGCGCGACGGAAAGACTTTCCGGATGGCGGCCCAGTTTTATTTGTCCGCCGTGATAGTGGCCCGAGAGGACCAGATCGATTCCGGCCCGCGCCGCCCGGGGAAAAATCTCCGGGCGGTGCGACAATAGAATTTTCGCTTCGCCGCCGTCTTTTTGGGCCGCGCCGACGGCTCGATTGAAATCGGGCCGCCCAGAACGCAAATCATCTATGCCGAGGATGGCAAGCCGGCTGTTTTCAACCGGCAGCGAAACACCGTCATTACGCAAAACGCGGATGTTGTTAGCTTCCAGTGCACGGGTGAGGAGAGCATCGGCTTTCGCGTAAATTTCATGGTTGCCGATGCAAGCAAAAATACCGTAACGGGCTTTAAGACCGGCCAAGACCTCGACGCACGGCGCGACCTCCACCGGACTGCCGGCGACAAAATCCCCGGTCAGAGCGATTAGATCCGGTTCCAGGCGGTTTGCCGCTTCGACAAACGCGGCTAACTCTTCCGCGGTCATGAACGGTCCGACATGGATGTCCGTAAGCTGCACTAAGGTAAACCCGGATAGAGCGGTGGTAAGGCCGTCTAGCGAAACGGTAAAATGGTCGATGTCAAACCGGCGGCGTTGCACCCCCACACCATAGCCGGAAAGCACAAAGGGCGCCGCCGCCGCCATGCCGGCGGTTCGCTGCAAGAACTGCCGGCGCCCGCGGTCGGGTTGAGTCGACTCCCTAACGCGGCGACAAAATGGATTAGCGCGGCCGAACAAGCTATACATAAACAAAACTGCCGCGCAACCTATGGAGCCGACGCCCCAGATGTGAGCGACTTTAAATAGCGTAGGGAGCGGGTGCGAACTGGCGCCGACGGCGAAGCGTCTCAGAATCGGCTGCCACGCCAGCGCGGCCAATATCATGATTAAAAAGGCGCCGGCGCCGAGCAAGATGATCTTGCGTAACAGCGGTTGTTCTATCTTGTCGCGAACATACCCACGCAGGCGCAAAAATAAGTATAATTGGAGCGGCAGCAAGACGCTTAAGAAGAGCGTCATCAAAGACATTGGCAGTTTCATGTTAATACATCATTATAGCCTGTGGCTGACCGGAGGTCGATACAAGGAGATCACCCGGTGACCGGAAAACTGGAATCTACTATTGGAGAGAAAATTCGCGCCGTTTGCGGCGCGGATGCGGAAATCGTGTCTCTAGTATCGCTGGCGGGAGATGCGTCGAGCCGCCGCTACTTTCGCGCCACCCTGGCCGAAGCCAGGACGCCGTCTTCAGTTATCGTCATGGCGCTCCCCGCCGAAAGCTCCTTGCCGCTTTCGTCCGAGGAGTTGGCGGTATTTAAAGAACCGCTGAAAGAACTCCCTTTTCTCAACGTCCACCGGTTTTTAAGTAATATCGGCGCCAGGGTGCCGAAACTTTATGGCCAATGGGAAAAGGAAGGTATTCTAATTCTCGAAGACCTGGGAGATATAGCGCTCTGGGATAAGATCCAAGGACTGCCGGAACGCGAAGTGCTTGCCTGGTACGAACGAGCTATCGACGAACTGCTAATCCTTCAGATCGATGGGACCAAGGGCCGCGATGACGCCTGTATCGCGTTTCAGCAGCGTTTTGATTTCCGGCTTTACATGTGGGAGTTCGAGCATTTTTTGGAATACGGTCTGGAAAAACGCCCCGGCACGGTGGTGCATAAGAGCGCCATGGAGGAGCTGCGCGTTATCTTCGCCGAGATCGCGCGCCGCTTGGATAGTGAAGTCCCCTGCTTGAATCACCGCGACTATCATAGCTGGAATTTAATGGTGCATGACGGCGCGGTTGTCGTCATTGACTTTCAGGACGCGCTCCTGGCGCCGCCGCAGTATGATTTGGCATCGCTGCTGAACGACCGGGTCACCGACGCTGTCATTCTGCCGCACCTCGAAGAACGGTTGTTGCGATACTACATGGAGCGAAAAGCGGCGAAGACCGAAACGGCGCTGAACGCTCATGAATTTCTCGAAATCTATTTGCTCTCGGCGATTCAAAGGGACCTGAAGGTCGTCGGGCGGTTCTATTATCTCGACATCGTCAAAGGAAAACCCGCCTACAAGAAATTCATCCCACCCACTCTACGCCGGTTGAAGCGAAATCTTGCCCGGCTGCCGCAAACGGAAAAAATCATTCCCCTTCTCGCCGAGCATTACGAGGAAATGCGATGAAGGCGATGGTCTTTGCCGCGGGCGAGGGCCAGAGGTTGCGTCCGATAACGGAGCAAACCCCCAAATCACTGGTCCCCGTCGCCGGGCGCCCGATGATCGAATACCCGTTGCTCTTGCTCCGGCACTACGGCATCAAGGAAGTTATCATCAATTTGCATCACCTCGGCGACCAAGTGGAAAACTATTTGGCCGACGGCGCTAGGCTCGGTTTGAAATTACGCTACTCGAAGGAAGCGGAACTACTCGACACCGGCGGCGGGCTTCTGAAGGCAAGGCCCTTCCTTGAAGACGCGACGTTTATCGTCATCAATACGGACGTACTGATCGACCTGCCGTTGGCGGAGGTCATCGCCTTTCACCGTCAAAACAAAGCGTCGGCGACCCTCGTCCTTAGGCCCGACGCTCGCGCCGATCAATACGGTTCGTTGGACGTTGCTGCCGACGGACGTATCTGCCGCCTTCTCAAAACCAAGTTGCCGCAGAGCATGGGCGTTGTGCTGACCACGCTGATGTTCACCGGCGTGCAGGTCCTCGAACCAAGCGTCTTCAACCACATGCCCACGCCGGCGGATTCGCAGAAATTCAGCACCACCAAGTACGTTTATCCCGAGATGCTGCGCCATAGGGAGCGATTATTTGGGTTTCGCTTCGATGGTTTCTGGCAAGACCTTGGAACGGTCGAACGCATCAAGCAAGCCGAAGAGAGCTTGTCCGCAGGTCACGTAAAGCTTCACTACTTGTAAAGCGGCTGGTCGTTCGCGCCCATTTGTTTTTTGCCCCGCGCATTGAACCCGGATTTCGCAGTTAAACTGAGGCGCGCGGAAGCGAGGTGGAACCCTGGAGTAGCGAAGGCGTCCAACTGTGAAATTTCAAAGTCATCTTGCGCTTTCGAACTTCGCTGTTACGAGCTTTAACGTGCCATCAAAGTACCGTTGCTCGATGTCTGCTCAGAGCCAGACGGCATCTCCGCCACAGGCGGATCAGCCTTCGGCTGAGACTTTGCTACGGAAAAGTTACGCCTCGCGCTTCCTGTCGAGCGCAACTGCGCAATCCGGGTTGAACGATTGGAACGTTTTGAACGGGAACCCATGTGACCTGTCCTTACACTGATTTGCCACCCCCCTGCCTCTATGCTAGCTTCAACCGTCATAAAAAGTTTCTATGGCTTCTCTAGCGCTCTATCTCCCAACGCTTATTTTCGTATCCCTGCTGGGCGGATTCTTGCCGCTGATAAAAGCGCTGTCCCAGAAAACCCTTGCATTGCTCCTCAGTTTCAGCGCGGGAGTTCTCCTCGGGGCGGTTTTTTTTCACATGATTCCCGAAGCCGGAAAATTTCTAAGCGACGGGCTCGGATTGGCCGTGTTGGCCGGGTTCTTGCTGATTTTTATTCTGGAGCGCTTTGTCTTCGTGCACGCTTGCGAAGAACGAGATTGCGACATTCACCAGATGGGCATTCCCGCTTTTTTGGGTATATCGCTGCATAGCCTCTTGGACGGTGTGGCCCTCGGCGCCGGGCTTATTATTCCACAGCTGGGCCCGGTCGTCCTCCTGGCGGTGATTATTCATAAGATGCCGGACGGCATTTCAATTTCGTCGATCCTGTTGTCGGTGGGATGGAACCGGCGTACCGTAGGATTTCTGAGCCTGCTCTTTTCTCTGACGACTCCCGTTGGAGCGCTCGTCGCCTATCTTTCTCTGAGCACCGTCGCCGCCGAATCGGTGGCGGTCGCCATCGGAATTTCGGCCGGGACGTTTCTCGCCATCGCCACCGCCGATATTCTGCCCCAGGTGCACCGTATCGAGGAACGCAATCCCATGACGCTGGTTTTTCTGCTTGGCGGATTGGCGGTCAGTTGGGCCGGGAAACTTGTCGCGCATTAGGCGTTATTGAATAGAGGAAACGGAACCAGATTTCTCCACGAAGGACGCGGCAAAAGAATGTTCACCACAGGCACTATGGCATGAATACATTCCTTGCCGCCTGCCGGCGCGAAAAAACCAGCTACACCCCCGTGTGGCTCATGCGCCAGGCCGGTCGTTACATGGAAGAATACCGCAACCTTCGCGCGCAGTACGGATTTTTAGAGCTTTGCAAGAAACCGGAACTAGCGGCCGAAATCACGGTAACCCCGGTAGAACGCCTCGGCGTCGACGCGGCGATACTTTTTGCGGATATCCTGCTCATTTTGGAGCCCATGGGCGTAGGGCTGGAGTATACGAAAGGGGATGGTCCCGTCATCCACAACCAGGTTAGCAGCAGGACCCATGTCGAACAGCTCATCGAATTCGACCCGCAGGAAGCTCTTCCCTTTGTTTACGAAGCCGTGCGCAAGAGTCGCGCCGCGCTGAACGCCAAAGTGCCGCTCATCGGCTTTGCCGGCGCACCCTTTACCCTGGCCTCCTATCTCATCGAGGGCGGCGGCTCCCGCAATTATCTTAAGACCAAAAAGCTGATTTATTCGAATCCCGGTGCCTGGCGTCCTTTGATGGAGCGACTGTCGTCGGTTATTGCCAAGTATCTCAACGCGCAAATCGCGGCGGGGGCCGATGCCGTACAGCTCTTCGATAGTTGGGCCGGCTGTTTATCTCCCGAAGACTACGAGCGGTTCGTGCTTCCGCATACCCGCGCAGCTATTGCAGGGATAACTCCAGGCGTTCCTGTCATCCACTTCAGCACCGGGACAGGGGGATTTCTCAAATCGCTACGTGCCGCCGGAGGCGATGTCATCGGCGTGGACTGGAGAGTAAATCTCGACGCGGCCTGGGAGTGCTTAGGACATGATATTGCGATCCAAGGCAATCTCGATCCCGCCGTGCTGCTTTCTTCCCCAAGGGAAATCCGCCGGCGAGCTGAAGAGATCCTGCGCCGCGCGGGCGGAAGGCCGGGCCATATTTTTAACCTGGGTCATGGGGTTTTGCCGGAAACACCGGTGGAGAATGCCAAAGCGTTGGTCGATGCCGTGCATGAACTCAGCTCGCGGTGAAACAGCAGCAGAACTGGAGTGATGGAGTATTGGAGTCATGGAGTATTGGGTTAGGGTGGTCGGACAAACGGACCGTTGAAGTAAAAATAAATCCGAACCGACCCCCAGTACTCCAGCACTCCAATACTCCCCTGCGCCAAGCGATAGAAATATGTCTAACCACTACCAGGCGGTTCTGCTCATCGCTTTCGGCGGTCCAACGTGTCCGGAAGAAATTCGTCCTTTCCTTGCGCGGATAACGAAAGGGATTCCTATTCCGTCCGCGCGGCTAGAAGAAGTCGCCCGTCATTACGAAGCCGTCGGCGGCAGATCGCCGCTCAATGAAATTACTCTTCGCCAGGCCGGCAAACTGCAAGAGTTGTTGCATGAACGGCGGGTGGATTTGCCCGTATATGTCGGCATGCGCAATGCCAGTCCGTTTTTCCCTGAGACATTGAAACGAATGGCCGATGAGGGCGTGGGACGGGCAGTGGGATTCATCCTTTCTTCGCACCGGACGGAAGCGAGCTGGGAGCGATATCAGAAGAATATCGCCGACGCCCGAGCTGAATTCGGAGCGCGGGCCCCGGCAATCGATTACTGCGATGACTGGTACGACCATCCTCTGTTCATTCAATGCTGGACTGAACTGATTCAAGCCTGCTCAGCCGATTTCGCAGCAGCCATGCGAAATTCGACTCCGCTCATCTTCACGGCGCACAGCCTGCCTGCGCCAATGGCTGCGCGTTCGCCTTACGTCGAACAATTGCAAATCACCGCCCGCCAGATTGCCGGGAAACTGGATTATCGACGCTGGTCCATCGCATACCAAAGCCGCAGCGGCAAGCCGACCGATCCGTGGCTCGAACCCGATATATGCCGAGTGATTGAGGATTTGGCAGGGGAAGGCGTCAAGGAAATTGTCGTCGCGCCCATCGGTTTCGTCTGCGATCATGTCGAAGTGCTTTATGATCTCGATATCGAAGCGACGAAGATCGCCAAAAACCTGGGCGCAAAACTGATCCGTGCAAGCTGCCCCAACGATCACCCGACGTTTATCCAAATGATCGCCGATGTTGTCTTGAAGAGGATGGCGCAATCCTGATCTGTTTTGAATCGATCAAGAATTTTACCCTCACCCTGTACTCGGGGAGCGAGAAGGGTGAGGGCGAATGAACCGCTGCATCGCCGTTATTGGCGGCGGCATTGCGGGGTTGGCCGCCGCTCATCGCATCGTCGAGCTGAAAAACGAAAGAGGCCTCGATATCGACGTTGTTTTGCTCGAAGCATCCTCACGCCTCGGCGGCGCCATCGCCACCGAGCGAGTTGCCGGCTTTCTGGTCGAGGCCGGGCCGGATTCCTTCATTACCGAAAAACCCTGGGCGTTGCAGCTATGCGAACGCCTCCAACTCACATCGCGTCTGGTCTCGACGCAGACGCCCTACCAAAAGATCTACGTCGTTCATCACGGCAAGCTCGAGCCGTTGCCCGAAGGTTTTTATCTGTTGGCGCCAACTCGTCTTTGGCCGTTTATCAAAACACCGATCTTTTCTTGGGCCGGCAAGTTGCGCATGGCCGCCGAACTGCTGGTGCCGCGCGGGAATTCTAACGCCGGCGAAAGTCTGGGGTCCTTCGTCCGCCGGCGCTTTGGCGTCGAAGCACTCGAGCGCGTAGCCCAACCGTTAGTTGGGGGTATCTACGCTTCCGATCCCGACAAGCTCAGTCTCTCGGCAACCATGCCGCGCTTCTTAGAAATGGAGCGCAACCAGCGCAGCGTGATCTATGCCATGTGGTCGGCCGAGCGCAGGCGGGCACGCCGGCGCGAAGCGGGCAGCGGCGCGCGCTGGAGTTTGTTCGTCACCTTGGCCGGCGGCATGCAGGAATTCGTCGACGGTATTGCGAGGAGACTGTCCGAAGGCTGCGTTCAACTTAACAGCGGAGTAAAAAACCTGCGCTTCGACGACGAACAGCAGGCCTGGCGTGTCACCGTGGCCGGAAACAAAACACTCGATGCCAGCGCCGTGATCTTCGCCGCGCCAGCTTTTCGCACGGCGGAGATGGTAGCCTCCGTGGCTCCCAGCGCGGCTGCGGAACTGAAGCAAATTCCCTACGCATCGACGGCCACGGTAAGTCTGGCCTACAAACGAGATGATTTTCCGAGCGCGCCGAATAGCTTTGGCTTTGTCGTGCCGGCAATAGAAAATCGCAAAATCATGGCTTGCACATTCAGCAGTCTCAAATATCCCGGACGGGCGCCGCCGGGCGATATATTACTGCGCGCTTTCGTCGGCGGCAGCTTGCAATCGGAGCTTTTCAACGATGATGATGCCGCGATGGAAAAAAACGTTCGCGCGGAACTGGCGAGCCTCCTTGGCGTGAAAGCGGAGCCTCATTTCTCGCGTATCTGGCGTCACCCGGATTCAATGCCGCAGTACCATGTCGGCCATGAAGACATAATTAAAAGAGTAGAAGCGGCGCTGAGCCGATTCCCGACCCTTGCGCTTGCCGGGAGCGCTTATCACGGCGTCGGCATTTCCGACTGCGTGCGCACCGGCGAACAAGCGGCGGAACGAATCCTCAAGGGAATTGAAGGCAATAGGCATTAGAAGAGGAAGAGGTTACGAAGAGATCTCAAATTTTTGCCTGGGAGCCTGTTGTCTTTTTGGCCTTGACGGCCGTACATCACCGGATTATGTACGGGATACGCGAACGGGGCGAATCTCTTACTAATGAGTTCGTTATTTAGAGACTATGTCGCTAGTGTGCGACCGAGAGGCGAGCCCTTCCGATCGCGGTCAATGGTTCTCTGCCTTGCCGGCCACCACCCCGTCCTCTCCATAGGTGGAAATGCCCGCCGGCAG
>DATBLC010000390.1:0-3388 GCA_036555515.1 Binatia bacterium
GGAAAAAAACCGACGGCGCATGCGCTTCATGCCTATTTGAAAAAGAAGCTGCCGGACCATATGGTGCCCTCCGCGATCGTGGTGCTGGATGCGTTCCCGCTGACACCCAATGGAAAAATAGATCTGCGGGCTTTGCCTGCGCCCGCGGATCACAGAGAGCAGCTAGGCGTGACCTTTGTTTCGCCACGCACGCCTGCGGAAGAAATATTGGCGGAAATTTGGCGCGCCGTGCTGGCGCTCGACCGCGTGGGGATCCATGACAACTTTTTCGAGTTGGGAGGCCATTCGCTGTTGGCGACCCGGGTCATGGCTCGGATCCAGGATGCGTTTCACACGAGTCTGCCGTTGCGGACGCTCTTTGAGTGCCCGACGGTGGAGGAACTGGCCTTGGCGATTACCCGCAGCGAGTTGGAAAAAAAATTCGATCAAGCTCATCTGACCGACATGCTGGCGGAATTGGAATCGATTTCAGAGTCACAAGCGAAGGAATTGCTCGGAACCTCATTTTCGGAAAAGCGATAGCCTGTCTAGCGGATGATGATTCTTAATCCCGAACAGTTGCCCAGCGTGGGTCGACTTGGCAGCCGCGGCGCGGTAACCGTTCGATAATCGCTGGGTCGCAGCCGTGGTTCATCAAAAGTTTAAAGTTTGAAGATTAGGTATTGGCTGCCCAAACCTAGCCTTGCTCCATAAGCCGCAGCAGCAGCCGAGAGTGCGATCCCAAGCCAGCTGCGGTTAAGACTCCGTCAAATCATAAGACAAAATGTCGGTTGTTGACACATCCGAGCTCCAGCCTCCGCCGGAGCAGGAGGCGATCCGGGCGAAGTGCTTCCATCCGACTCGAACTTATGTCGAGTTTCCGCCTGAGGAGGTAGAGACTTCCATTCCGCTGCGGTTCGAAAAAATCGTGCGGCGGTATGCTGATCGGATTGCGATCAAAACAGAAACCGGCGCCGTAACTTACAAGCAGCTCAATGAGATGGCCAATCGGTTCGCGCACGTGTTGCTGCAACGTCAGGGTCCAAAAGCTCAACTGGTGGGTATTCTTCTGGAAAAGGACGTAGCTCAAGTTGCTGCCATGTTGGGAGTGATGAAGGCCGGAAAGTTTTTCCTGATTCTGGATCCATCTTTCCCAAAAGCTCGGCTCAGCGCCATGCTGAAGCAGGCGCGGGCGAAGTTGGGCGTGACCAACCGGCAAAACACCTTGTTGGCCAATGAAATTACGAACGGTGACTGTCAATGGATGGAATGGGAAACCATCCATGAGTCGATTTCCGGAGATAATCCTGGCGTCACGATCGTCCCAAAAGCCCTCGCCTTTATCAATTACACTTCCGGTTCAACCGGAGAGCCCAAAGGTTTGCTGCGCACCCACAGGATGATTTTGCACAACATCATGCTGCGTACCAACCTCATTCATGTCTGCGAACACGATCGAATTAGCCTGCTTTCTTCCGGCACCTCCAATGCGATCACCAATTCATTGCTGGCACTGTTAAATGGTGCGGGTCTTTATTCATTGGAGGTCAAGAAGGCGGGTGTTGTCCGTCTCCGAGCCTGGTTAGCGGAGGAACACATCACGATCGCGCCGATGAGCTCGCCTCTTTTTCGCGGCCTTTGTGAAACCTTGAAAGGAAACGATTATTTTCCCGACTTGCGCGTTGTGCGTCTGAGAAGTGAATCGGTCTTCAGATCAGACACCGACCTCTACAAACGTTCTTTTTCTTCTAAGTGCATCCTTGTCACCGGGCTATCCTCAAACGAGACAGGGCCTCTGACCGATTACTTAATTGATCACGACACCGTCCTGAATGAAAGCGCGGTTCCGGTTGGCTATCCAGCCCCGGGAAAAGAAATCCTGCTTGTCGATCAGGCCGGCAAAAAAATAGGCTTTGACGAAGTTGGTGAGATTGCTGTCCGGAGTCGCTATTTATCTCCGGGATATCTACGCAATCCTCGACTGGGAAGGGTCAAATTTAAGCGCGATCCAGGCGAAAATGGATATCGGATTTACCTAACCGGTGATATGGGCCTCAGGCTTTCTGACGGGTGTCTGATCCACAAAGGGCGCAAAGACTTTCGCGTCAAGGTTCGCGGCTACCCGGTGGATCTCAAAGAGGTCGAATCCGTTCTTCGGGCCCATCCGAACATCCATGACACGGTGATCACGGCTCGAACCACTCGGTCAGGAGAAATGGCACTGACCGCCTACTTCGTGACAGCTTCCGAGCAAGCTCCCACGATCAGTGAATTGGTAAGGTTCTTGGCACGCACGCTTCCCGATTACATGATTCCACCTGCTTTTGTGAGGTTGGAAAGCATCCCTTTGACTCCGCACAACAAAGTCGATCGCGCAGCCCTTCCGCTACCAGCCGAAACTCGTCCCCATGTTGACAGTCCCTTTATGGCGCCGCGCTGCGAAGTGGAGCGACAACTGGCCGGCATTTGGGCAGAGATTCTTGGCATTGACCGGGTCGGTATTCACGACAATTTTTTCGAACTTGGCGGACATTCACTAGCAGCCACACGGATTATAACCCGCGTGATTGAACAGTTTCGCTCGGAGCTAGCCCTACAGGCCCTTTTTGATTCACCCACCGTGGAAAAGATGGCGGCAGTGATCACGGAGTGCCAGCGCGTAGATCTTGAGCCCGTCGAACGTTCTCAACAATCCAGCGATACGCGCCGTGACGGACCCACCAGCGACTTCCAGCCTTTCCCGAAGGAAGACGTTGAGCAATCGATTCCCGAGCGATTCGAAAAGATGGTGCGCATGTATCCTGACCGTACCGCGGTAAAGATGGGTCCTGAAGTAGTTACTTATTCACAAGTGAATGCGACGGCTAATCGCTTAGCTCACTCGATCATCGCGCGGCGGGGATTCGAAGCGGAAGCTGTTGCCATTTTGCTTGAAAAGGGCCCAAAACTATTGGCGGCCATGCTTGCCGTCTTGAAGGCAGGCAAATTTATTGTATTGCTCGACCGATCATCTCCCAAGGCAAGAGTGGCTGCCGTATTGGAAGACTCTCAAGCGGGCCTGATCATTTCCGAACGACAATACAGTGAAGCAATACGAGATTGTGGTGAGAGAGATTCCAGGCTGCTTGAATTCGATTCGATCGCGTCTCACGTTCCCGCAGAAAACCTTGGACTGAACATCTCGCCGGACACGCTTGCAATCCTAAACTATACGTCTGGCTCTACAGGTCAACCCAAAGGAGTCATTTGGGCGCACCGAAACCTGCTTCATCAGGTCATGCTGTTTACGAACGCCTACGCACTGTCCAAATACGACAGGTTGTTGTTGACTACCTCTGGCACGGGGAACGCTGTGACCATCGGCTTTTTGGCATTGCTTAACGGCGCTACGATTCTTCCCTTCGAGGTG
>DATBLC010000391.1:0-3852 GCA_036555515.1 Binatia bacterium
CGTTTCCTGCCAGCGATCCTCCGTCCTGGACGATGGGCCGCGAGCGACCGCCGTCTAAATAGCACGGATTCGCCTGTATCAAGTTGGTCTCCGTCCAGCCGCCCGAGCTTGGCCCACCATTCGTGCAAGTCCAAAGACGAAGTTCCGACAAATAGTTGACCACGGCCGGAGCTTGATTTATAAGTTTTTGCAAAAGATCAATGGCGATGGGGTTCGCCAGCAACCATTCGCCGGGCGGCGAATTGATGACCCCTACTTCAAATTTGTTCTGAAGTAGGGGTTTGTTTTTTATGGGTCGAGGAGATTTACGTGTTACCGATTATCTTAGTGGGTGCGGGCGGTTTCCTGGGTTCTATTCTCCGCTATGTCCTTAGCGGGTGGGTACATCGAGTTCTGGATAACCCGTGGTTTCCCTATGGCACTCTGGTGGTCAATATCACGGGCTCCGTAGCGATTGGTTTTCTGGCAAGTCTTGCGGAAAGTAGATCCCTTTTTACTGCTGAATTCCGGCTTTTCGTTTTCATCGGACTGCTCGGCGGATTTACAACTTTTTCTTCTCTCACCGTCGAAACCTTATCCCTGGCGCGGAACACTCAGTTCGTCGCCGCTTTGGCGAATATTGCGGCGCACATCCTTCTCGGACTATTGGGCGTATGGTTTGGCAATCTCTTGGCTCGGTTGGTTTGAGGTACCTTTTATGACGCTACCGGAAGAAGGCTACTTGTTGCGGGTTTTTATCGGCGAAAGCGACCGGCGCGGAGGTATGCTGCTCTACGAATGGATCGTGCGCACGGCCCGAGAAAACGGCTTGGCAGGCGCAACCGTTCTGCGCGGCTTGGAAGGGTTCGGGGCGCGCTCCCGGATCCATACGGCGCGAATCTTGGACTTGTCCACGGATTTGCCGATCGTGGTTGAAATTGTCGATACGCTCGAAAAGATCGAAGCATTCCTGCCGATCATCGACGGTGCAATATCGGACGGTCTCGCAACCGTGGAGAAAGTGCAAATTCGCTTTTACCGGAGCGGCTCAGGACGAAAACCGACCAGCTGAAAAGAGCGCGCCCGCAACTCACGCTTACGGTTCACCCTGAGTACTTTTCTTTCGGAAGCACGAACAAACCAATGACAGCGAGTAGGGAAACGCCGCCGCCGAAAAGGAATGGCGCGGCCGGACCGTACCAATCCCAAAGGATTCCCGCGATGAGGCTAGCGGGAAAAGCGGCCACTCCCAGAGCGCCGTTGAAGATGCCGTACGCCGTGCCGCGCAGGTGTTGGGGAACCAAGTCCGCGATCAGCGCGCTTGAGGCTCCTTGAAAAGCGCCGTAGTAAAGCCCGTAGCCCGCGTAGAGCGCCCACATGTGCCACGCGGACGAAGCAAAGGCGAGGCCCAAATAGATTGCCGCGTAGATCAGCCAGCCGACAACGATCAAATTGCGCCTGCCAAAACGATCTGATAGTGCGCCGCCTTTGGTGGATGTAGCGCTAATCACAAGATTGAAAACCGCTATGACAAGAAAAATTTCCAACAGTGTCAAACCCACCGTCTGTGCGCGCAGCATCAGAAAAGCATCGCTCGAGTTGCCCAGTGTAAAAACAGTGACGATCGCGATAAATGCCCAGAAACGGCCCCCCAATTCCGACCAGAGAAGCCGAGCCGACACTTTGACAGGAGCGGCGGCCTGGTCTTCGACCCACTTGGCAATGATCGCCACTGCGGCAAGTCCGGGTACGACTGCAAGCAACACCAGCCATTGATAGGTTTCCCAGGTGAGAGTAACGGCGTCGCGCTCGGTTGCGTAGAGAACCGTTGCCGCGAGCAGAAGTCCGATAAAGCCGCCTGCTTTATCCATTGCCCTGTTAAAGCCGAAAGCGCGTCCTCGGTTTTCGGTTAGAGTAACGTCGGCAATTAGCGCATCGCGCGGTGCCGTGCGAACTCCTTTTCCCACTCGGTCCAAGAATCTGACAAGCAGAATAATGGTCCATGATCCCGCGAAGTACAGCAACGGCTTCGTAAGATTCGAGAGGCCATAACCCCAAAGGGTGAGCACCTTTTTCTTGCCGATGCGGTCCGAGATATGCCCCGAAACGAGCTTGAGCAACGTCGCCGTGCTCTCGGCGATCCCCTCGATAAGACCGATGATGCTGGCGCGAACGCCCAGTACGTTGGCAAGGAAAAGCGGCAGCGTTCGCACGGCGACTTCGCTCGATAGATCATTAAGCAGCGAAACGATTCCCAACGCCCGCACCGTCGGATGAAGCGGTGTAGCCCTTAACGATTGATCCTGTGCTGTGAATGTCTTCGACACAGCCGCACTTATATAAGATCGGGCCGTGCAGTCTCAAGGACAGCAATCGATCCCGATTTCACCGAGAGATTTTCTTTTCTGTGCCCTTGCTTCCGGCAAGAACCGCGACTATTGCTGTGGCTGAGTCGCCCGTTGAAAGGCAACTACTATGCAGCCAAACCCCGATCTTTCGCCGCGGCACGGATCGAGCATTCAGTTAACAATTTTTGCAGAATCAGGTCTTTGGCCGCTGACCGCGTATTTTCTCAAGCTCGCCACGGTTGGATTCGGCGGACCGGTGGCGCTGGTGGGTTTGATGCATAGGGATCTGGTCGAGCAACGGGGCTGGATTAGGGAGGACACTTACAAATTATCTTTGGCGCGCGCGCAGATCATGCCGGGCCTGCTGGCGGCACAGACGGCGATCGCTATCGGTTATTTCGAAGCCGGTATTCTGCGCGCGACACTGGTTGGTTTGGCTTTCATCCTCTCATCGTTTGTAATGGTACTTGCCATTTCACTGGCGTACGTTACCTAGAAAAGCGCCTGCATCCGCCACAGTCCGCCGTTACGCGATCGGTGCAACCGTCATCGCGATCATCGCCATCGCCGCTTACAAACTCGCGCGCAGCACCAATAAGCGTGATCCTTTGCTGTGGATCGTTTCTCGCTGGTTGCGCTGGTCACGATATGGGCTCAGGCTGAGCTTGCCGAATTTTTTATCTTTGCCGGATCGTACGCGCATGGCCCGGCTGGTGGCGCGGGCTTTTAGTCGCGGCGAGCGGCATCGGGCTGGGAATGCTGGTCTGGCTCATCGAGAGATGGGTACAGCAAACGGGAACGGCGACGGCTCAAGGCGATTTGCTGGCGCAGATTCTTCTGTTCTTCACCAAAGCGGGCGCCTTTGTATTCGGCAGCGGACTGGCGATTGTGCCGTTCTTACAACAGGGGGTCGTGCAACATTTCGGCTGGCTGAACGACCATCAGTTTCTCGATGAAGTGGCCGTGGCGATGATCACACCGGGTCCGGTTGTCATCATGGTTGCCTTCATCGGTTTTCTAGTGGTCGGCATTGCTGGAGCCGTTGCGGCTTCCATCGCATTTTTTTGCGTTCAGCGCTTGGTGTTTGACCAGGTGAGCCCGCCTCCGAATTTGCCATGCTGGAAAGCACGTCAATATCATCGCGTCTGCTTCAAAGGAGTCGTGTCCTAACACCGCACAATGCTGACAGGCACCGAACTAACGAACAGTGATTCTTGAGTACACAAGAAATTAGCTCGTCACGGTTATCAACATCACCCTGTTGATAACTGTGTTGATGTCGCAACAGTGTAGGGCAGATCAGACAAGGTTTAGGCCTTCAGCGAAGTGCCGAATTGATCGGTTATGCATTCATGCGCTTAAAGAGGCACTTAAGATTGGAGTTTCGTTCCCGAGAATGAGACATCGCTTCAAATGGCATGTAAGCGAATTCCCGTACATTGACTTGGACAATGACACGACGGCTTACTGCTTATCCACACCAACCGAATTGCGGATTGTGTTCGCTTCTGCTGCTCGAGAAACC
>DATBLC010000392.1:0-9247 GCA_036555515.1 Binatia bacterium
AGGCGAGCCCTTCCGATCGCGGTCAATGGTTCTCTGCCTTGCCAGCCACCACCCCGTCCTCTCCATAGGTGGAAATGCCCGCCGGCAGGGCCTGAAAACAACCTTTGCGCTCCTGTGCCCGCGCTCTCCAGGTCTCACCCCTCGGTCGCTGTTTGGTTACTCAATTGTGGACTCCTTAATAGGCCTCGCTCCGAGCTTTGGCGGCCGATTGACCTGAAAGCGCAGCGCCGTGACAGCTTGCGGAGCGGCCTTGGTTCTTGTAATAAAGTGCCACGATAAATGGTATCGTTGGCGCCGATAGTGCTGTGAGGTTTTTGACAAGATCAAAATGAATCAGAAGTATTTGTCCTATCTCTTGCTCGTCGCAGCCGCTCTTCTCCTCGGCGCAACCGCAGGCTCCAAGGTTTGCGCACAAACACGGGAGCGGCCTGAAATCAAGACGCTGTCATTGGGAATGGTTTCTGAGACCCATCGGTGGGAAATTGAAGAGCACTTCGGACACTTTGTGCGATACATAACCCGCAAGCTCTCCTCTGCATCGGAGATCGAGGGCAAAGTCATGACGGCGCCGACGCCGTTTGAACTTGCAAAACTACTTGAACAACGAAAAGTCGACTTTTATATGGAGAGCGCTTATCCAACTTATGTTATCAATTTTGTGCATGGCAATGGGAAGTTACTCTTGCGCCGTTGGAAGGGCGGCTTGGCCGATTATTACAGCGTCATTTTTACCAAGCGGAGCAGTGGAATAAAGCGCCTGGAAGACCTAATGGGGAAGACCATCGCATTCGAGGATGCCGGATCGACCTCAGGCTATTTGCTGCCGAAATTGTTCCTTCTTCGACGCGGGTTGAAGCTTACCGAAAAGAGAGGATTCAATCCCAATAGCCAGCCGACGGACGTTGGTTATGTTTTTGCCCTTACTCAAGAGAAACTCGTCGATTTGGTGCTCACGCAACAGGCGGCTGCCGGGGCGTTCAGCAACGACGATTTTGGCGCCCTTGAGGAAAAGAAAAAGGCCGACGTAGCCGTCCTGGCGCAAACGGAAAGGCTGCCGCGCCACCTCGTTTCCGTGCGCGGCGATCTCGCTCCGGCGCTGGTCAGCCGCCTGGAGACGATTCTGCTCTCGATGCACGAAGACGCCGAAGGGCGAAAAATCCTGCAAAGGACCGATAACACCACCAAGTTTGATATGTTGCCGGGAGGGGAGGCGACCATGAGGCGAAGGCTTTTGGATAGTTTTTTCTCTCCCGATAAAAAATGACTATTCACGAGGGGAGTATCGACGTGGCACAACCTAAACTCACAATGGCATTATCCCACTACGACCGGCACCTGCCGCTATTCGATGGTTCGGTGCGGGCGGAAGGAGTCGATCTTCAGGTCTTGGAAGTCGGACAGTCCAATCCTTTGAAGCATGGTCAGGACCGGCATGAACGCATGCTGCAGAAGGGCGAGTTCGATATCTGCGAGTTGTCTTTGTCTTCCTATCTGATCGCCAGGAGCCGCGGCATGCCGTTTACGGCGATTCCGGTTTTTCCGCGGCGATTGTTCAGCCTGTCACAAATGTGGGTTAACGTGAATGCAGGGATCGCTTCGCCGCGGGATTTGGTCGGTAGGAAAGTGGGTCTAAGCACTTTCCAAACTACACTTTCGGTGTTGGCGAAAGGCGATTTGCAATCTGAGTATGATGTTCCGTGGCGCAAAATAGACTGGGTTCTCTCTAAAGACGAAGCCGTACCGATCAAACCCATCGAAGGCGTCACAATGCAATTGCTCAAACCTGGACAGAAGATCGGCGCCATGCTGGAGAGAGGGGAGATCGACGCGTTGATGGTTCCCCATCCGCCGAAAGAGGCGTTGCGCGGTGGCGGCAGTATTCGCCGTTTGTTTGCCGATCCCAAGGCAGAGGAGAAAAAGTATTTTCAGAAGAACGGCTATTATCCCATCATGCACGTAGTCGCTTTCAAGGACGATATCCTGGCGAAGGATCCCTGGCTGGCAAATAGCGTTATGGCGGCATTTGACAAAGCCAAGGAGGCTTGTGTGGAATATTACGATGATCCGAACTGGTCGCGCTTTGTCTGGGGCAGGCATCTGTTCGAAGAGGAGCGGGCTGCATTCGGCGACGACCCATGGCCCCATGGAATCCGGAACAACCGCGCCAACATCGAGCGCTTTATCGGTTACTCCCTCGACCAGGGGCTCATGGAGAAAAAGCTCGCGGTCGACGAGCTGTTCGCCGCCGGCACTCTGGATTCGTAAATATGCCGTTCACCGTAAGGTGTCCTACCTGTCGCGCCGAAACTCATTGGGAAAGCAACCCGCACCGGCCATTTTGCTCGAACCGCTGTCAACTGATCGACCTGGGCGCGTGGACCGAAGAGCGATATCGCATGCCTGCCAGCGAATCGGATTCGGCCCGCGATGATCAGGACGACGACGATGAAAAAACCCACTGAAAAAGTCTTGTGAATCTGCATGACCATTCATCCCACTGCAGTCATTGATCCTGAAGCGGAGATCGATATCGATGTTATCATCGGCCCATATGTCGTCATCGAGGGCCCGGTCAAAATCAAACGCGGCAGCCGAGTGATGGCCCATGCTTACCTGACGGGGTGGACGGAGATCGGGGCCGACAACGAAATTCATCCAGGAGCGGTCATTGGCGACGCGCCCCAGGACAAAGCCTACAAGGGCGAAGAAACTTATCTAAGAATTGGCGACCACAATATTATTCGTGAACATGTGCAGATCCATCGTGGCACGGCGCCGGGTTCGGCGACGATTGTCGGTAATCATAACTTTCTCATGGCGAACTCGCATATCGGCCACAACTGCAATATCGGCGATAACGTGATACTCGCCAACGCCGCCCTGATAGCAGGATACGTTGAAGTGGGCAACCATGTCTTTATCTCGGGCAACTGCGTCGTCCACCAGTTCGTGCGCATCGGCGACTACGCGCTGATGCGCGGTCTCAGCGGCACGAGCCGCGATGTGCCGCCCTTCGCCATCATCGACTGGCAACACACCGTGCGCGGCGTGAACGTTGTCGGCTTGAAACGCGCCGGATTCGATGAAAAACGAATCCGCAAGATTAGAGAAGCCTTTCGCGTACTGTTCCGCAAAGGGCGCAATCTTTCGCTGGCGGTAAAGGAATTAGAAAAACAAGATGGGGCCGACAGCGATGTGTCGGCCCTGTTGGATTTTATCAAGTCCTCGAAGCGCGGTGTCTGTTTCGGCGACTAGCGTGTGACGGTCGTCGCGGGTGTAGCCGGAGCGGCTTCGACGCGCGGTCCGCTTTCGGGCGGCGGCGCTCCGACGAAATAAATCGGTTCCGTCCCCTTCAGGTTGCTCGGCGTGACAACCCAGTGGCCCCCCACCGCGGGGTATATAATGCTATTCGCCACGTCCGCCCGCCCGCCGGTCACGGCATACCCGAGCCCACCCGTAACCAGACCCAAGGTGGCATAGGTGATCTTGGCCGGGATGTAAAAAAGACTGGCGAAGGCCGCTCCGAGGCCGTAACCCATCTCTTCCGTTGCCGACTCCTGAACGGGCGGTTCCTGTGGGTCCGCCGTCTGGGCGTGCAGAGGAGAAAAGGTCATGGCGATAAACAGACCGAGGGCTAAGCCCTTGAGAATTTGTTTCTTCATGCGCCAAAAATATCCCAGAATTGTGCTACTGTCAATAATATTATTCTAAAATACTGTCTAAATATTGAGAATCGCTTGACATGTCTTTCCAGAACCTGTCAGACGGGGTAAAAAGAGCGTACAATTCAGGAATTCAGGTAATTCACCCTCGTATCCATATATATAACAGTATTATCGACTGTATCTATTATTATTGGCACGACTGGCTTTGCCGAGAAAATATCGTTCGTAGCCAGCGCGGATATGTTCACGCTTGACTTCGTAATCGCGCAGCAGTTTTTGGCCTGATTTCGTTCTTGCAGTTTTGCCGCTCCCGTGCGCGCCATTATAGCCGAGGGCGCGGGCAATGCGTTCCAAGCGCGCCGCATCGGCTTCGAAGGCGTCTATGGATTGGTCGCGTTCCAGGCGCAGGCGATGATCCAAGCGGCGCAAGAAGAGATATCCTTCGGCGAGCAATTTGTACTCGGAGCTTTTCAATATTTTACATTCGAACAATTTTTTCAGCGCCACCAGCGTTTCACGGCGGCGCAGGGCGCGCACACGGTGGCCGTGGGCGAGCTGCAGCATTTGCGTTACGAATTCAATGTCGACAAGGCCGCCGCGGCCCTTCTTGAGATTGAAGCGTGTTTCGTCTTCGCCCGCCAGCTCCCGCTCCATGCGCATGCGCAGATGATGAATTTCGCCGACGCCTTCCTCCGACAAGCCTGTGCCGTAGGCGAAGCCTTCGGCGACTTTTTCGATTTCCTTGCCGAGGGCTGGATCGCCGGCAACGAACCGCGTCTTGATTAGCGCTTGCCGCTCCCAGAGTTGGGAGCCGCTGCGGTGGTACTCGCGATAGGCATCCAGCGAACAGACCACCGGACCGGCTTTGCCCGATGGGCGAAGCTGCATGTCGACCTTGTATGCGATGCCTTCCTCGGTGGGAGCGGAGAGGTAGGTGATCATTTTCTGTCCCAGACGCACGTAAAATTCATGGGCCGGCAACCGGCCATGAGAGCCGCCCCGGGTTTGCCCATCGTCGTCCGCCTGGTAAACGAAGACCAGATCGAGATCGGAATTGTAATCGAGCTCGCGGCCGCCCATCTTGCCACCGCCGATTACGGCGAACCGCCCGCTGGGTACCGCGCCGTATTTTTTTTCCAGTTCATCGAGGGTAAAACCTAGCGCGCCTTCGAGGCAAACTTCAGCGAGATCCGAGAGCTGATGGAGAACGGGGATCAGCTCAACCGCGCCGCCGAGATCGTGCAAGCCAATCCGGATAAATTCCTCGGTCTTATAGCGCCTCAGCGCGTTCAACTTTGCTTCGACATCGCCTTGTTCATCAAGCGCCGCACGCAGCTCCGAAAGCATCTCGTCTTTGCTCTTCTCGACGCGCGTTAAATCAACTCGAATCAAAGTATCGATCAATTCCGGCCGGTTCAAAAATAGGTCGGTCAAGAACTGGCTGTCGGCGAACAAAGTAACCAGCAGGCGCATGGTTTCGGGATTCTCGGCGAGCAAAGTAAGGAAACCGGTGCGGCCGCCGATGCGCTGGCTAAACTTTGAGAGATTGAGCAGCGCCTGATCCGCGGCGCCGGTTTTGGCGATCTCCGTGACCAAGGCTGGTCCCAGAGTGCGCATCACCTGCCGTCGTTTGGGGCTCGGCGGCGCAAAGATCTCGCCATCTCGCACCGCAAGCAGATTCTCATAGGCCCTTTCCGGCTCGGAGAATCCCAAAGCGCGTAGCTCGTTGACGATTATTTCTTGGCGATCCAGATCATGCCAGATCGCGCCCGCATCGGAAGCGCCTTCTTCGGCTATTTCCTTTTGCGCGTTGTAAAAAAGCCGGTCGAAAATGGTGCGCACGGAATTGGTGGTGGCGCGGTGGTCGCGCCAAAAAAGCTCGTGTTCGCTCAGTTTGCCTTTGGCCCGGTAGCCGAGGCGACGCGCCAACGCTTGCTCCTCGTCCTTGCCTTCCGGAATCGAATGGGCGTGCGCTTCCTGGACGATCTGCACTTTATGTTCTGCCTGGCGGAGGAAGCGATAAGCGCTGCTAAGCTTGTCGCGTTCCCGGGTGGAAATTAAATTACGCCGCGCCAGCTCCGCCAGCGCTGGCAGTGTGCTCGGACCCCTGACTTGAGGCACATAGCCGCCGTTAACCAACTGCAGCGCTTGGGTAAAGAATTCAATTTCGCGGATGCCGCCGTAGCCGAGCTTGATATTGCGCTGCTTGCCGTCGCCGGTCAGCAGTTCATTTTCGATGCGCATCTTCATGTGCCGGAGTTCATCGACGGTGGTATAGTCGAGGTAACGCCGGTAAATGAACGGCTCGACTTCATGCAGAAAGTCGGCGCCGAGCGCCATGTCGCCGGCAACGGGCCGCGCCTTGATCAATGCGGCGCGCTCCCAGCACTGGCCCCAGGATTCATAATAAAGCATCGCGGAATGAATCGATTGCACCAACGGGCCGTTGGCGCCGAGCGGGCGCAGGCGCAGATCGATGCGGAAGACGAAGCCGTCCTCGGTGACTTCGCCCATGCAGTGAATGATCTTCTTACCGATTTCCGAGAAAAACGTCCTTGGATCGACTTTGCCTTTCCGTCCGCCGGAACTCTCGCCCTCGTCGCTTTCGTAAAGGTAAATGACGTCGATATCGGAGCTGAAGTTGAGCTCGCCGCCACCCAGTTTCCCCATGCCAAGTACAACGAAGCGATTACGCAGTGTGCTGCCGGGGAGATTAAGAACGCCGTAATCCTTTTCGACTTCGGCTCTGCAAAAACGGTATCCGGCTTCCAGCGCCGCCTCGGCGAGCGCCGTGAGCTCGCGCACGGTTTCTTCCATCGTCACCGACGGCATGAGATCGCGCGCGCCGATGCGGAGATATTCGCGCTGCTTGTGTCGCCGCAGGGCGGCGCAAAATTCGGGAAGTGATTCGGCGCTCTTAACGTAGGGATCCAGCTCGCCCAGGTGGTCCGCGGCGAGTTTACGCTTGGTCCGAAGCTGGCGGAGAAAGAGATCCGGCCAGTCTTTCCCCTGGCGGAACAAAATGTCGCTCACATAGGCGCTCGCGCCGAGCACTCTGAACAGATCGGCTAAATCGGCGTGGGGAATTTTCTCCAAGGCCTTTGTGCCGCCGCTTTCGATGAGACGCGAGAGATTCGCTTCGGCGAGCACCGGAGAGGGACTGTCTTTTAGGAACGACTGATACTTCCGCGGGCGAGCCGAAGCACGTCGATTTGTACGCGCCTTATTCACACTTCTACAGTAACGGCATCATAAGAAACCTTCAAGCAAGCGTGTTCTTTCGGAAGTTGCCTCCGTTGTCGAAGTTCAGACTTGGCTTTTGCCTAGGAAATTCCACTTGACGCGCCTCATTACGTTGCTACTGAACTGGAATTTGTTTCTGGCGGATCCTACGAAACTCGCGTGCGGCCGATTTGCTGGCTTGCTGCCGCCGTGCGCTCAAGGCGCTCAATTGGACAACAGGATGATTAACGATCGCGCTGAAGTTTTCATTGATAAGGCAAGCTCGTGAACTAAGTAGACATTACTGTAAACGCCAGCCTCAAACGAATGCCTATTACTGTTCCGAGGGCCGCTCGCTACTTAGCGTCTTTTAGACAACTATTATGATTACTGACAGCAAACTGATAGATGGCACCTGGGTTGCGTATAGCCAGTTCCATCGACTTCTTAACCGATCAGGCGCATCTGAAGGTCGAAGAAAGGACTCTCGTAATACCGGCAAATTGGGAGAGGCTCGCGCTTCAGTCAGGAATTGGAGGCAGGCTGAGGCCAAAGTCCAACACAGATGACGGGAAAGAACGTTAGGCGAACCGCGGACTGAAGGAGGATATTATGGTTAAACTAAGAGGCCTCAGAGCGGTCAAGTTTTTTGCAGGAATATTCTTGCTCTACGGCTCGTTCGTATGGGCCGGCGAGACCGCTATTTCGAGAGTGCCCGATCCTTCTGGTAGCTTCTGCCATATAAGATTTCCGGCGATCAGGGAGGATACGCTGTTTTCGGATCAGCCGATCCTTAAGGATGCGAGCGACGGCGATATCATCGATGCTTATGGGCCGTGTAACTTCGATCCTTTAGGGAGAGCCTCAATCCTCCGCCAACGGCGCGACTATCAGCTTCGTATGCGCAGAGAGTACGGGCGCGACTGACGGTGTCGAGTTGCCACTATGCTGACAATGTCCGAAACGGTTCCTAGCAAGCGGACCCCGTCGTGAGAGCTGCCGAACGAAGTTTGAATTGATTATCAATCAAAAAACCGATAAGCAGGTCGGCCTGATGACTCCGCCCAACGGTGTTTGTGCGGGCGGACAAGCTGATTCGATGAAGATTTGTGCTAGGCGTCATACATTCAGTCCTGAGCTGCAATTCGGTCTTGACAGACATTTTTTGCGTGATATTTGTCCCATCGTAAAAAGCCTGCCCCCATCATTGAGAAAGCTTCTAATGTGATCTGAGGCCGACGAAGGAACGCAAATAGTTCCTCGGAGGGGGAGATGAACAGAAGAGTTTAGGGCCAGCCGCTCGGGCGATTTGTATCGCCAGGGTGCGCTGGCCTTTTTATTCCCTGAGATCAGCTACAAGGCCTAGTGGGACCCCAAGTCAATCAGGTGCACTCACTGTGAATTTCGTTTTCCGTGTCGCGGCAATCGAGAGAGGTTCTCAATGAATTAAGCGGGTTAGGGCACCGAGATGAACAGGATTTGGGCAAGAATTGCGTAACAAGGAGGTTTATATGCCTAAGTTTCTTATGCAGGTTACTTTGACTCAGGACGGTGCCAGGGGTCTGGCAAAAGATGGGGGCATCAAACGGCGGCAAGCGGCAGAGCAATTCTTCAAAGCGGCCGGTGGCAAATTAGAGGCCTTTTATTTTGCCTTCGGCGACACTGACGTTTTTGCCATAGTGGATTTTCCTGACAACGTAAACGCGGCGGCAATCTCACTTGCAGGGAATGGGGCAGGCCAAGCCAATGTCAAAGCTACGGTACTAATTACTCCCGAGGAAATGGACCAGGCCGCACAGAAGAGCGAAGGCCTTCGCCCGCCGGGCGCGTGATAAAGCACAAGGATTACGATGGCACTGAAAATATCGCGGGAAGCAACGGGCCGCTAAGCTTATCGAAAGGGGGTGGGACGACTGGTAGCGAATTCCTACCCCCAGCGGCCCTTGAGCATCACCTATGTTAATCCCGCAGACGACCCCAGAAAAAAAAGGTCTTCTCTGATGTCGAGATGGCGCTGATAACAAATCGCGCAACATTCGTCGACAGGCTGTTCACGACCACAAAGGAGGGTCAACAATGGCGGAAACACCGGCGCCACTTAAGGCAGTTGACCGGCTGGAAATCACAATTCTGGTGGATAATAGCATCGACGTGTTTCTTCCCAGCACGGCCGAAATTCGACGGGCACATATACCGACAGACTTGCCATGGGGAGAGCGCGAGACGCTTATTTCGGAGCATGGCTACTCGGCTTTGGTCACCGTCCACACGGGTGACCACTCGGCGAGCCTTTTATTTGACGCGGGTATCAGTACCAATGCGCTCATTCACAACATGGATGTGCTGGAAATAAAGCCACA
>DATBLC010000393.1:0-6994 GCA_036555515.1 Binatia bacterium
CCTGCCGGCGGGCATTTCCACCTATGGAGAGGACGGGGTGGTGGCCGGCAAGGCAGAGAACCATTGACCGCGATCGGAAGGGCTCGCCTCTCGGTCGCACACTAGCGACATAGTCTCTAAATAACGAACTCATTAGTAAGAAACTATCGCAAAGATTGTCTGACGACTATGGAAAACATACTTTCTATTTCGTTCTCCTGACCAGTGAGAACACGCGGCCGGGTCCTCAGACGAGGCCGACGATTCCCGCCAGCGCGCCAGCGGCCAGCAGCCAAAGCGGGTTCCACGACGCGCGCAGGACTAGCGCTACAGTGATTAGTGTGATCAGATACCCGCGCCAGTCGTGATTCGCCGCGCGCGTCAGTATCGACGCGCTCGCGAACATCAGTCCAATCGTAATCGGCGTCAGGCCGCGGCGAAAGGCGCGACCGATCGGGGCATTGGGATAACGCGCGCTGAGGTGCGCTACGATCAGCGTGAGGGTGCTAGCGGGCACGAGCAGCGGGAGCGTCGTCGCCGCTGCGCCTGCCCATCCAGCCAGTTGCCATCCTATAAGAGTAACGTACATAGCGTTAGGGCCGGGCGCCACCTGCGCCAGTGTGTAGATCTCGGCAAACTGCGCACTCGTCATCAAGTGATGCACCTCCACCACGTAACGGTGGATGTCCGGCAATATAGCCGAGGGACCGCCGATCGCCACGAACCACAGGGCCAACAAGTGCAGAGACAGCGCCCCCAGGTCGACGCGTTCCATCAGTCCCTCTCTTTCCAGGCCGTGGCGACGGCAAAGGGTGCCAGAGCACCGATGACCCAAAGGAGAGGCCAGCGCAAGACGCCGACGCCCACAAATGCCAGCGCGCCGAAGAGCCACGGTCGCCACTGCCGCGGCAGCACGGTCGCCAATCTGATAGCGGTGGCGAGCAGGAGCCCTGCCGCCACGCTCGACATGCCGGCCAGGGCCTGCCGAACCTGAAGCAAGGCGGCGTGCTGCTGGTACAGTACGCCCATACCGATGACTACCAGACACGGCCAGCCCAAGAACCCGGCGACGGATGCTGCGGCGCCGGTCCACCCGCCGAAACGATACCCGACCATCACCGTCAGATTGAGGCCGGGTGGACCGGGCAGCAGCTGTCCTAGCGTCAACAGGTCCGCAAACTCTCGCTCCGTGAGGCAGCGCTGCTGCTCGACCAGCGCGCGTCGTGCCCAGAACATCACACCACCAAAGCCTGAAAGGGTAATCCGCGAAAAGGTAAGAAACAGCGCGAACCGGTTAACGCTCGGCCCCTGCGACATTTTTTGCTTCATCTTCTTGACTTCCCCTGGGGCGACGCAGTTGTCGGCTAACGATCAAACTTGCCTTTCGGAAAAACCGTCCTGGTCTTGCAGTCAATTCGACGTGCGCGCTGACGTAATTTGTGCTTGTTGTAGGGCGGCTTCCAGGTCGACGTCGATTTCCTGGCGGAACATGGAGGGATATGGAGATTATCGGTCTTCCAGACGCTCGTCTGCGAGCCGGAAGATATCATGATTAGCTTTCTCGCAAGGTCGCGGCATGAGCTACTTGCGCGCCCACAGCTCCTTACTGGCCAGCTCTGCGCCCTCTACCAGCGCCTTGAGTTTCGCCCACTGAATCGAAGAATGAACCTTCGCGCTAAACGGCCCCTGAGAAAAGCCACAGTCGGTACCCGCAAGCACATTCTCCCTTCCCACCAGATTGGCAAGCCGCACGATCCGTTGCGCCACCAGCTCGGGATGCTCGATCAAATTGGTCGCATGGGTAACCACTCCGGGAATAAGCGCCGAGTTCGCCGGCGGCTTGACGTTTTGCCATACCTTCCATTCGTGCTCGTGCCGCACGTTTGCCGCCTCGAAGAGATAGGCGCCAGCATTGACCTTGAGAAAGAGTGATAGGATATCTTTGATGGGTATGTCCGTGCTATGTGGACCGTGCCAGCTGCCCCAGCATATATGGTACCGGACGCGATCCCTTGGAATTCCCGCCAGGGCGTAATTGGTCGCGTCGACGCGGATCGCGCAAAACTTGTAGAACTCCTTCAAGTCTATGTTGGGGAGCATCCGGTCCCAGTGGGCGGTAATCCATGGATCATCCAATTGGATGAGGAAGCCGGCATCGACGATCACTCTGTACTCCTCCTTGAGAGCGTCCGCGATGGCGTAAAGGTAGGCTTCTTCACTAGGGTAGTACTCGTTTTGGTGATCCGTCTCGACGGTAATCGGCGCCGCCACTGGCATGAACGCTTCCTCCACGCTTACCCTATCGAGCGCAGCCTTGAAGTTAGCGATATCGATCTGGACGAGCCGCGGATCATACTTAATGGGTGCCGTGCACACCCACCTTATGGCTACCGGACGATGGGCCAGCGTGAGGCGGTCGTACTCTTGATAGAACGCCGCGAAGTCCGCGCGGTCTTTGCCCCTTGATACTCCGGACTCACCCGGTTTGCCCGGTCTTGGTTCAAATCCGATAAGCCTTTCATTGATGTAAGCGGCAAAGCCTGACTTGCCGAATTCTCCATCGCTCACAACGTCAATTCCGACTTGGGCCTGCTGACGCACGACCTCGGATACGCCTTTCCGCAAGCTCTCACCAAAGCTTTTCTCGTCGTAGGGCTGGTTGCTTACTCGCGCGCGCATGGCGTCGATGATTTCAGGCGGGCGTGTCAAGCTGCCAACATGGGTCGTGAGAATTCTTTCCGTGCTGCGCTTCATATCTCCGCGTTCAACTCACCGGAACCTGCGAGCCGAATAGGAGCAGGCTCGCCAACCGTGGTCCGTAGATCAACTCAGGATCTGCTCGCAAATCTTTCAGAATATTACTTAGCTTCGGTGTCATTTCATACACACGTCTAACTTAGCGGCGGGCGTAGTACACATCCGGCAACCGTGCAATACGGTTGAGCACCCGTTCCAGCTGCTCGGCGCCGCTAACCTCCAACGTGAAGCGCATATGCGCTGTCCCCGAGACCTGATCGCTCGAGGTGTTCACCGCAACGATATTGATCTTCTCGCTCGCAAGGGCATCCGAGACATCGCGCAGTAGGCCGCGGCGATCGTGGGCAACCACCACGATATCGACGACATGGGACTGCCCGCTCGTCTCGCCCCAGGCAACCTCCACCAGCTTGTGGGGCCGTAGCGCCGTAAGCTGCTTCAGATTCGGACAGTCGCGTCGGTGAATCGAGACTCCCTGTCCTTGCGTGGTGACATATCCGCCGATGGGCTCGCCTGACACAGGCCTGCAACAACCTGCCATCTTGGTCAGAAGATTGCTCTTACCCTGCACCAATAGGTCGCCCCGTGGATGCGGTCGCTTTACAGGCCACTGTACCACAGTGCCTGGCGGTTGAGGCGGGGGCTGGGTGCCGAGCGCATGGCCGAGCCGCACCGTACTGATGTCGCCACACCCTAGCGCTGCGAGCAGGTCCTCGGCCCGCCTCATGTTGAAGAGCTTGGCGAGTTCGGCAATGTTGATCTCATTGAGGCCGAGCCGCCGGCGTTCGCGCTCCAGCACCGTGCGGCCCTGCGCCACATGTAATTCATGATCCTGCTGCTTGAACCAGTGACGGACCTTGGCACGCGCGGAAGCTGTTTTCAGGTATCCAAGGTTGGGATTCAGCCAATCGCGGCTGGGGTGGCTTTCCCTTGCCGTGAGGATCTCGACCTGCTGGCCGCTCGCGAGTCTTTGTGTAAGCGAGACCATAACTCCATCGACCTTGGCGCTGCGGCAACGGTGACCCACCTCCGTGTGAACCGCATAGGCAAAATCGAGCGGTGTGGCGCTAGCCGGGAGGTCTATAACGTGACCTTGCGGCGTGAGCACGTAGATCCGATCGTGGAAGGCCACTTGCTTGAAACGCTCGATGAGATCCGTGCCGAGTTGCGTGCTCTCCCCGCTTTCCAGGAAGCCGCGGGACCACGCGATGCGTCGTTGCAAACCTTCCTTGTACCGCCAATGGGCCGCCACACCCAGATCGGCATGGCGGTGCATGGCAAAGGTACGGATCTGCACCTCCATCGTCGCTCCCTCAGGACCTGTCACTGCCGAATGCAGCGACTGGTACCCATTGGGCTTCGCCTTGGCAATGTAGTCATCAAACTCATCAAGGATGGGCTCCCACAGACTGTGCACCACTCCCAGCGCCGCGTAACAGTCGCTCACTTCATTCACCAGGATCCGAAAACCGAGGACATCGAAGACCCTGCTAAAGTCGAGGCCCTTGCGGTGCATCTTGCTCCAGACGCTGTAGATGTGCTTGGGGCGGCCGCTAATCTCGGCCCTCACCGAGGCGCGATGAAATTCTTCGTGCAGCCGCCCGATAACCTGCGCGATATAACGCTCGCGATCAGTGTGCCGCTGGTCGAGCCAGTCGGCGATGCGCTTATAGGTGTCTGGCTCCAAGTACCGAAAAGCGCGGTCTTCAAGCTCCTGTTTGAGCTCCCAAACGCCCAAGCGGTTCGCGAGTGGCGCGAAGACCTCAAGGGTCTCATGGCCAAGGACGCGGCGGGTCTGTTCAGGTGCGTCCGTTGCCGCGCGCAGAACACAAAGCTGGTGCGCGAGGCTCACAAGCACAACCCGCGGATCCTCTGCAATCGTTAAAAGCATCTGGCGCAGCCGATTCGCCTGTACAGTCTCGGTTGCGGTCTTGCACAGATCTTTAAAGATCGCGATACGGCGGGCCCCTTGCGTCAGGTGCGCAACGTCAACGCCGACCCATTTCTTAACCGCTGCCGTGTCGATCGCACCCTTCTCGACGAATGGAAGGAGCAGGGCGACCGCAAGGGTCTCGGCGTCCATCCCGAGTTTACCGAGAAGCTCAGCGGCTTCCGTGCCGCGACTCATGCACTCGCGGGCGTATGGATACTCGGTTCCTATGCTAGCGAGTAGCGCTCGGGCCCGTTCCCAGCTACTCGGATCAGTGCCGCGGACAGGTTCCTGCACAGCCTGGAAGAGATTTTTTGAGTCGGGTGCTGCTTTTCCTTGAGTAGACGTACGGTCGGGTTTCATGTTTACAACGCGCCGAAAATCAAATCGGCATATAGCCTCGCTGTTGAGCCTTCCCCTTTCCCCCGCGCCCCCTATACCGCCCTGTTCGTCGTCAGGTCCCAACCCTCTTTGATGGGCGCATCAAGCGTGCCGTCTGGCTTGATCCGTATGTATTCCGTTTCGATTTTGGTAAAGCGCAAACTTACCTGATCTGTCGGCGGCTCACCCGGGGGGACACTAGCAGCGGTCTGGTATGACGCCACGGTGATATCAGTCAGCGTCCATTTGAGAAATTCAACTGGGTTCCCGCCCGAATGACGTACGGTAAGAACGGCATTCTTGATGCGCGCTCCATTCGCACAGGCCAGAAATAGTCTTGGCGAAGCCTTGTTCACGCGCATCGTAAATTGAAAGTCCTGCATTGTTACTCTGCCCGTCGCGGCGCCAGCCCCGGCGCTGGCTACGGCGGGCTGTGATTCAGCCCACGTATAGGAATGAATATCGATTTCATCCCTGTGGTGGTTATCCGTCGATTCGCCCTGGATCCCGTCAATTTTGAGAAACATGTCGAAAGCCATTAAGACCTCCAACCCTTCAAACTCTGGATTGAAGGGTGACCTCGTGGGCTCGCCCGTCCATACTTGAGCGAGGCTTATCACTCCTAACTATCGGGCGTCAACGTTACGGATTGGCCACGCTGCGGCGATCCGCAAATGCGTAAGAGCGCGGAGGAGATCGAGCGCGAGTATCATCGAGAACTTTTGTATCGCCAGAAGGTCTGTCGTGCATTCAAAGTGTTTACGAATGCGCTATTCCCTAGGAGCGCGTAAGCAGCTCCAGAACGTGGCCGTTCGGATCGCGAAAATAGACGCCGCGGCCGCCTTTCCGTGAATTCAGTTGTCGATTCTCCATGCTCCAAGGATCACTGCCCCAGGAAATTCCCGCTTCTTGCACGCGCCTGAAGATAGCGTCGAACTCCTCGTCGCTCACATGAAACGCGTAGTGATGGTGTTCGAACGAGTCAGAGTTGTCGAAGTCCAGGGTAAGCTCGCCGTTGACGCGAACCGGAGCAAAGTGGCTCAACGGTCCGTCGTACGCAAGACCAAAGATGCGCGCGAAAAAACGGGCCGATGCTTCCTTGTCACGCGCCGGTACAATCGTATGGTTCAAAGTTATCGCCATGCACGCCTCCTCGTGAGCCATGAAACCGGCCCACGCTTAATCGAACTGTTTGCTGTTTCGAACTCCTCCTGAGTCACCGACACCGCCAAATAATGCTAGCTCCAATGGGGTCAAGATAAAAGGTCTACGGAATACGATGTACGCCATAAAAGTCCAAATCCTTTCCCCTGACGACTCACCTTGCGCGACTCTCGTCGGATATTTGGCTCATTCCAGCTAGTCACCAACGTGCCCTCACGGAGTAATAGGTGGTGGCGCGATCGCCGACGAGATCACCAGAGCAAATCCAATGATCACAGAAGCCATAACAATCGCGATCGCAAGGTTTCCCTTCTTTAGTTCATCCCACTCATCCACAGGCGTGAGCCACGTAAAAATCCCTAGCAAGATCCAGAGGGAAAGAGCCATCGTAAAAATGCCTACGGCGCCCCATCCGATTAGTTTCAGATAATCGATAAAAATGCTCATCGTCCGTTCTCCTTCTTATAATGGCCTGCAGCCTATTTTGTACACTGACCGCCGTCAAGTTATTTCAAACGGAACAGGACCGCTGTAGTGTATTTCTGATGTCCGTGAAATCCCTTCTACACGCGATGGCTACCGTCAACTTTTCAACCCCGCGTCCCTCGCCCGGCGCTCAAAAGTGATATAGAGTGTTTCAGAAGTTATTAAGGAGTCCACAATTGAGTAACCAAACAGCGACCGAGGGGTGAGACCTGGAGAGCGCGGGCACAGGAGCGCAAAGGTTGTTTTCAGGCCCTGCCGGCGGGCATTTCCACCTATGGAGAGGACGGGGTGGTGGCC
>DATBLC010000394.1:0-31735 GCA_036555515.1 Binatia bacterium
AGCGCTTCTTCCGCACCGTGCGCAGCGATTTTCTTCCCGCTGTGCGCACTCAAAGTCTTAACGATCTCAACCTCGCCCTCGATTGCTGGCTCCGAGATGTCTACCACAACCGAGAGCATCGCAGCACTGGGCAGACCCCGCTTGCGCGCTATGCCGCTCACTGCCAGTGTGTGCGCGCGGCGCCCAAAGATCTCCAAGATCACTTCCGCAAACAGGCCCGCCGCCGCGTCGCCAAAGATCGCACTGTCGCTCTGGCCGGGCGTTTGTACGAAGCTCCCATCTGTCTCATCGGCAAGCAGATCACTCTTTTCTATCATGCCCATGACCTCGCCCGCGTCGAAGCCCGCCACGACGCTAAATCCTACGGCTTGCTCACAGCCGTCGACCTTAACGTCAACTGCCACGTCCAACGTGAAAAGGACACCGTCAAAATTCACACCGAACCGCGGGCTCTAAGCGGCGGCAAGCTCCCCTTTTCAGGGAAAAAGGAGGCCGAGTGATGACGCGCCATCCTCTTTATCGAAGCTTCTTCGGCTTTCAGCGCGAGCCCTTCAGCGTCGAGTTAAACGCCGAGGAAATCTTTACCACCCCCGCGCTCTCTGGCTTCACCGAGCGCTTTGATTATGTGCTGCGGCTGGGCGCCATCGGCCTTTTAACCGGGGAGGTCGGCGCCGGTAAATCCACCGCGCTGCGCTTTGCCTCAAGCCGCCTTCATCCCTCCCAGTACCATCCCCTTTGGATCACCGCCTGTGCCGGCTCTATTCTGGAAACCTACCGCCAACTGGCCGCCGCCCTTGACGTCGAGACCAAAAGCTTTTCTCGCGCCGTTCTCACCCGCATCATTCGCCACTCAATCGTTGAGCTCGTCAACAAGAAAATCCAACCGCTCCTCATCATCGATGAGGCCAGCCTTCTCAGACTTGACGTGTTCGCCGAACTGCACACCCTCTGCCAGTTCGATGCCGACTCCAAGCCCCATCTGCCCGTGATCCTCTCAGGCCAGAACAATCTCCTCGATCTGCTCCAGTACCGCTCCTCCTTGCCGCTGGCTTCTCGCATCGTGGCCAGGAGCCATCTCGAAGGCATCGACACCGAGCAGATGCAACTCTACCTCGCCCACCACCTCACCATCGCCGGAGTCAAAACCCAGCTCTTCTCGGCCCAAGCCATCACCGCTATCCAGCAAGGCTCAGCCGGCCTGTTACGAAGGGCCAACCACCTCGCCCGCGGCGCTCTGATTGCCGCGGCCAATGAAAAGTGCCAGCAAGTCTCCGCCGAGCATGTCAGACTCGCCGCTACCGAATTGGTGTAAATAAAAATGCCGGGACGGCCGCCCGCCCCGGCATTCGTTCTTTCACATCAATCACAATAATCAGCAAGAAATTGTCAGTTTATTGTGAAAGCCAACACCTCGCCTGCATGTACCCCTGTCAACGCTTCACCTTCGCCCTTGCGGTCGAAGATACATGACTCGGAGCCAGTGTGGGCTACTCCTTCACTGTATGAAACTCTCATTCACAACACCTTGCCGGCTTTACCGGCGCACCTGAACTTTGAACATTGAACCTCGAACGGCCCGAAGGGCTTGAACGACTAGAACGATCGGAACGGCAGCGCAGCGACATAAGTGAACGGGACCGGAGCGACAGTCTCTTGCGGCAAATTGTTGAAAGCGGGATACTTCTTTCATGAAGGAAGCCCTGTGGTGGCACACCGAAGATGACGGCCGAATACTCTGCACCCTCTGTCCGCGCTTTTGCCGGATGGGCGAGAACCAGCCAGGATTCTGCTACATTCGCAAAAACATCGGCGGCAAGCTTTATTCGTTGGGTTACGGGACATCCACCGGGTTCGCCATCGACCCGATTGAAAAGAAACCCCTCAATCATTTTCTGCCGGGCACCGAAATCTTGAGCTTCGGCACCGCCGGTTGCAATCTCGGTTGCCGTTTTTGCCAGAACTGGAGCATAAGCAAAGCCAAGCTGGACGAAGCCAACAGCTCGGGGGCAAGCCCCGAAAAGATCGTCGAGCTGGCAAAACAAAATCGGGTGCCGAGCATCGCCTTTACCTATAACGATCCGGTGATCTGGGGCGAGTTTGTCATCGATATCTCGCGCCAGGCGCGCGAGCAAGGTCTCAAAAGCGTAATGGTCACGGCCGGCTACATTACACCGGAGGCGCGCCCGGAAGTTTATCGCTACATTGACGCCGCCAACGTCGATCTCAAGGCCTTCACCGAGCGCTTTTATCACAAGGTTACGTTTTCTCACCTCGATCCGGTGCTCGACACGTTGAAGTGGCTCAAACATGAAACCAATATCTGGATTGAGATCACCAACTTGATGATTCCAGGAGAGAACGACGACCCCGATGAGACCAAGCGGCTCTGCGATTGGGTGGTGCAGCATCTCGGGGAATCTGTTCCGCTTCACTTCACCGCCTTTCATCCCGATTTCAAATTGACGGACAAGCCCAGAACACCGCCTGCCACCTTGAAACGCGCCCGCCAGATCGCGCTTTCCGCAGGCGTCAAATATTGTTACGTCGGCAACGTCTTCGACGATGAAGGTCAGACAACCTACTGCCCCGCTTGCAAAGGCGTTCTTATCCGCCGCTCCTGGCACGATATCCTCGAATACAACCTCGACAGTGACCGCTGCGGCTGCGGTGCGAGAATCCCCGGGGTGTTCTCTAACGCCTCGCGGTCCAAGTCGCGCCACCGCGCGCCGAGGCGTCCTCTTTACTGACCTACCGAATCGTTTCGGTAGCGAAAAAGCCAATTTTATGTTTTATAGGAGGCTCCGTCTCGGTTGAGGCGCCGCTACATGGCTAGAGCAAAACTCCCCACCGGTAAGCTGTTTCCAGATCTAACGATCCTCGAAGATATCAGCACCCTCATCACCCATTCGCACGACGTTCAGGAAACTCTCGACAACATCGTCACCATCGTCGCCGAGCGTATGGGGACGGAAGTATGTTCGATCTATATTTATGACCAGCGCAGGAGTCGCCTTACCCTCTCCGCGACCATGGGTTTGGATAAGGAATCGGTGGGAAAAGTGTCCATGGGTATCGGCGAAGGTCTCACCGGCCTCGTCATCGAACAAATGAAACCCGTGATGGTTGAGGATACGCTCGCTCACCCTCGCTATAAGTATTTCCCGGAAACCCATGAGGAACATTTTCACTCATTCTTAGGGGTCCCGATCATTGAAAAAAAAACGCCCCTCGGGGTTTTAGTCGTCCAGACCTCGCGGCGGCGCAGATTCGCGCATGACGAAATTCGCCTGTTGACGACGATCTCCGCCCAGGTAGCGAGCATCATCGTTCAGGCGCGCCTCGCCGACTCTCTCAAGACCAAAGAACAAGAGCGTAAGGAATATCAAAAGCGCATGTTAGCTGCCATGCGCAAATTGCGCTCCTACGAGCGCAAACGGCCCGAGCGAACGGCGAAAGCCCGCCAGCATTGGCGCGGGCGCTTGATGGGTTTGGCCGCTTCCCCGGGATTCGGCCGCGGCCGCGCTTATGTTTTGGAGCCACGCATGGACCTGGGCGCCATTCCAGAGAAAAAGACCAGGCGACGTCAGCACGAAATCGAACGGTTTCGCGGCGCCGTGGAACGCGGCATCGAGCAGATCAATGTTGTAAAAAACCGCATGAGCGCTCTCATCTCTAAGGAAGAGAGCGCTATCTTCGATGTCTACCGTCTGATCCTCGAAGATCCGGCGATTATCCAGCAGATCGAAACCCATATTCACAAAGATGGCTTTACGGCGGAGTACGCGGTGCGATTCGTCTTTGAACGCTATCTGGAGCATGTTGCGAAGATCGAGGATAACTACCTACGCGAACGCACGACCGATATCAAAGATGCCGCACAGCGGCTGCTGGAAAATCTCACAGGCGTGTCAGGGCGCGAACTGGAGATACCCGAGGACGCTGTCCTGGTGGCCGAAGACCTTTCCCCTGCCGACCTCAGCATGCTTGAAGGCGACCACTTTAAAGGAATCGTCTTATCCACCGGGGGTGTCACCTCCCACGCGTCGATCTTGGCGAAGTCCTTCGAAATTCCCAGTGTCGTCGCCATCGACGGACTGCGGGAAAAAGTTCGTCAGGGAGACCAGTTGATCGTTGACGGCAACTCGGGGCTTATTTATGTCAATCCCAGTCATGAAGTAATTCGTGAATACGACCGGCTTGAAAGAGACTATGCTGATTTGAACCGCGAGCTGGAGGAATTAAAAGAGTTGCCCGCGGAAACCCTAGACGGTCACCGCGTCTCGCTTTACGCGAACGTGGGTCTCTTAAACGACGTGGCCTTCGCCCATCTCCACGGCGCCCAGGGCGTCGGACTCTATCGCACCGAAATTCCCTTTTTGGCGCACCGGGATTTTCCCAGCGAAGAGGAACAGTACGCTCTTTACAAGCGAGTCGTTGAAGGCATGGCCGGCAAACCGGTGACGATTCGGACACTGGATGTCGGCGCTGATAAGTATCCTTCTTATATGCGCAGTATCGGCATCGAGCCGAATCCGTTTTTGGGATGGCGTTCCATCCGCGTCTCCCTCGAAGTGGAAGAGATCTTCAAGACTCAGTTGCGCGCGATTCTGCGTGTGGGTGACCTCGGGCGGGTACGCATGCTTGTGCCTATGGTATCGAGTCTTGAAGAGATTGCCAAGGTGAAAGAACTGCTGGCGGAAACTAGAGACGAACTGGAGCGCGACGGCACACCCTTCGACCGCCACATGGAGTTGGGAGTAATGGTCGAAGTGCCTTCGGCCGTTCATCTAGCCGACCGGTTCTTGCGAGAAGTCGATTTTCTGAGCATCGGCACCAACGACCTCATCCAGTACATCCTGGCGGTGGACAGGAGCAACCGCAAAGTAGCGAACCTGTACGAGCCGCTGCACCCGGCGGTGCTAGCGGCGCTTGCCACAACCATCGAAGCCGGCAAGCGGGAAGGTAAGCGGGTAGGCATGTGTGGTGAGATGGCCGGTGACCCGCTCTGCGCCCTGCTTTTGCTCGGCATGGGCCTTGAAGAGTTCAGCATGGGTGCCCTCTATATACCCGTCATTAAAAAAGCCATCCGCTCGATCGCCTACCAGGCGGCCAAGGCCACCGCTCAAATCGTCCTTCAAATGGACACAGTGGGCGAGATCAAAAAATATCTCTTCGAGCAGATTCGCGCCCTGGGCATGATCGAACTAATTGAAATGTATCGCTAATTTAGCCATGACTCGGGCAAGCCGGCATTGCCTCTGAGCTCTCTCTTGACATCCTGAGCCACAGCGGTTATGTTGAAATTCGAACGATCGTTCGAAACTTGAAAGGAATCCCGACATGAGCAAAATTTCCACTTTCGATGACTGGATCGATTACTTTCATCAATGGCAAAAAGACATCGGCTATGACCCGGCACTTCTCCAGGATCAAGAGTTTAAAACCAAGCTAGGCGAGCTCCATAGCTCTGAAATTGAGTTTGGCGATTTCAAAGGGCAGCCCAAATGGCAGCGTGTTAGCCAAATACCCAATCAATCAATCCGCGACGCGCTCATGAATCTGATCGTTTATCAGGGCGACACCGAGTTTGCGTCCGTGGAACAGCAGAAAAATCTGCTCGATACAGCGCCGACAGAATACGACCGCAAGGCCCTAATCCGGGTGAACAGCGAAGAGATGCGCCACGGCTGGCAGATGTGCTACTTGCTGGTCAATTATTTCGGCGATTCAGGCAAGCTCGAGGCGCGAAAACTTCTGGAACGGCGAGCCTTCCGCGGCGACCGGCTGTTGGGTTCTTTTAACGCGCCGGTAAATAACTGGCTCGACTTTTTCACCTACACTGAATTTGTCGACCGCGACGGCAAGTATCAGTTGACCATGCTCAGCCATTCCGCTTTTGCGCCGCTGGCCGAAAGCGTGACGGCGATGCTGAAAGAAGAGCACTTTCATATGTTCACCGGGCACACCGGATTGACGCGAATCTTGCGTTCCGGCAAAATTCCCATTTCCATTGTCCAGAAGTACTTTAACAAGTGGCTCTCCACCGCCTATGACCTCTTCGGCACGGACCACTCTTCGTCAGCGCATTGGGCTTACACTTGGGGTCTCAAAGGCCGCTACGACGAACATGAAGCCACCGTTCCGGCTGAAAAGGACAAACTGAACGATCTTTCCCGCGGTCATTATATGAATGAATCCGCTAAACTCATTGACCAGCTGAACCAGCTGGTGCCGGAGGGTCAAGCGAAGCTCTATGCCCCGGATCTCAGGTTCAATCGTTCCATCGGTGTGCATATCGGCAAGACCTACAGCGTGACCGGCGAGCTATTGTCACCCGAGGCTTACGCTAAACATGTCAAAGAGACCCTGCCGACGCCGGAAGACGAGCAAGTCTTGGCCGAGATCATCAAGGGAAAAGAGTGGGTGCAGCAGATACAGCTTAACTAACCGAGCTGTTCGTTTAACTGTTGCATCTCGATTAGGACGCGAGTAAGTAGAATTTCAGGAGCGACTGTGAAGCGAATTTGTCTTGTCTGCCAAAATATCGATTGCAAGTCGCGTGGCTCCGAACCGCTCACGGCTGAGCTGCAGAAGCGGGTGGCGGCCAGGGGCCTCGACGATGTCGAGGTCAAAGCTTATATGTGTTTCGGCGCTTGTCAGGAAGGACCCAACATCGTGCTCTATCCGGAGAAAAGTTGGTACGCCAAAGTGCAGGTATCGGATCTTGACGAAATCACCGAGCATCTCGCTGGTGGTCCCCATGTGCGGCGCCTTGACACCATCGACTCTTCGCTAAAAGAATTGATCTATCAGCTCCTCGACACTGGAGTTCTGTAAGCCGTGGACGGTATCCTCTTCCCACACGGCGTTACCGAAGGACGAGAGGGATTGGTTCAATACCGCGCCCGCGGCGGTTATGACGCCTTGGCTAAAGCCATCAAGGTAACCCCTGAAGAAATCATTAAAATAATTTTTGACTCTGGACTGCGCGGACGGGGCGGCGCGGGCTTTCCGACGGGGAAGAAATGGCAATTTACCCGAGAAGCCCCCGGGGAGCCGCGCTATCTGGTGTTAAACGGCGGCGAAGATGAGCCCGGCAGTAAAAAAGACCGGGTGCTCATGGAAAATCTGCCGCACCTCATCATCGAAGGTGTCGTGCTGGCTTCTGTCGCCATCGGCGCGTCCAAGGCGTATCTCTACATCAACGCCAATTACGACATTGCGACCAAGAGCATAAAAGAGGCGTTAGCGGAAGCAAAAGCCGAAGGCTATTGGGGCGCAAACGTTCTCGGATCGAATTTCAGTCTCGACATCGAATGTGTCGCAGCGCCGCATAATTACGTCGCGGGCGAAGATACCGCGGCTTTGGAAGTTATCGAAGGCAAAAAACCGTTGCCAAGGCAAAAACCACCTTTCCCCGTCACAGTCGGCCTATTCGGCAATCCCACTTCCGTTAACAATGTCGAGACCCTGGCAAATGTCGCGCCAATTCTCTTGAAGGGCCCCGATTGGTACCGCAAGTTCGGCACCGCTGAGAGCACGGGCACAATGTTATTTTCACTGGATGAGGACGTCAATCGGCCGGGGGTTTACGAGTTGCCCTTTGGCACGCCGCTACGCTACTTGATAGAAGAATGCGGCGGCGGCATGAAAGGCGGGAAGAAAATCAAAGCGATTATGCCAGCCGCACCATCATCGGCCTTTCTATCGCCGGAAAAAATCGACACGCCGCTCGATCACAACTCTATGCGCGACGCGGGTTCCGCCCTCGGTTGTGGGGTTGTTCGCTTGATCTCCGAAGGCGCCTGTATTGTCGAAGAGGTTGTTAAAATTTCCGAGTTCTTCACTGCGGAATCTTGTGGCCAATGCCCCGCCTGCCGCATGGAAACCAACACTCTGACGATGCTGCTGAAAAAGGCACAGCAAGGCCAGGGTGGCCAAGCCGCGCTGGATCAGTGCGGCAAAGTGCTCGCTTTTAACAAGGGCAAAGGCTTTTGCAATCTGATCGCCATGCCCGGCCCGCCCATCGAAAGCGCGCTCAAACTTTTTCCGGAGGATTTCGAGGCGCATCTCACCACGGGCAGATGCCCCGCGGCGGCGAACTGACGTTCGCAGCTCACTAAAACTCGCCGTTCAACGTTCAAGAGTTCAAAGTTTAAGGAGGTTTCGGACCACCTCCAAATGCATTTTCCGGATTCAACCTTGACCATTGAACTTTGAACTTTGAACGCCCCCCTCCCAATAGCTTGACGGTTTGAATTTTCCCTTGATAGTATGCTGATCGAATCTCGAGTTCGTTGCTAGTGTTCGTAGTTCGACGGGCTCACTACCCTGAGCAGCGCCGAAGGGTGGTTCGTGCTCGACGAGCACGAGAAACGAACCCGGTCAGTGCTAGGCGGGCGAACAGAAGGACATACCATGAGACCTTCACCGATTAAGTGGCCCAACAACGCCAAGATCGCCGTGAGCTTCTTTGTCGCTTTTGAAGTCTTTGAAAAATATTCTCAGTATCGCCAGGGCGGCGACAAACCCGACTACGCATCCCTCGCCTATGGCGAATACGGCGGTAAAGCCGGCATCTGGCGCATCATGGATGTCTTGGCGCGCAACGGCGTTAAAGGGACCATCGATACCAACGGCCGGGTCGCCGAAGACTTTCCTGACGCGTTGAAGGAACTTTACGCCGGCGGTCATGAGATCGTCGGCCACGGTTGGGTCAATGACACTGCGCTAAGCTCACTGGATGCTGCGGCGGAAAAGGCGCTCATCACGCGAACTCTCAATGCCCTTGCCGCGGTGACGGGCAAGCGCCCCGTCGGCTGGGTCAGCCCCGGGCATCGAATCAGCGAATATACGTTGGGTCACTTCGTCGACGAAGGAATACTCTGGACCGGTGACTTGCCGGGGCCCGACGTTCCCCAGCATCGCATTGTCAACGGCAAGCCGCTGATCATCATGCCGCGGCTCGATTACGCCAACGATCTTTCACTCATCTTTAACGCAAAAAATCCCGCGCGGTTTTATTTCGACAGCTTCAAGATGGCCTTTGACTGTCTCTATTCCGAGGGTCAAGCGGGCTCGCCGAAGCTCATCGACTGTCTCGTGCACGCTCATATCGGCGGCAGGCCGAACATTATCGGCGTCTTCGAAGAATGTATCCGATACGCCAAGGGCTTCCCCGAAGTATGGTTCGCAACCAAAGGGGAAATCGCCAAGTGGTATTTGGACAACTATGTGCGGACATAGTCTTGTGGTGTTCATGACAATGGCCAGCGGCGCGATCGAAAAATATCTTTCAGAACTGAATTCGCGGGAGCTATTACTCAAGCTCACCTGGGAGGAATGGCTGGCAATCACCGAGCCCTACGCCAACGGTGGCTTTTCGAGCGCCGACGTAACGGCACGCTACCGCCGCAACGGCTACGACTGGGACATGCACGGCACGCTCGATACGCCAGCAAACGAAGTCAAGGCCAGTCGTGCCTTTGTGTGTTTTCACGGCGGCGCCGGCAGTGAGAAAATCATAGACCTCACGCCGGATGGCCGGCCCGGCTTGGCCCGCGTGCTCGCCGCCCAAGGCTTCAAAGTCCTGGCGCTCACCTATCCCGGACACTATCCGCCGGGCGGCGTGTGGAAGACTCCCATACCGGAGCGCCAACCGATTTATCTGACGGATCGCGAATTGCCTCAAGAAGAAATCCGCGACCGTAACCTCAAGTGCACTTTCAACGTCATACTCCAGGGTGCGGGCTTGCTCACCGACGAACATTTAGCCGGCCGAGAAATAATCGGCTTTGGCCATTCCACCGGCGGGCCGATGGCCGCGCATCTCACGCGCTTTTGCAAAAACCCTAAAGTGATTGGACTGGTGGGCTTTGGCAGCGGCGGCCCGGATGGTTGGCGTCTGGAGTGGCGCAACAAGACCGGCGCGGAAAAATACGCCGAAAAGCCGGTAGATCACCTGTCGCGCCGCTCGCCGGACAGTTTCAAGGAGTCCGGCTATGTCGATCCCGAAGATCTCACCCCCTGGGGCGGGGCGGATGAGTACATCCGCCTGGTCAGCCCGCTGCGCTCGCAGATGAAAACCAGCCTCTGCGACAACCAGCATAACGCGGCAATGGGGATTCTTGAAGAATACCCGAAACGGACCGGACTCCCGCGCGAAGAGTATTTCGATCACCTGCAGGAACCGGACCGCGCTTGGTTGAGGTCAATCAAGGTGCTCCTCACGGTCGGCGAGAACGACAAGGGTCACTGGTTGCGCGGCGACCGATTGGAGGACAAACGCGAGATGTTCATGGGCGCCAAGTACGCGGCGACGACGGGAGGCGCTCACGTCGTTCTCATTCCACGCTATGGCCATGTGGGCTATGCGGAACTCTACAACGAAAAGATCGCCTACCTGTGGCTGTGGGCGCACAAAGCAGGCTATTTCGATTGAATCGGAATTGGACTCAGGGAAGGAGTATCGATGATATTCAGAATCTTTCACGGCGCGATCATTGCGCCGATTCTGTTGTGTCTCTCATTGCAAGTATCTCCATCTCATGCCGCTCAAGCAAAGTCCATGTCTCTTGCGGAGCTTGCGCTGTACAGAGGAACGGACCGCGAAAAAATCCTCATTGAGGGCGCCAAGAAAGAAGGCCAGGTCATCTTTTACACCTCCAACACCTGGGTCGCTGGCCCGGTGTCGCAAGAATTTGAAAAGAAATATCCCTTCGTCAAAGCCAATGTCTGGCGCAGCGATTCGAAGGCACTGTTGAAGCGCCTAACAGAAGAAGTGACCGCGGCTCGCTACATCGCCGATGTCGTCGAAACCAGCCCCGAATACATGTTGATTTTGTTGCGCGAAAAGATGCTTCAGGAGCATATCTCGCCGGAACTTAGCGCCTACGATGACGACGCAAAGATAAAAGGAAAAACCGGCGTGTATGGCTGGACGAATCGGGAGATCTACATCAGCCTCGGATTTAATTCCAAGCTCGTACCCGCGGCGGAAGCGCCCAAAAGCATCAAGGATTATCTCGAGCCCAAGTGGAAGGGCAAGATGTCCATCGCCGGCACCACCACCGGCGTCCAGTGGGTGGGCGCTCTTCTGGATATGATGGGCCGTGAATTTTTGGAAAAACTAAGCGCTCAGGAGATCAACGTCCAAAATATTTCCGGCGCGGCGTTGTCAGGCCTAGTCGCGTCGGGCGAAGTGCCCTTATCGCCTACGATTTTCAATTCCAACATTTTTACCCACAAGCAAAAGGGGGCCCCGGTGGAATGGCGCCCGCTGGATCCGGTGATTGCCGGCGTCGGCACCTCGGGGATGGTGCTCAACGCGCCGCATCCTCATGCCGCGCTCTTGTTTCTCGATTATCTCCATTCCAAATTCGGCCAGGAGGTCGCCATGAAAGGCGGCCTCAGCTCGCCGCGCAATGATATCGGTTCGCTGGAACAAAAATTTAAAAAGCTTTACATCGAAAGCAAGTACACCGCGGAGGAGTTCGAAAAAAAGATTAACGAGTGGGAAGCATTGATGCGCAAGCTCTTCATCCGCAAGCGGTAGGGATACAGTTGGGCGAACATGGCAAACACGGTCCTGATTACCGGCGCTAACGGATTCATTGGCTCGCACACAACGCGATTAATGGAATCGCTGGGTCACAAAGTCGTTCCCATCGACGTCGTGCCGCGCTCGCCGGAACTCGCCTTGCTCGGTATAAAGGCATCCAGTCGCATCATGAACGTGACCGACAGCGCGGCTTTCCGCGCGCTGTGCGAGGAAGAAACACCAACCCACATCTTCCATGCCGCCCATCCACCGCGCGACGAAAGCCCCACCGTGTTGAATTATTGCTATCACGCCATGACCAATATTTTAGAAGCGGCGAATGATCTCAAGATCCAGCGCGTCGTCTATTCCAGCTCAGCGTCGATCTACGGACAACTGCAAAAACCGGACGGCGCTCTGGTCAAAGAAGATGATGCGGTGACGATCTATCCGACCTATTTTTACCGCGCCGCGAAAACGGTCTCCGAATGGATGGGAAATTTTTACCAAGAAAAGCTCGGCGTCGACTTCGTTGCCCTCCGCTACTCGTCGGTGTACGGCCCGGGCCTGTATCGGAGTATTCCGTTGGAACTCAAAAAAGGGATTCTCGGCCAACCCTGCCGGCCTTTTCTCACCCGCCCGCTGGACGATCTGATCTACGTGGATGACGTTGCTAACGCGGTGCGGCGCGCGCTTTTTGCCGACAAGCCGCTCAGCCGCGCCTACAACATCGGTCTCGATAAGGCCTACAACAGTGAAGACCTGGTCCGAGCGATTCGCAAGGCGCTGCCTGATCTAAAATTCGAAATCGGCCAACATCCCAACGCCACCGAAGTCGCCTCCCATCGCTTGCGCAGCCCCTTGGATATTTCCCTCGCTGAACGGGAACTGGGCTGGGCGCCAACGATCTATCTCGAAGAGGGCATCGCCCGCCTCGGGCAGTGGTTATTGGACAACAAACCGCGATTGCGCGTGTAAGTTGGAACGATGACGGCAAATAATCTTAATTAGCCGAGATAAGCCATGCCCGCTAAGAAGCGATTTGCCGCAACTCGGCGGCGATCTTCTTCTCACCGGTTATCCTGCACGCCGGCCGATGAAATCGAGGACCGTGCGATTGAAGAAATCTGGCCGCTCCCAGTAGGGCGAATGCCCGCATTCGGCTGCGACCACGACCTCGTTGTCGGGGACATGTCGCGCGATCATCCGCATGATCGAGGGCGGGGTCGCCAGGTCGGCCGCGCCGGCCATCAGCAGCGTCGGAACTTTTAACGTCTCTAGCCTTGCCGGCGTCACTACATTGGCTAACTTTTGCCGGGCTCCCTTGCCGGTCTCGGACTTGTGGTTAAGCTCCTTCCATCTCTCGACGCCCGCAGGGTTGGCCGCGCGGTACGAAGGTCCGAGCTCCCAATACCAGCGCGGCAGGGATTCCGTCACCTTAGGCCTGATCATGGCGGCCGTTTCGGCGATGTAACCGTCGCGCGCGGCGAGATTGTTGCTGGAAACGGTCAAGCTCAGCAGCCGTTCCGGGTGCGAGAACGCATAATCGGTGGCGACGCTGCCGCCGGCGGCCGAACTCACCGCATGGAACCTCGCCAATCCCAAGAGTTCGATCAGATTGTGCAGGTCGTCCGAGCCGGTTCCAGGATTGCCCTCTAGAGCCAGATCGGAATTGTAATAGTTGCGCCGCGAATAAGCGATCACGCGATAGCCGGCCTTGGCGAACACGGGTTGCTGGTACAGCCAAACCAGCGCACTGCCCGACGCCGGATGTAGGAACACGACCGGAGTTCCGTCGCCGCCGGTATCCCAATAGCCTAGGCGAGTGCCCGGAAGCTCAGCTAATCCTTCCGTAGCAGGCGCCTGTTGCGGAATTGGTATGGGTATCATGGGATCATCGATCTCTTGTATCACGATTTTTCCTCCTTTTACCGCATTGGTCACTTTGTGCGGCGCTAACAATGGCGCAGTTATGGTATACTACTTGCACCTACCTTCAGTCGAACCGATCAAGCGAAGCTAGATCGTTGAAGGACATTGCCCGCTTTTGATAGAAGATGTGCTTGGCTGCTGCGCTGAGCGACAAATTTTGTAGTTTGGAGGAAAGCGAAATGAGATTTGTTCACCGCGCCTTGCCGACAATATTATTCGGCCTATTGGTTTGCGGCTCCAATCGCGCCGCATGGGCGGAAATCGGTCAGATCAAGAACGTTTCGGGGCAAGTTTCAGTGTGGCGTAACAATGTGCAAGGAACCGCCAAAGCCGGCGATCTGGTCGAACAAGCGGATGTGCTTACAACGGGTGCCAATAGCTCCGTCGGCCTCACTTTCATTGATAATTCCCGATTATCGGTCGGGCCAAATAGCCGGATCGAGCTCAAGCAGTTTCGCTTCGATCCAACCACGAACAACGGTGAATTTCTCGCCGATATGCACCGCGGCACTCTCGCCATCGTGTCCGGGCAAATCGCCAAACGCTCCCCCGATGCCATGAAAGTCAAAACTCCGACCACGATCCTCGGCGTCCGCGGCACAACCTTCGCTGTAAAGGTAGAGGAATAATAGGTCATTGACATGTGCGTAAGATGGCGAAGGGAGCTGGTCCTTTGCTTTATCGCCGCGGCGGCCGCGCTGCTTCTTGCAAGCTGCGCAACTGTGAAAACCTTCGTCGTCCTTTTACCTGAAGAAAGCGGTGCACCCAGCGCGGTAACCGTGGGCGAGGGAAACCAGCAAGCGATTCTCGAAACCCCGCTTAGCGCGGTTGCGGTCGATGCGCGAGGAAACGTCGAAAAGACAACCATTACAACGGAAGAAGTCAATCGCACCTTCGCCGACGCCCTCGCCGCTAAGCCACCCAAGAGCATCAGTTTTACACTTTATTTCGACACCAATAGCACGGAGGTGGCCGCCGGTTCGCAGCCCGCGCTGGCCGCGCTCCTTGCCGAGGTGGCCCAGCGGCCGGCGGTCGAAGTGCAAGTCACTGGCCATACCGACCGCGTCGGCACGGAAACCGATAACGACCGCTTGTCACTGGAGCGCGCGGAAGCCGTGCGCTCCATGCTGATTCAGAGGGGCATTAAAGCGAGCTTCATTCGTGCCGTGGGGCGCGGCGAACGAGAGCCGTTGGTGCCGACCCCAGACGAGCAACCGGAACCCCGCAATCGGCGGGTAGAAGTCATCGTGCGCTAGTTTTTCCCCATCGGTGCCGTGAAGCGAAGCGCCATGATCGTAATATCGTCCGACGCCGGCGCGCCCTCGGTAAATCGCTTCACATCCGCGTAAAGTTTTTCACAGACGAGGGTGGCGGTGTGAGGCCGTTCGTTCCCTGAAAGACATTCAAGCAGCCGCGCCGACCCATACATATTGTATTGCCGATCCGCGGCTTCGGTGACGCCATCGGTCATCAAGAGTAAAATATCGTTGGGCTCGAGCTTGATCCGTCCAGGTTCGTAGGGAAAGTCTTCGATGACACACAGGGGCGGTCCGCGGGCGTCATCCAGCAATAGCGGCGGCTGCTCGACGCGTAAAAGTACCGGCGCGTCGTGGCCAGCATTGCACAGATCCACTTCGCCGCTGCGGACGTCGATAACGCCGATCACAGCGGTGACAAACATGAACGCCGGATTGTCCTGAGAAATTTCTTCGTTGACCGAGCGCAATAACTGTCCCAGCGGGACTTGCTCGCGCCGCGCCAGGCTCTTGCACAGCGTCTTGGTCAAGGCCATGAACAGCGAAGCGGGGACGCCCTTTCCGGAAACATCGCCGATGAGAAAGCAAAAGCGATGGTCGTCGAGCATAAACCCGTCGTAGAGATCGCCGCCGACTTCCTGGGCCGGCTCAAGCATGGCAAAAAATTCCACGTTGGCCCGCAGCCCTTCGATTGCCTTGGGATCGGGCAACATGCCCATTTGAATTTCACGGGCCGCGCGCAATTCTCCGGCAATCCGGAAACGTTCGATCCGCTCCGCTTCCAACGCCGCATCGAGCTCCCGGCGGCGCCGGTCCGACGCCGAAAAGCCGGCGGTTAGCAACACCGCGACAATGAGGCTGTTTCCCGCCGCCGGGAAAGTCGGATCATAGAGCACACCGAAGCTCTGAAACGACAACCAACTGCACAGTCCGAATGCCGAGATGCCGGCGAGATAGATGATCACGCCATAAAGGGGCGCAAGCCGGGGCAGATAAACAATTAAAAGCAACGCGAGTATCACTAACCCCAACAATTCCACCCACCGCGCCACGCCCGGCCGCTTTAACCACGTTCCGTCGACAATATTCTCAATGAGTTGGGCCTGGATGTCGACGCCGTCCATACGCGCCGCGACCGGAGTCGCCGCCACGTCACTGATTCCCACCGCCGTTACGCCGATGATCGCCACTTGATTGGCCAGCGCGTTGGGTGCTAGCTCGCGACGCAAAATTGCCGCGGCCGACACTCGCCGCGCTGTGAAAGCCGGAGAATAGTGGAGTCGAATCCCGCCGTCGGCACCCGTCGGAACAAATGAGGCGCCGAGCTGAACACCAAGTATCCCTGCGGCGCTGCTCCGGATGGTGTAGTAAGTCTCGCGCATGGCCACGCGCAGAAGTTCCAGAGCAAACACCGGCGCCAGAGCACCGCGCACAGCGATCACGACCGGCATGGCGCGCACGACACCATCGCGATCGCGCGTGTCGTTAAGATAGCCGATCCCCGAGGCCGCCGCTTCGAGCTCGGGAAGATTGCTCAGATGCCCCTTGTAGGATGGCAGATACGGTAGCGGCGATTCACCCGCGACCACCACGGGAGTTTGCTCCCGGCTGGCAACATCCACCGGCGCCGCTCCGTCGACCAACGCGGCCCGCGAGATCACCGACGGTATTCGGCGCAACGCATCCGCCAAAACGGTATCGTTGGACGGCAGCGCGGCGAGCGCACCGAGCAACGCGTGGTCTATGTCCCTTCTGTCGCTCACAAGCTTGGCCGGCGATAAATCATCGGCTTCCGGCATGATCATGTCGAGCCCGACGGCGAGCGCCCCCAGACGATGGGTTTCCTCGATAAGCCGGGCGACACGGGTGCGCGGCCATGGCCAGCGCCCGAAAACTGCCACGCTTTGATCATCGATGTCGACGATCATCACCTTATGATGGGAAATTTGGCGTGGCATGAACCGCTGGTAAGCGTCGAAAAGGAGATTTCGCGCCGGGCTCCACGCCTCTTCGCCGGAGGCCGGGTAGATTAGCGCAAGAAGGAGCAACAGCGCGCCAGCAGCGCCCCGGCCACGGGCCGCGCTCAAGCGCACGATCCATGGTTTCGACGACCAGCCGCGCGTCGCGCTGTTTTCGAGACTTTCTTGGAGCGCCACGAGCTTATACTTCGAGCTCTAAACCGTCGTAAGCCGTTGAAACCAGGAGTGGATGACCCTCGCCCACGATTTCGGCGTAGCGCCGCGTCTCTCCGAGCACGGAGTGGATCGTTGCGTCGCCGTAAGCTGGTTCGTGGTGAAACATGCAGTAATGCTTGGCTCGGGCACGCACGCAAAGGTCGACGCCCACCACATTGCTCGAATGTCCCCAGTCTTGCTTCGCATCAATCATCTCATTGAGCGAATACATGGCGTCAAAAACGACTAGATCCGCATTGCGATAGAAATCAACCATCGCTTGCGTCTCCGGTTCCGATTGCAGCTTGTGCTCGCCGTCGGTGGAATACACGACCGCTTTTCGGTCCTTTTCAAAACGGTATCCGTAGGAATCGCCGGGATGAGGTTGGAGCTTTGCTTTAATGCGCAAGCCATCGATCTCGTACCAGCGCCCGGTTTCCAGGTGGACGAAACCGATGTTCGCCCGCAACTGGTCCCAATGCACCGGAAAACAGGGGTCGGACTGCTGGCGCCGAAACGCTTCTTCGAGCACGGCGATCGAATGGCCGCCGTGAATTAGAATCGTATTACCGGGAATATAGGCGGGCGTAAAAAAAGGAAACCCCATGATGTGGTCCCAATGCACGTGCGACATAAAGAAGTTGTAAACCTGCGGCTGGCCTGGGCCATGTTTCTGCATAACTTGCTGGCCGAAACAACGCAGGCCGGAACCCATGTCGCACAGTGTGTAGTGCTCGCCGCCGATGATCTCCACACAAGAAGAGTTGCCGCCGTAGCTATGTCGTACGGGAAAGTCGAGTTCAGCGTCAATAAAACGCTCCACGTCGGTATCGGCATCAAACTGCCGGCCATTGGCTTTGAGTAAGGCCTGTTTGATTTTTTGACGTATTACCGCGCCGTCGGGCCCAACCGGCAGTGAACCTCGCGTACCCCAAAAATGCACACGCATCGTTCCTCCCCGGGCGACGCTCGAATCCTTGTTGGATCGCTTATTATCTAGCGCTCCGCGCGCACAATCAAACGTAAAATATTGCGGTTTCCCTCCCGTCTATAGCTTACCTCGTCGGCCATGGCGCGGATCAGCGGTACGCCAAGGCCGCCCACTTCACGCTGTTCGAGGTCTGCCGTAAGATCCGGCGGCGGCGCAGCGATAATGTCGAAGGGACGGCCGCCGTCGATGAATTCCAGTAGCAACCGTTGCGTACCGACGCGGCGACAACGAAGCTCCAGCTGCCCTAGTTGATCGTCGTAGCCGTGGCGGCAGATATTGGTGACAACTTCTTCCACGACCAGCTCGAGCTCGCACAATCGTGAGGGCGTGAAACCAGCTTCGACGGCGTGCGCTATGACGAATTCAGTGCACTGCGATAGAGCATCGACCTTGGCGGGAACGGTCAGGCTCGTACTCGCGGCAGCCGGCATCGCTTTACGAGTGGCGTTCATAGGCAGCGGCGGCGGCGGGAGATATTGCTGCCAACGCCTCCCGGACCGAGGGAAACACTTCGAATACCGTATCGAAACGGCTGATGCGGAAAATTTCCTGTATCGTCGGCTGCAGCGCGGCCAACACTATTTTGCCGTTTTGCCGCCGGCAGCGTTTGGCTGCAATCATGAGCACGCGCAGACCGGCGCTGCTCACGTAAGCCAAACCACTGCAATCCAGCAGCAGCTTCTTCTTTTCGCCAGTGCACCCCTCCACTTGCGGCAACAATTGACTTTCAAACACCGGCGCCGATACATGGTCAATGCGCCCCTCGACTTTGACCAGCGCTACGTTTGCGAGAGCCTCTATTTCCATAGCTGCACCTTGTTTCGATCGGCGAATCACACCGATTTGCCAAACCCGCAAAGACCGGCGATCGCTGCCTGCCGCGTGCCGTACCCTATGACAGAGAGCAAGGAGTGTCAACTTATTGGGGCTCTTGTCGTTTCATTTTTGGATTGACACGGAACGCTGTAATTCATAGCATCCAGCTGCCACACTATCCGGCAAAGGAGGCGAACTATGTCGCTGCTTCGAGTCATTCGAACGGCGGGTATTCCGCTGGCCATCGCGATTTCAACGTTTACCGCCACAAACGCGCTTGCGGCCGGCGCGCCCATGTCAATTTCCCAATTGGCGCTCTATCAAGGGGCCGACCGAGAAAAGATTCTTATCGAAGGCGCCAAGAAAGAGGGCGCATTTACGCTCTACGGCTCGCACACCTGGTATCGGACCGTCGCCAAGGAATTCGAGAAGAAATATCCTTTCCTCAAAGTTTCCGAGTTCCGTACCGACGGCAGGAACCTCATCAAGCGGGCACTCGAGGAGATCAAGGCGGGCCAATATATCGCGGACGTCATCGCGACCACCAGCGAACAGATGGATATTATGAAAAGAGAGGGTGTATTTCTAGAACATTACGTGCCGGACGCGCGTCAATATCCAGATGAAGTTAAAACGAAAGGGAAAAACGGGTTTCACTATATCGGCCACTACGAGACCTACAACAGCCTCGGGTACAATACGTCGCTGATTTCTCCTGCCGAAGCGCCAAAAACGATGAATGATCTATTGAACCCGAAATGGAAAGGGAAAATGTCCATTGTCAGCACCACCACGGGGACTCGATGGATCGGCAGCACGCTGGAATCCATGGGACGTGAGTTTCTCGAGAAAATGGCGCAGCAGGACGTGAAGGTACAAAACATGTCGGGCGCGGCTCTGGCCGGGTTGGTGGTATCCGGCGAGGTGCCGCTATCACCGACGATTTTTGACGCCAACATCACGCAGGCTAAACAGAAAGGGGCGCCGGTGGAATGGCGGCCGTTAGAGCCCGTCGTAACCACCGTGGCCTATTCCGGTTTGACTTTGAAGGCGCCCCATCCCCATGCCGCCCTTCTATTCCTCGACTATATTCACTCCAAAGAAGGCCAGCAGCTAATCATGAAGGGCGGGCTCTGGTCGCCGCGCGAGGACATCGGTTCACTGGAGCAGAGATTCAAAAAGTCCTACATTGACGAAAAATACTCGGTCGAGGAGGCGGAGAAAAAATACGCTGAATGGGATGGTCTCATGCAGCGGTTGTTTATCCGGAGGAAGTAAGGAAGCCGTCGGTTTTCAGGTTTCGGGTTTCGACTTCAGCCGAGATCCGATTCCGACGGCTTGAACGATTTCAACCTTTGAACGACCTGAACGCCAACCATTCATAATACTTGCGCGCCCAGGCCGCGACGTCGCCGCGCCGGGCAAACCAGACATTTTCATGGCCTTTGGCGTACTTGATAATTTGCTCGAACGTGTCAATCAGCGGTACGCGCGAGCTTAGATAGGCGTGGCTGATCACGTTCATCATCGTTGGATCCCTGTCGCCGATTTTGTAACGGTAATCGAATTCGTCTTTGAATTTTTCAAAGAAGTGGTGGCGCGTGCCTGCTTCTTCCATCCGGTGATCGTTGATCGTGTACTGATGCGGAATCATGATCAGCATCCGATCGCCGATCATGCGCGGATAAGGCATCTCATCGTCGTGGTAGTCGCAATTGTATAATAAACCCGCCTCCAGGTTCAGCTCCAACGTGTTATCCGTGGACCGGACTCCCGGTGACGACCATCCGGTTGGACGCTGGCCGGTGAGTCTCGTGATCGCCTCGACGGTCTTGAAAATATTTTCGCGTTCCTGCTCGCGCGTGAGCATGTAGAGATATTCGCCCTGGTCCCAACCATGGGCGACCATTTCATGGCCGCAGTCGTGCGCGTATTGCACCAGCTCCGGATAATACTCGCAGGTGAGGCCGTTGATCGGCATGCTCACTTTGAGATCATACTTGTCGCAAATATCGAGGAGCCGCCTGAGGCCGATTTTGCCGGCGAAATCCCTGAACGTCTCCGTGGAATAATCGCGCTTGCACAAGGCATTAGCCGGCAGCGGCGACTGCAGCGCCCCACCGCGCGACGGCTTGTTCCTGTCCCAACATTCGAAGGCGATGCCGAGCACGAAAGCGACGCGCGCGTTATTCGGCCACGCGAAAGGATTATTTCCCATAGTGATCCCTCCTGATGCGTATAAAATTTCTTCGAATCCCCCTTGTCAAACGGCGGTTTACATCAAAGGGAAAGGTCCATGCGGATCATTCCCCGCGGAGGCGCTGAGGACGCGGAGCAAATTTTTGCTCAAAGAATACTCCGAACACTGTACTCTGCGCCTTTGTGGTGAATTCTCTTCTCCCCTTTGGCGGCAGCGCAGCCGCGCTGGGTAATGCTGTTGACTTCGTTTGTCGAAGCGACCTATAGCCTAAGAGTATCCAGCGAGCAAGGAGGAGCCTGCGCCATGACATCGCGACCCTTACCCTATCCCGATTTGGTTCTTTACAACGGCAGGATTCGTACTTTTGTCACGGAGACTTCAACCTGTCAGGCCCTGGCTTGCAGCGCCGGCCGGATTGTTGCGATTGGAAATTCCGATGACATGCGCCGACTCGCGGGTCCCGATACGCAAGCCATCGATCTCAACGGCCGCACGACTATCCCGGGGTTAACGGATACTCACGTCCATCTCTCGGAAAAGGGCACCGCGGAGATGGAGCTAGTGGATTGCCGCGACTTTTACGTCGGTGTCCACTCGATCTCGGATATTCTGCAACGACTCGCAACCGCGGCGGCCAGTGTGCCGAAGGGATCCTGGATTGTCGCCCACGGCAGCCCGATGCAAGATTTCCGCCTGAAGGATAAACGTTTTCCCGACAGGCGCGATCTGGACGGCGTCGTTCCCGGCAATCCGGTCTCGATTTCTTTCGGCGCCCACATCACGATAGGAAACAGCAAGGCCCTCGAAGCCGCCAAGATCACGCGCGACACGCCGGATCCGGCCGGCGGACATATCATAAAAGATTCCCAGACCGGAGAGCCCACCGGCGAGCTGCACGAGCGCGCGCAGTTGATTCTTAAAAAAGTCGCGCCGGAGTTCAACTATCTCCAGCTGAAAGACGGCATCGTTTTTGCCCTGAATCAGTGTTTGGAACGCGGCGTGACGACGGTTCACGACATCGTACGCTATGCCGAGCCGGTGCGCGCTTATCAGGAAATTTATAAGGAAGGCCGCATGCACGCCCGTGTGAGCATCTTGCCGCGCGTCATTGAATCCATGATCGAATCGAAAAGTCTAATCGAGCTGGGCCTGATCACCGGTTTCGGCAATGAGTGGCTAAGAGTGGGCGGGGTCAAGATGAGCATCGATGGGGGCATCACCGGACGCAACGCATGCTTTTACGAACCCTACGAAGACGATGAACACAATCACGGCATCATCAGAATTCAGCAAGACGAACTGAATGAAACCGTACGCTGCTGTCACGACGCCGGATTGCGCTGTTGCGTGCATGCCATCGGCGACCGCGCTTTTGACATGGCGCTGGACGCATATGAGAACGCCATTGAAAAGTCGCCGCGCAAGGACCACCGTCACCGCATCGAGCATATGGGCAACTGGCTGGCGACGCAGGAGCGGATGCAGCGCATGGTGCGCTCGGGCATCGTGGCCATCCCCAACATCGCCATCGGCTACTATGTTGGCGATGCCATTCTCGATTGCGTCGGCGAGAAACGGCTGACGAAAGCCTTCCCGTTTAGAACGCTCCTAAAAAACGGCGTGATCATTGCCGGCGGCTCCGACTCGCCAGGCTACTGGCCGGTGGACGCGTTGAGAGATATTTCGGCCTGCGTCTCGCGCAGGATGCGTTGGGGGGAGGTCTGGGTGCCGGAAGAACGAATCAGCGTTGCCGAAGCATTCGCCATGCACACCACTACAGCGTCATGGGTCGGCTTCGAGGAAAACGATAAGGGAACTCTTGAAGCCGGCAAGCTCGCTGACATCGCGGTGCTGGCGGATGACCCGTTCACGATTCCACCCGAAAAAATCAGAGACTTGAAAGTCGAAATGACGATCGTCGGCGGGAAAATAAAGTTTCAGGCGTGAGGCCGCCCAGCTGATGATGCGATTTAGAATCCGTCAAATGCAGTGGAGCCGGAGCGGTGCCATGGTTTCTCCACGCCGGTGCTGATCTTTTTCCGCTGCTTATAGACGTGGATGCTGAGTTCCTCGATCGTCGTTACCTGGGAATCGCTCTTTCCCCGGCGGCCTTCCTCGTACGGCTCGAATTGAATCGTAATCGACTGCATCTTATCGTTCTGATCCTGCCAGGATACCCGGGTCAGGCGCCCACCCAGACGGTCGACATAACTGCCGCAGAAGCGGAGCACTTGCGGTAGGCTCAGGAGATTCGACGGCCGAGAATCATGCTTTCGCCGCACCGTGCCTTTTTCATCCAGTTTCTTAATGTCATCGGGACCGTAGCGCCTTAGGATGTCCATCGTGTTTGAGCTTTTCTTGCTCCAGCCTTGGACAATGAACTTGTCGCCCTGAGATTTGACCTCAAGGGACTTGAGATCCACACCTTCCAGGTCTTGCCCAATGCAGCGCAATACGTAGGAATAGTGGTTCGAAGGCCGATTGTCCTGCTCTATGGCGTGGGGATCGCTCGTCACAACGCTTTTTGCCACGCAACGAGCGTGCCAAAAGCCGCACAATAATCGGGCCAGATCTTCACGTGATGGCCACTTTTTACCAAGTGGCGCTTCAAGCGGAATGCATTTCCCAGCAAATTGACAAAAAATGTTTCTCGGTTGTCAAATTCCCGACACCGGCGCCATCAATTCAGCGTAGCGCACTGTCACTGCTCCATTTATCCTGGATTCCGCAGTTGCACCCACGGGCCAGCATGAGCGAGGGGCGAGCCTGGAGTAGCGAAGAGACCCAACCGCGCAGTTTCAAAGTCGTTTCGTTTTTCGCACCCCGTTATTGTCAGCTTTAGTTAGGTTTCTAATCAAACCACCGGTGATCGATGTCCGCTTAGAGGCAGAGGCCCGTTGGCTTCGCTACGGAAGGTTCGCTCCTCGCTCGTTGCATTCCAACTGCAGAATCCGGGTTTATACGTTGACCGGCTTGCGATCCCTTGCGCCAACAGCCAACGGCACCCGCGTTGTCAACGTATTTTCATTTCGTAGGCTAGAACGCTTTCTCCAGGTTTTGCCTTCCAATTTACGTTGCGGGCAACGCCGTAGATTTCAGCCAGCGTATACAAGGGAACATAAGGAACGTCTTCCATCAGTATACGACCTGCTTGTTGCAGGAGCTGGACGCGCTTTTTCATATCCCCAGTCGTTTGCTCTTCGTCGATCAGTCTGTCGAGCTCGGGGTTCTTATATTGAATTCGTTTTGTCACTCCCGAACGAAAATACTGTTCGTAAAGCGTGTCCGCATCGACGGCCGGGCGACCGACGTAATAGAAGGGAAGCTTGCCGCCGTTGACCCCTTCTTGGCCCCACCAAATGGCGAACTCTTGTGCCACCAGCTCCGTTCGAACTCCCGCCTTGCGCAACTGATCCGCGATCACTTGGCACACCTCCCGAGCCTTGGGGTAACGGTCAGGGGCCAGATAGAGTTTGACGTCGACACCGTTTGGATATCCGGCTTTTGCCAACAGGTCCTTCGCCTTATTAGGATCGAGCGGATACCTTTTAACGCTCGGATCGGCGCCGATCACATTCGACGCCACCGGCCCGTCCATGACATAGCCATTGCCTTCGTAGATGTGCTTGATAATGACCGAGGGATCGATAGCATAGTTAAAAGCCTGCCGTACAAGCTTATTGTCGAAAGGCTTAAAAATAGGGTTAAGCGCCAGAAAATACATCCGCTGCCCCTGTGCTCTCTCAATGCGAGTCCTCGGATTGCCTTCGATGCGCGCGATCTCCTCCACCGGAACATTGTTGATGACATCGCCTTGCCCGGCCAACAAGCCCGAGACGCGGGCCGCGTCCTCTGCTACTTTCTTCGTTACGATTTCTTTGATCGCCGCTTTGCCTCTCCAATAGTCATCGTTGCGAATCAACACGAGCTGGCCATCCCGCTGCCAGCTGACGAACTTGTACGGCCCGGTCCCGGTTGGGTGCTGATCGACATCGCTGCCGTATTTATCAGCCGCCGTCTTGCTCAGGATGTTACGGTTCGTCAATCGTTCAATCATGACCGCGGTCGGTTCCTTGGTCGTCAAGATGAGCGTGTGATCATCGGCCGCTTTCATTTCTGTTATGTCCGTCAATGCGTAACGCTGCGGGCTTTTTTTGTCGCTCAACAGCCTCTGGAACGAATGGATCACGTCCTTGGCGGTAAACGGCGACCCATCGTGAAAACGCACCCCTTTTCTCAGATTGAAGACCCATTTCTTACCTTGGAATTCCCACGACTCGGCGAGCACACCGGCGTAGCCCATCTTGCCGTAATCAACTTCCACTAGAGACTCGGCCATGTGATTCCAGATGCCATATTCCGGGCTCGACGAATAAGCGTAGGGATGAAGCGAGCTCAGACTCACGCTAGTCAGGATCGTCAGCCGATCCGCGGAAGCCGAATACCCGACCTTCGGCAAGGACGCGTTCGCAACCAGGCTCATCCCCGCCAGGGCGCTTTGCTTTAAGAAATCCCGCCGATTGATTCCGCCATGGTTTGAGCGCATATGACACCTCGCTTCGTTGAGATTGCTGTTTTTACCGCACTTTCACGAGTAAATGCCAACTGAAAACTGGGGCGACCGCAGCCCTCAAAAAAGTAGCGGCGGAGAAGAACTGTTACGACTAGATTTTCATATCCCACCCGAGAATCCTTTCATCCGGCCGCTTTTTCCAAATCAAATTTTTGGCGGCCCCATAAATATCGGCCAGATTGTAGAGTGGCACAAACGGCACTTCGTCCATCAGAATCTTTCCAGCCTGCTGCAATAACGCAACCCGCTTTTTGGTGTCCGGCGTCTTTTGTTGCTCCTCGATCAGTTTGTCCAGCTCCGGGTTGCTGTAGTTGCACCGCTTCGTCGTGCCGGTGCGAAAATACTGGTCATAGAGCGTGTCGGCGTCGATAAGCGACCCGCGGCCGATATAGTAAAACGGCAGCTTGCCGCCGTTGACGCCGTCTTGCCCCCAGAACAGCGCCCATTCCTGGGAAATGAGCTCCACTCTAAATCCTCCCTTCACCATCTGCGCCGCCACCACCTGACAGACTTCACGGTCTTTTGGATAGCGGCCCGCGGAATAGTAGAACTGAACATCGCAGCCGTTTGGGAAACCCGCCTGCGCCAGAAGCTCTCTGGCTTTTTTGGGATCGTAAGCATAGCGCTTTAACTTCGGATCGGCGCCGATGACGTTTGGCCCCACCGGACCGTTGATCGGATAGCCGATACCGTCAAAGATATTTTTCACGATCGACGACGCGTCAATGCTGTAGTTCACAGCCTGGCGGACCAACTTATTGTCAAAGGGTTTGAAATTGACGTTCATGGTCAAGAAAAACATTCTTAGCCCTTCGATCTGGTCGATTCTCACCCTCGGGTGGCGCTGCAGCCGAGGCACTTCGTGAATCGGCACGTTGTTGATAAAATCCGCTTGGCCGGACTCCAGCGCCGCCACGCGCGCTGCTTCCTCGGTGACTTTGCGAAAGACAACTTCTTTGATAGCGGCTTTGCCGCGCCAGTAGTCGTCGTTGCGCGTGAAAACCATGTTGCCGCCGCGCTGAAAACTGACGAATTTATAGGGGCCGGTGCCGATGGGATTCTGGTACAACTTGTCGCCGTATTTGTCCCCCGCGACCTTGCTTATAACGAAGCGATTTTCGATGCGGTCCAGGAAAGTGGCCATGGGCCGCTTCGTCACAAAGATCACCGTGTGGTCATCCGGCGTTTGGATTTCCGTCACGTCCTTGAAGTTTGGCGCCTGTAAACTTCCTCCTTTGGTGTCCCGCATCTTTTCGACGGAGAAGACTACGTCCTTAGAGGTCAGCGGAGCACCGCTGTGAAACTTGACGCCTTTTCTAAGCTTGAAAACCCAACGATTTCCCTGAAACTCCCACGACTCGGCCAGGACGCCGACATAGTCCTTTTTTGCCGTGTCGAATTCTATAAGAGGCTCTATGACGTGCTGCCAGTTGCCGTAGATTGGACTAGAGCTATGATTATAAGGATGGATAGAATCGGCCACGCTGGAATGGTAAATCGTGACCCGGTCACGGGAGGCGGCAAAAGCGTCCCGCGCGATATACGGACCGACCATAGCGCCAACGCCCATGACTGCGCTCCGTTTCAAAAAGTCTCGTCTGCTGACCCCGCGAATTTTCATTGCCATATATCCTCCCGCTTCTATGCGGATGTACTTCTCGACTCCGCCATCTCTATCTCTGCCCCATCCTATCTCTGTCTTCGCAGCTTCGGATCAAAGATGTCCCTCAATCCGTCGCCGAGCAAATTTATGCCGAACACGGTAACGAAAATGGCGAGCCCGGGGAAGATCGTGAGCCAAGGAGCGCGGTTGATGTAACTTCGCCCCTCGCTAAGCATGGAGCCCCAGGTCGGGATATGGACGGGCACCCCCAAACCGAGAAAGCTCAGGCTCGCTTCCGCGATAATCACCACAGCCATCGCGAACGTCGCGATGACCGTGATGCTGGAAAAGGTATTGGGCACGACATGGCGTATGAGAACATATAAATCTCTGCCGCCCAGGGCCTTGGCTGCGGTGACGAAATCGCGCTCTCGCAACGACAGGACCTCGCCTCGCACCACGCGGCAATACTGCACCCACCGGCTGAGCATGAGCGCGAAAATGAGATTGACGACACCCTGGCCCAAGAAGGCCATGATCGCGATGGCGATGAGGAGAAAAGGAAAGGCCAAAAAAACTTCTGAAATCTTGCTTACGATCTCGTCCGTGGCGTTGCCGAAATACCCGGAGGTGGCGCCCAAGGCACAGCCGATTAAACCTGCCAAAACCACAGTTGCCGTGCCAACCAATAAGGAAATACGCGAACCATAAATGATACGGCTGAGCATATCGCGGCCGAGGTTATCCGTGCCCAACCAGTACGCAGGTGAACCACTTTCCGTCCAGCGCGGCGGTTTAAGCCGGTCCTCCAACGTCTGCGCCTGTGGATCATGGGGCGCCAGCCAGGGTGCGCCCACGCCGCAGACGAAAAGCAGGACCAGAATCGCGCCGCCCACCCAGATTTTTAGAAAGCGCATAGCGAACATCGCCGATTAACCCCGGACTCTTCTCTCAAGTCAATCCGGCCAATGACAGCTGGCCCCTGTACATAGTATTCCCTCACGCTTCGGTCAAGCAGCCTTTCGCTACGAGAGTTTGATGCGCGGGTCGATCCAGCTATAGAGCAGATCGACCAATAGATTGACCACGAAATACATCACCGCGAAAAACAGAATCAAGACCTGAGTTAGTTTGTAATCTCGGGCCGAGATGGACTGAATCAACAGGTCGCCGATGCCGGGAAAGGAAAAGACCGTCTCGGTAATCACCGAGCCGCTGAGCAACGCGCCCAACTGCAGGCCGAGAATCGTGATGATCGTAATCAAGGCGTTTCTCAGAATATGCCGCCAGACAACGATCTTTTCGCTCAAGCCTTTGGCTCGTGCAGTGGTTATGAAATCCTGGCGCATGACTTCGAGCACGCTGGAGCGGGCGATGCGTGTGACGATGGCCGCGAGGCTCGTGCCGAGCGTAAAAGCCGGCATCAGCAAGTGCCGCAACGCGCTCCAAAACGCGGCGAAGTTTCCCGCGATCAGGCTATCTAGAAGATAGAGACGGGTGATCGGTTGCACATCGATGCCGTACTCGATGCGCCCCGCGACCGGCAACAAATTGAGTTGGCCGCCGAGAAAATAGATCAGCATGATGCCCAGCCAGAAATTGGGCAATGAAACTCCGATGAGCGCCACGCTCATGCCCGCATGGTCCAGCAGCGAGTTATGTTTGATAGCGGAATAGACGCCCAAAGGGATAGCTATGAAAATGGCCACCATGAGGCTGGCAATACCGAGCTCGATGGTCGCCGGTAGCCGTTCGGCCACGAGTTTCATCACAGGCTCGTTGAACTTGAGCGACCTGCCGAAATCGCCGATGACGGCACGGGAGAGGAAATCCCAGTACTGCACGACTATCGGCCGGTCGAGACCCCACTCGTGCCGCGTGCGCGCGATGTCTTCCGGCGTCGCGTCATCGCCGAGCAGCAGCGTCACCGGGTCTCCCGGCGCGATATGCATCAAGAGAAAGATTAAAAATGAAATGCCCAGTAAGACCGGAATCGCTCCCAATAGCCGGCGTCTGATGGCATTCATGAGATTACGTCTAGCTTGCGCCTTGTGGCACCTTGACTTGAAATGTCATTGCCCCAGCTGCCCGAAAGAACGATCCAGTATTTTCAATGCATGGTCGATCTCATCTTGATTGACGTTCAGCGACGGCGCGACGCGAATGACATTACCGTAGGTGCCGCCCTTGCCGAGGAGGAGACCATTAGTTTTCGTCAGTTCCATAAGCCGTTTCGTGGCTTCGACATCGGGTTTCTTTTTATCCCCCACCAGTTCCATGCCTTGCATCAACCCCATGCCGCGCACGTCGCCGATGATCGGGTATTTCTCTTTTAACCCATTCAGGCCCTCGCGCAACCGGTTGCCCATAACCCGGGCGTTTTCCACCAGGTTTTCCTCTTCGATGACCTCGATGGTCGCGCGCGCCGCGGTGCATGTCACTGGATTGCCGCCGAACGTCGAGATCGTATTGCCCTTCATGCTATCGGCGACTTCCGCCGTGGCGATGGTGGCGCCGATGGGCACGCCGTTGGCCATGCCTTTGGCGAAGGTCATGATGTCCGGGTCGACCCCCCAATGTTCGATGCCGAACATTTTGCCGCCGGTGCGGCCCCAGCCGGTTTGTACCTCGTCGCAGATAAACAGCCCGCCGTATTTTCTCACGATGCCGACGATTTCTTTGAAGTATTCCTTGGGCGGGGTGATGAAACCGCCGACGCCTTGAATCGGCTCGGCAAGAAAAGCAGCCACCCGGCCTTGTGAAGTCATGGTTTGAATCGCTTCCTCGGCGTCCTTGGCGCACTTCAAATCGCAGCTTGGGTAGGTCAAGCCGAAGGGGCAACGGTAACAGTAGGCGTTGGCGATATGATGAACCCCTGGCACCACGTTGGGCATGAGCCGCCAGCTCGATTGCGCGGACAGACTCAAGGCCAAATAAGAGCGCCCGCTGTAGCTGTGGCGCAACGTGATAATATCCTGGCACCTGGTGTAAATCTGCGCGAGCAAGACCGCCGTCTCGTTGGCCTCCGTGCCACTATTAGTAAAGAATGATTTCTCTAAACGGCCGGGCGTGATCCGCGCCAGCTTCTCCGCCAGCCGCACCTGCGGCTCGTTGGCGTAAAGCGTCGACAGGTGCTGCAACTTGTGCGTCTGCTCATCGATCGCCTGGGTCACCTTGTCATTGCAATGCCCCACGCTGACGGTGAGAATGCCGCCGAAGAAGTCCAGATACTGTTTGCCGTCGGCATCGTAAACCAGGTGCCCTTTCGCGTGATCGACGACCAACGGCTCGTCATAGTAGGTGCCGACGCAGGAGAAAAGGTATTTGTCCTGCTTTTCAAGGATTTCTTTTTTATCCATAGCCAGCTCTTAATCGGACCATCGCGGCGAGGCTCGCTCTTCAATGCCGCCGCAAAAAATCCAATATCGGCGGGTGGCCCTTCTCCGGCATCTCGCGGAGATAGCCATGCCGGCCGCCCTCGACAACCACGAGTTCCGCGCCGGGTATTTTCTCCGCGAGAACCCGCGCTGACTCGACGTGGTTGCCGGTGCCGCCCTCGTGGGTATCCTCGCTGCCGACAATCACCAACGTCGGCGCTGTGATTTTATGGATAAGATGCGTCGTTTCGTGGCACTGCCGCGCCACCACGTGGCGCAGGTAACATTTCAACGGCGGCACTTCGTCGACGATAAGGTCTTGATACTTTTTGACGATATCCGGGTGTTCCTTGAGAAATTGCTCGCTGAACATAAAACCTGGTCCCCAGTGATCGTTCTGGTATTTCTCGTACCCCTTCTCAATCATCTCCAGCGCCGCGTCGAGCGGCACGCCGCGCGGATAATCGAGGCCGTCATCATACTTTCCCGACCCCGGTCCCGAGAGCACCAGGCTGCGCACTTTTTCGGGGTAATCCAGCGCGATCCATTGGCACACGCGCGCCCCCATGGAATGACCCATCATGTGCGCCCTTTTGATGCCAAGAGCGTCCATCAAGCCAACGCAGTCTTTGGCAAACAGCTGCGTACTATAAGGCATGTCCGGTTTGTCGCTCCGGCCCAGGCCGCGGTGGTCGTAGACGAGCACCCGATAATGTTTGGCGAATTCCGGCACCTGGGCGACACGCCAGGGAGCCAGGCTGATGCCGGTGCCGGCGACGAGCACCAGAGGATCGCCGCTGCCATAAAGTTCGAAATAAAGGTGAACGTCGTCGACTTTGACTTTGCCGCTTTTGATCGGTTTGAGTTCGTCCATGCTCCCCCCGAAAGGCATCGGTGCTTGGATGTTCGAGACGCTATCGAATCCGAAAAATACTGTCAACAATGAAACCAGTGTCGTTTTTCACTATCCACAAGGCGCCCACCGGCCGCCCGAAGAGGTCAGCCGTGGCTCTCGAAGTCCATGACCGCGCCTCCCTCTGGCCGGGGCTGGCGTCCGGCAACCTGGAAATACCCTCGTGGATGTCGGCGCTACTGAACTAGATCCGCCCTAATTATTAAGGAGTCCACAATTGAGTAACCAAACAGCGGCCGAGGGGTGAGACCTGGAGAGCGCGGGCACAGGAGCACAAAGGTTGTTTTCAGGCCCTGCCGGCGGGCATTTCCACCTATGGAGAGGACGGGGTGGTGGCCGGCAAGGCAGAGAACCATTGACC
>DATBLC010000395.1:0-5663 GCA_036555515.1 Binatia bacterium
CCGGGACGGACACATGACCAGCCAAACACCCTGGTTCATCTCTGCTGATGGCCACATGAGTGAGCCGCTCGACCTTTGGACCACGCGGTTAGACAAGAAGTTTCGCGACCGCGCCCCGCACGTAGAGTTCGACAATGCCGGGCAGCCGGGGGCCTGGTGGGTCTACGAGGGCTATAAGCCCCATGACCTTGCAGTCGGCATAGCGGGCGGTCAGATACGAACGGACGAAGAGAAACACGCTTTCATCAAGTCCGGTGGCTACGCCGATGCTCGGCCCGGGGGCTGGGACCCGGCCGAACGCCTGAAGGACATGGCCGCCGACGGCGTCGTTGCCGAGGTGCTCTACACCACGCTGGGCTTCCGTCTGTTCTGGTTGCTGGACCCGGAGCTGCAGCGCGAGTGCTTCCGCGTGTACAACGATTGGTTGGCGGAGTACTGCTCCTACGCCCCCAAGCAACTGAAGGGGATTGCTCTCATCTCGCTCTACGATCCGAGGCTCGGCGCCCGGGAACTGGAACGCAGCGTCACGATGGGTCTGAGCGGCGCCATGGTCTGGGTGACGCCTCCCGAGAACCAGCCCTACTGGTTGGATATGTACGACGTGTTTTGGGCCAAGGCCCAGGAGCTCGGAGTGCCCGTCAGCCTCCATCCGCCCACCGGCATGGACCGGCCGAAGTACGAGTTCGAGCGCAACCTCCGCCCGCTCCGCCCCGTCATCGCCGCGCAGGAGGTGCAGCGCTCGCTCGGAGTTATCATCGCCTCAGGCGTGCTCGAGCGGTTCCCCAAGCTCAACGTGATCTCCGCGGAGTATGGCATTGCCTGGACGCCGTGGTGGCTGGACCGTATCAACAAGATGGTCGGCGTCGGCCCGAGCCGGCGCGGTGGATACGACACCAAGCTGAGCATGAAGCCGACCGAATACTTCCAACGCCAGTGCTACGTGACCTACATCCGCGACGAGCTTGGGGTGAGGTATCGCAACGACATCGGCGTCGACCGAATCATGTGGTCCTCCGACTATCCGCACGCCGCTTCGACCTGGCCGAAGTCAGCCGAGTTTATCGACCGCGACTTCGCGGGCGGTCCCGAGACCGACAAGCGGATGATCTGCCATGACAATGTCGCCAAGCTCTACGGCTTCGAGGTCTAGCACTCCGTTCCAAAGCATAGGTCAGGTCAAGCACTATCAGGTCTTGTCAAAAATAAGTCCAATGGTGTAGTGACAGCCTAGGTTAGTCGCGTCGCAGTCGAGGAGTTTTAGTGCTAACCCGGGAATGCGAGAAGGAGTTGTCATGACGGCAAAGATCGTATGCTCGTTTTTCATTGCAGTTGTTGTTGTAAATACCGCCGCCGCCCAACAGGGTTCGCTGGAAGAAAAGGCCAAGCAAGAGGGGCCGCTGGTGGTTTACAGTGATACCAATTTGCGCGACCTGCAAATTTTGGCGAAGGCTTTTCAAGCAAAGTACGGATTCATGAAAGACGTGAGACTCCTCAACTTGCCGATCGAGAGGCTGTTCGCGAAAATCACCACCGAGTTCCAGGCAGGGACCTATAACCCCGACGTGATCTCCATGTCGGCGGGGCAGACGGTAAGTGCGAAGCAGGCGGGTTGGCTTGCGAAGTACGTCTCACCAGAGGCGCAGTTCTATGGAAAAGGCTTTAAAGATCCGGACGGTTTTTGGACCGGCAACTACATGAATACCAACGTAATCGCCCTCAATACCAGGCATGTGCGCGCTGAAATCTATCCCAAGAGGTACCAGGACCTTTTACATGAACGCTGGAAAGGCAAGATGGGCATCAACAACGCTCACTATCGCTGGTTTATCAACATGCTCGAGCTGATGGGGGAGAAAGAAGGCATTGCTTTCATGCGTGCGCTGGCCCGCCAGGAACTACATCCCGGGGGAAGCCAGAGCCTCCTGGTTCAGCTGCTGGCGGCGGGCGAGGTGTCGTTGGTGGTAAACGTTAATGGGCACGCGGTGGAACAGATCCGGGTAAAGGACGCGCCCGTTGATTGGGTAGCGGTAAACCCTGTGATTGTCGGCGTCCATCCCATAGCGGTTTCTGCAAGAGCGAAAAATCCGAATTCCGCTCGCCTCTTCGTCGATTTCGTGCTTTCCCAAGAGGGTCAAATGGTGATCAGAGACCTGCAGAGAATTCCGACCCGGACCGGCGTGCTCCCGAAGCTGGAGCGGCTCACCAAGGGACTCGAATTGCGTCCCAGTGATCCGGTGTTCGAGGTCAACAATTTGCAGCGGGGCGAAAAGCTGTTTCGGGAAATTTTCAAGTTTTAAGGAAGCAATGCAGTCTCGAAGCTGACAAGGGTTATGGCGCCGAGGGCCTCGTAGTGCGAAAGATTCCGTGCGGCAACTTCTCCTAAGAGCAACACGGAACTGGGAACGAATCAAACGTTGTAGTAGGCGCCGCCGTTCACATGGATGGTTTGCCCTGTCACGTAGGAGGCCTCGGGACTGACGAGGAAAGCGATGACCGAGGCAAGCTCTTCAGGTGCACCAACGCGGCCTGCCGCTATCTTTCGGTCTGCGCCGCCGCCGGACTGCTTCTCTGCCACGCTATCGTAGAACTTGCCCGCATTCGGCAAGACATTGGGAACGTTATCATACCAGACGGCAGGGCGCTGCGTCCGGAACATGCCGGGGACCACGTTATTCGCCGTAATTCCGTATCGGGAAAACCCTTCGGCAAGAGTCCGAACCAGCCCACCCAGCCCCATCTTCGCCGCCTGTACGTGCGCTCTGGTTGCGCTGTGTTCATAGGCGCCGACGCCTGATGTGGTGATGATTCGCCCCCAGCCGCGCTCAATCATCTGGGGCAGCACGCATTTGCTCGTCCGGAAGCAGCTTGTGAGATTGACGTTGAGGACAAGGTTCCATTCGTCCTCAGTGATGTCGAGGAAATGATTGAATGGCCGAATGCCCACCATGTTGATTACGATGTCCACGTGACCGAGCTCCCTGGTCGCTCGCTGGACCATGGCCTCCACGGCAGGGCCAGATGCTACGTCAGCAATAATCGGAAGTGCCCTCACTCCATAGGTTCGGCACTGCTCGGCAACTTCATCGATTTCGCTGTGGTTTGTCCGAGCGTTCACCACGACATCGGCGCCCAGCCTGGCCAGTTGGACGGCAGTGGCCTTGCCCAGGTTCCGACCGGACCCGGTTATGAGCGCTACCTTGCCTTCCAGCGACGCCATGTCATCCCTTCCTAGATGGGTCGCACGCGTGCTCGGCGTCCCGAGCACCAGCCTGGCGATCCACCATGCCCTCTTTATTCGTGTTCGAACCCGAAAGTCAAAGCTAATCCAATAACATAACCCGTGTGTCTTCGATTTGACGGTTGCTACTTATCATCTCAAGTAGCGAGATCCTGCGCAATCTTTGCGAGCCGAAATTTTCTATGCGGCGTAGCGGCAGCGGTTAATGGACCTTAGCATGCCATCGAATATCCAGATTAGTTTTTTGGCTCTAACCTTATGCACGTCTCATTCTGGCTTGGCGGCGTTTCAGTCCCGCCGCTTGCCAGGAAAAGTTTCCGGTCAACCCCGAATCACGCTTTTATCCAACTTGACATCACCCGCGATACGGTAGGATAAGTTCCATACGTTCCACGAGATTGGAACCCTCAACCATTCGGGAGGAATCATGAACAAAATTCTGACAACCACGATGGTTTTTCTTGTTCCACTGGTCCTGGCAGTATTTTCGCGGGCTCCTGTGTCGGCCCAGGAGACGGCGGGCCAAATCTTAGCGAAGCTTAACAAACTGCCGGCAGCACAACGGCAGCAAGTCCTGGCGGAAAAGGCCAAGTCCGAGGGGGAGGTGACCTTCTATAGCTCCTTGCAGTCGTCCCAGTTGGAGCCTTTCGCGCACCTGTTCAGCAAGCGGTTTCCTTTCGTGAAGGTCAACACCGCGCGCATGTCAGGCGGGGCGCAGATCAACAAAATTCAAACCGAATACCGGGCCCGCCGATATCTGGTGGACGTCATAAACGGGGGCGCGGAACAGGCGGCCGCGATCAAAGGGTTCGGGGCGGCTGACCCCTATGACTCGCCGCAACGCCAATTTTTTCCCCCAGAGCTTAAGGACAAAGAAAGCTACTTTACTTCGCTGTATATTACTCCCATGGTCCTGGGGTACAACACCAAGCTGGTTAAACCGAATGAGGCTCCCAAAACATACGAAGATCTGCTCAACCCTAGATGGAAAAGCGGCATGTTTCTCGACGATGAGGCGTTTGAATGGTACGCGATTCTGCTCCGGCATTTCGGCAGAGACAAGGGCCTCGCGTATATGAAGAAGCTTGCGCAACAGGATATCTCCATGCAGCGGGGGAGAACCGGTCAGACACAACTGCTCGTCGCAGGCGAGCGGCCCATTGGTATCTACCTGTCAGGCCATACTGTGCTCGATCTCAAGGATAAGGGCGCCCCGCTCGGCTGGGTTGCGCTCGATCCCTATCTTTCTCAGGCGAACATGATCATGTTGGCGCGCCATGCGCCCCATCCCTATGCGGCCGCACTGTTCATCGATTGGAGCCTCTCAGAGGAAGGGCAAGGAATGATCACAACCTTTGGCCGTGTTGTGGCACGCAGCGGGGTTAAGCAGAGATTCCCGGAATTGATTGCAAAGAAGAGCACCCTGGTCGATGCGGAGATGATGGGTCCCATTTTTGCCGAGACTTCCAAAGAATTCAGGTCGATCTTTCTGCCCGGGCGCTGAGAGCTCTTAGAATTTGAGACGCCTTGGCGTTTGTTTCCTCTTCCTCTGCGTAACGGCGTGGGCCGGCCCGCAATGATGCCCGAAGCGGTTACCCCTGGGGGAGGGCCAGGCTTTCGTATTGACTATTGGCGTCTTCCGCCTGGCGTCATTCCCAAACCGTATCGACCCAATCCCCATCCTGAATGATTTCGTCGGCGGTGATCAGCGGACAGCGGAGGTGGCGGGCGGTTGCGACGATGGCTCTGTCGGCCGGGTCAAGAACCGCGCCCAGCGATACCGATTCGAGTAATACTTCCAACGTATAGGCCTGGACTTGAAAGTTTGGAGAACGTTCGAGCTCTTCGGCCCAGCGACGAAACGGCACGTCCAGGCGCACAAGCTTCTTTTCCACCAGCCGGTTGATTTCCTCGAGAACGACAATCGGCACGATGGTGGAGTGCTTGCCCTGTTCGGTTTCCTGCAAGATTCGCCGTGCCCGTCTTCCCAGCCGCCGTTTGCGGTTCGATGACCAGAAAACCAGCGGATGCGTATCGGTGACGTAAATCACTTGAGCCCGGCAATGAGGCGTTCGAGGGATTGCTCCCTTTCTTTCTTGAGATCCTCCAGGGCTCGGTCCAGGTTTCCGGTCACAGTCATGCTGCCCCGCAGCTTTAACGGCGATCGCCTTGCGTGCCTTCGATACTGGGCGAGTTCTTCCTCCACCCTCCCGTGCCACTCCGGATCCACGAGCACCGCCTTGACCTTCGACCGCTGAGCAATCGCGATGGGCCCCTTCCCCTTATCGATTTCGGCCACCAAGGTACTTAGCTTCGCGCGCGCTTCGGATAACGACAACTGTTTCATTATATTTGGCGCCCCCTGCGCCTGTACAATCAACTGTACAATAACTAAAACGGTCCGGTCAATCGATCACGCTCGGGG
>DATBLC010000396.1:0-20075 GCA_036555515.1 Binatia bacterium
GTGCGACCGAGAGGCGAGCCCTTCCGATCGCGGTCAATGGTTCTCTGCCTTGCCGGCCACCACCCCGTCCTCTCCATAGGTGGAAATGCCCGCCGGCACGGCCTGAAAACAACCTTTGCGCTCCTGTGCCCGCGCTCTCCACGTCTCACCCCTCGGTCGCTGTTTGCTTACTCAATTGTGGACTCCTTAATATCTTTGACTAAACCTAGCTCCCGCTTTCGGCCTCCTCATACTCGGCGTCAACAACTTTTTCCTTCGGCCCTTCGCCTGCTTTGGGCTTTACGGTTTCTTGTCTTTGCGATGCCTGTTTATAAATCTCCTCCGCAAGTTTGTGTGAAGTTTTAGTCAGCTCTTCCATTTTTGATTTGATCCGGTCGATATTCTTGTCCTTAATCGCCTGTTTCAAATCATTGATTCCGCTCTCAATATCTCCGCGTTCCTTTTGGCTGATCTTGTCGCCGTAATCCCGCAGCGATTTTTCGGTCGCGTAAATCAAGCTGTCGGCGTGATTGGTGATTTCTACCTCTTCTTTCCTCTTGGCATCTTGGGCGGCAAACTTCTCAGCCTCTCGAACCATGCGGTCAATTTCTTCTTTACCGAGCTTCTTTGGCGCCGTGATACGGATGGATTGCTCTTTACCGGTACCCAGATCCTTGGCCGAAACATGGACGATGCCGTTGGCATCGATATCAAACGACACTTCGATCTGCGGGACACCACGGGGCGCTAAGGGTATGCCGACCAAATCAAACCTACCCAACTCCACGTTGTCGTTGGCCATCGGCCGCTCTCCTTGTAAGACCCGAATCGTCACCGCCGTCTGGTTATCGGCGGCGGTCGAGAAAATCTGGCTTTTTTTGGTCGGTACGGTGGTGTTTCTTTCGATCAACGTGGTGTTCACCCCGCCGAGAGTTTCGATGCCTAAAGACAGCGGCGTCACATCCAGCAACAAGACATCTTTGACTTCGCCTTTGATAATCGCCGCCTGAATTGCCGCGCCCATGGCGACACAGTCCATCGGATCAATGCCACGCTCGATTTTCTTGCCGAAATAGTCCTCAACGAATTTCTGCGTTATCGGCATCCGCGTCGGCCCGCCGACCATGATGATTTTGTCGATATCATTGCTAGTGAAGCTCGCGCCTTCTTTGGCGAATGCATCTTGGGCGTCTTTCAGCGCTTGTTCGAGAGGGCCACGACACCTCGCAATGGTCGGGCCGACCAATTCCTCGAGCTTTGCCCGGTTAATCGACATGGTTAGATGCTTTGGACCGGTGGCATCGGCAGTTATAAAAGGTAAATTGACATCCGTGGTGAGGGTGCTGGAAAGCTCCACCTTGGCTTTTTCCGCCGCTTCGCGCAGGCGCTGGATAGCCATCCTGTCACCTGTTAAATCGATGCCGGTCTCGCGCTTAAACTCCTTGGCGATATAGTCGATGAGCACGCGGTCCATATCGGTACCACCCAACTGGGTGTCACCGCTGGTCGCGACGACCCTAAAACCGCCCTCTTTCCACATTTCCATGATGGTCACGTCGAGGGTGCCGCCGCCAAAATCGAACACCAGGATTTTGAGTTCCCTGCCTGCTTTCTCCAAGCCGTAGGCAAGGCAGGCGGCGGTTGGTTCGTTGATGATCCGTAAGACCCTAAGGCCAGCGATTTCTCCGGCGTCCTTGGTGGCCGTCCGCTGGTTGTCATCGAAATAGGCGGGACAGGTAATAACCGCTTCTTCGACGTTTTCGCCGAGATAGGCCTCGGCGTCCTGTTTGATCTTTTGCAGTATAAAAGCGGAGATTTGCTGCGGTGTGTATTCTTTACCAAAGACTTTGTATTTAAAATCCGTGCCCATCCTTCGTTTAGCCGCCTGGATGGTGCCTTCAGGATTGATCGCCGCCTGGCGTCTTGCCGGTTCGCCGACCAGACGCTGGCCGTCTTTTGTCAAAGCCACATAAGAAGGAAACGCCTTCCCCGAGGCGACTCCCGCGCCCTCTGCCGAAGGGATGATGACCGGTCTCCCCTCGGCCATAACGGCAGCGGCCGAATTCGAAGTTCCCAAATCTATACCGATCACTTTTGCCATTTCGCACCTCCACGATATAAAACGACGAATGAGCAAACGCCATGCCTCCCGTGGACTTGGGCGCCCACCCAACCATTGCTTTGGTAGCCGCGTCGTTAGCGCTAGTCTTTCTTTCGAGCCGTTTCATCCTCGCGAATTCGTGACGGCGTTCTTATCAATTATGACAAATCCGATTAGGCGTTCTCGCTATAATTCTATTGGCTTGGGAATTTCACATAAACTGAGGCTTCGATCGTTTCGGCGACGCGCCGGCCTTCCTCTTCATCGACCCGCCACAGTAATAGAGCGCCGGAGACAAACAAGAAAACCACTGAAACTATTCCCCAACGGCTACTGCCGGCGAGCTGGCCAACGAGGCCAAAAATAGCCGGCCCGATGATCCCCGCCATTTTTTCGCCCGTACTGAAAAACCCAAAGAACTCGCTACTGCTCGTCTTGGGAACCATCGTAGTGAACAACGAGCGGCTCAACGCCTGCGTCCCGCCCTGGACCATGCCAACGACAATCGCCAGGACGTAAAAATGCCACGCACTTCGGATAAAGAAGCCGGCGATCGAAATGAGCGTGTAGGCGGCGAGGCCGACAAGAATCGAACGCTTGGCCCCCAGGTAGTGCGCCAGCCTCGCAAAGCCGATCGAACATGGAAAGCCGATGAATTGGGTGAGGATCAGCGCGATCAGCATGTCGTTGTGACGAATGCCGATTTCATCGCCGTAGGCGGCGGCGAGTTTGATGATCGTGCTGATGCCATCGTTGTAGAGCCAAAATGCCACGAGAAAAAGCACCAACTGCCGGTAGCGGCGAATCTGCCCCAGTGTGGCCGCCAACCGGCGCAAGCCATGCGCCACCACACGGATGGAAAGGTTTTGCTGCTCGGCGCTGCCGGGCTCGGCAACATTGCGGAACAACGGCAGAGCGAAAACAGTCCACCACGCCGCCACGCTCAGAAAACATGCGCGCAGGGCAAAATCTCTATCCGGCAGCCAAAACCAATCCGGCCGGACGAGCCATAGAACGTTGACGGCCAGAAGCAATCCGCCACCGAGATAACCGAACGCATATCCGCGCGCCGAAACCCGGTCCACATCGGCCGGCCGCGCCAGGTGCGGCAACAAGGATTCGTAAAAGATGTTTCCGCCGGTGAATCCGAAATTGCCGATCGCAAACAAGAGAGAAGCGAACAAAAACATGCCTTCGCCGAGAAACGCGAGGCTCGCCGAACCGAGCACACCAAGAAACAGAGCGATGCCAAGAAAGCGCTTTTTGCCTGCCACGATATCGGCGATCGCGCCGAGCACTGGACCGATCAGAGCGATCGCCAAGAGAGACAGCGAAGTCGTGTAGGCCCAGTACGCCGTCGCGTCTTCGGGCGCACGGCCGGCATTTGCCACGAGGGCGCGGTAGTAGACCGGAAACACCGCTGTGAGAATGATCACGGCAAACGCGGAGTTCGCCCAATCATACATCGCCCATGCGTTGATGGCGCGCTGATAGTCGCGCTCGGATGCCTCCGGCGCCGACGCGGAATTACTCACATCCATTGCCGAGTTATTAAGGAGTCCACAATTGAGTAACCAAACAGCGACCGAGGGGTGAGACCTGGACAGCGCGGGCACAGGAGCTCAAAGGTTGTTTTCAGGCCCTGCCGGCGGGCATTTCCACCTATGGAGAGGACGGGGTGGTGGCCGGCAAGGCAGAGACCCATTGACCGCGATCGGAAGGGCTCGCCTCTCGGTCGCACACTCGCGACATAGTCTCTAAATAACGAACTCATTAGTAAGTTACCGATGCTACGTTTGCGGTCGAATTACCAACACAGGGCCTCTCGAGTGGCGCACCACCCGCTCCGTGACGCTGCCGATAAGCCATCTTCCAATGCCGGATCGACCATGGCTGGTGATGATGATGAGACTTCCCGAAATTCTTTCGGCGAGGTCAATAATCTCCGCCGCGGCGCCGTCGACACCACCGTCAATTAAGGCCGGAGATACACTGGCTATGCCCTTGCCGCGCAGCTCCTCTATTTTTATGGTCAAATACTTGCTTGCCTCCGCCTTCTCTTGCTCCCACAGCTCTTGCAAGTTGGGGTGAGCGCCAAATACCGGCAGGATTCCTTCCGGTGCTCCGGCATAGACGCGTTTTGTGACATGCACCAACAGAACTTCGAGACCCAACCGTTTGGCCAGTTCCGACACGGTTGGCAGCGCTTTTTCAGCCAACTCGGAACCGTCCAACGGCGCGAGAATCGTTTTCAGCTGAACATCGCCGCTCCCATCCGTTTCCTCGGGCCGCACGAGCAACAGGTCGCCCGCTAGCGCATGCAAGACTTTTTCGGCAACGCTGCCGAGCAACCATCGCTTGGTCCCGGAATAACCATGGGTAGCCATGGCAATCAGGGTCCGCGGCTCGGCACTTGCAAGATCGATAATCACATCTGCCGGGATTCCCGTCCGGAGCGTGCACTTAACGTTTACAATTCCAGCAAGAGACGCTGCGACATTATGCAAATAGTCGCTTCCCTGTATCGGCCACGAGTCGGACACCAGATGAGCGGCGGCGTTCACGTGAAGGAGTTCCACCGGCGCATTCAGCGCGCGCGCGAGCCAGCGAACGTAAGGAACGATTTCCGCCGATAACTTCGATCCATCCAGAGGTACCAATATCCGGTTGTACATCACTGTCCCTCCTCTAGGTTTCGTCAGTTTGATCTCCCATTGCTTGTCGGCGAATAAACTGGAGCAAAAATGCCGACCCTTTATGTAATGCCCCACCGCTCATCTATAGCACGCGCTATCTGTGTCGAAACCAATTTAATTGATGTTTTTCTCCTTACGCAAGATCACCATAGACGGACTGATGTCTAATTGGGCAGATTGAGCCCATGTTTTGTGCAAGCCCCCTGCTATTCATGGCCAGTCTCCCCACGCCTATTTCCAGAACAGACGGCGAATCCTGTCGAATATCGCGCGCCAGCTCACGGTACAAAAGCTCTGGTACGTCAATTGCTCGCAAGCTGCGCCGGGGGAAACGCTCATGAGTCTTAAGAAACAATATTTTAAAACAAAACCGTTTTGTAAGATTACCTTTAGTGTTCCCAAGCAGCTTGCCGCCTGCGCCAACACTGTACACCTGGTTGGCGATTTTAACGATTGGAATCGAAGCATTACACCGATGAAACGGCGCAAGAACGGAACCTTCACTGCCACCGTTTACCTCAGGCCTGACTGCGATTATCAGTTTCGCTATCTTCTCGACGGTATTACCTGGGAAAACGACCCCCAGGCCGAAAAGTATGCGCCTAACGTTTACGGCAGTGAAAATTCGGTTGTGGCGGTTTAAGACCGCTAAACCGCACTGACTTGTATTTTTTCGTCTGGGTCAGAATCACTGGCAGGCCGCTGAAGAACTCTTAGGGACGCGTCGATGGGCTCAGCACGAACGGAAATTCTATCAATCCAAATCAAGCAACACTCCGTTCGTTCCTTCGATTAACTCAGGACGGTCTCTGGGGAACGAGGTGTTTTTCGGCAACCTGCTAGGAATAAACCAGGTTAGGATGGCGGCGTTTCGAGTCCTTAGTGTGGTTTGGCCAATCCGGCGGGTAAGTTTCGCCGAAAAATCTTCTCCAGAACTCAGCAAAAGGATCTTCCCTCCGAAAAGGAGTCGCTGAGGCAAGAGCAATGCCAGGGAGATAGAAGAGCGTTTTTCAAGACATTAGAAAGTAGAATGTTCTATACTTGCAGAATCGGGCGCACCTTGCCTGCTGCTATCTCGCGCAGCGCGGTTACGATTTCCCGGTTGTCGGTTTTAAGAAGTGGTTTTGCGCCCTTGAAGAGTTGTTTTGCTCTTTTCGAAGCGAGGATAACGAGTTCGAATCGACTGGGAATTTTCTCGAGACAATCCTCCACCGTGACACGTGCCATAAATATTACCTCTACGAAATTTAGGAACAATCCGACCAAGTGCGCATTTCTGTAATCGATTCAGCCAGGCGTTTTTTTGGCACGACTATTCCCATCCTTTCGAAAATAATTGCAAAATTTTCACTATTAAGAAAAGCATGCGCAATCTCAACGGTGTCCAATCGGCCTTTCTGAAAAACTCTTTCTGGTAGATTAACCGCTCCGCACAAACGCGGCGTCATCGACGATTTGGCACGTCACGGGGAAGTAAAATCTACCAACGCCATCTTCATCGACCATGGTGTGTGACGGGCTTTACCGTGGTGGCCTGAGGGCCTTTTTCGCCCGGCTCCTCGGCAAAGTGCACCTCCGTGCCGATTTTGAGATCGCTGAAGCCAGAATCTAACACGCTGTTTGCATGAAAATAGATCTCCCGACCGTCGGGGGTTTCAAGGAAACCAAAATCGTCATCGGGGAAGAGTTTGCTGACGCGGGCGTGCGGCGAGCCCTCATGGACCTTCAGAACCCCACGTCGACGGCGAGCATAATCCTGTAATTTTCGGCGCGCCGCGTCAAAAGCGTCGCGGATTGCAAGTTGGATGTCATCGTGCGCGGCGTACTTGCTCAGTTCGCGGCTCTCTTCTAGTTCCACATCCTCTGGCACTTTTCGATAACGTGTCGGGCTGTCGGTGATATGCCTCGGCGCACGTTTGATGACAAACTCGCCGCCCGGAACCGTTAGATCAATGCGTACATGATACTGCTTGCCCTTGCGGTGGTGCTGATGCGGCGTCTCCACCAGCACTCGGCAGCGCATGATATCATCATAGAAGGAGTCTAGCTTTTGTGCCGCCTCGCGGACATGGGCTTCGATCACCTCAGATGGCGCCATGTTTCTGAAGGTAATTTGTAGTGGAATTATAATGGCCTTACTCCTTTTTTGGTGAATTTTCCAACAGGCACTCTTAACTCATTGCATATTCAATGCCAATAAGACAAGTAGGTCTTTGCCAATCTCGGTCCTTCCAACAAACGGAAAAATTCATAGTCAGAACGAAACACGTACGGCGCATTTCCATTTTCGCGATTTTATCGAGACCAGGGTGTCTTTCAGCTACCGGAGGACCCCACGGACTTGAGCTGTGTTCGAAACGGCTGGGGACGCACCGAAAAGCTCTTAGTCACTTTCTAAGTCGCTCGCCTTTGGAAACCAACGCCTTTGACAACAAGGTCGTGTTCATCAGCTCTGACATCAGCGCCTAGAAACTCGCGGCTCAACCACGCGCTGCTCTCGATATGCTCTGAAACGCGCGGGATGCGGAACCTGCTTTCGCCGACCGCAAGCGCCGCCAGCGGAATGATCTGGTCGCTGGCATGGCGATCAAGGGTCGCACCGGTTTTTAAATCCTCGATCAACTGGCGCGCCACGTATTTGCCGATCGCTTCCGAGCGCCTTCGCGGTGCGCCCGCTCGGTCCGAGCCAATGCGCGCGCCGCTGCTGAGGTCAGCAAAGACAGCCAGGCCGGCTCCCGGCTGCAGCGCGCTGTCATCGTAGAGCACCTGAATATCGGCATGGTAGCCGGCGGCGCCCAGGGCGAGTTTTGCCGCTTCCGCCATGCGGTTACTGACGGACTGCGCTTTCAGTCGCGAAGAAAGCGCAATACCCCAGATTTTTTCAATCGCGCCGGGGGTTTCCAAGAGCAGGGGTTGGAGAGTGCTTCGGGTTGGCGTCGCAGTGAGATGCCAAATCCCCTGGCCGCTCGGCACATAGCCGGGCCGTTCCATGCGCGCGCTCGATTCGACACCCATCCGATGGAGCAGCGGCAGCAGCACATGCTCGAGATGATAAAACGAAGGGGCAAAGTCTTGAAAAAGGCCACCGCGCAACTCGATCGCTACGGGAATCGAACCAAACGCCAGCACCGGCAACACCGCCAGCGCCAATGCCGTGGTTGATCCGGCGGATCCGATGTCCCATAAAAAATTCCGGGTTGTCGTTGGCTTGCCCGGACGAAAGACAAACTCCCCCGCTCCAGCGAGCGCGCCTTCGGTCGTCCCATTGACAAGTTGCCGAATGGCTTCGACAGCCTGGGCGTGCTGGCGGCGCAGTCCGGGCTTGGGCCGTTTGACGCGAACATTGAAGAGATGGATCGCGGTTCCGGTCAGCGCCGCGAACGCTACCGCCTGACGCACTATGGTGCCGCTGCCCGAGTAGCGCGAGCCATCAATCTCAAGCACGACGTGCCGCTAGCTTTTCAAACTCGTCGCCAAGCTCGTGAAACGATCCCACTGGGTCGCCACCCAGGTTTCCGTCGTGCCGTGACCGAAAGAGCGCACCAAGAGCGCCACTTTAGTGGCCGTATCGGTATCCGGCGCTTCAAAGATGTCGAGATAGTCGCAAGGACCCAGAACCGCATAGTTGGCGAGCCACTTAACGCCCGGGCATTCTTTCTTGATGCGTTCCTCGACCTGTTTGTTCAGGGTGGTTACCGCGTCGGGTTTTGTGAGCGCCTCGGGTGAAAGCTTGGTTAGCATGACAAACGTTCCCATATCATCTCCCTCCTTGGATCAGGCTGTTTGAGCCGCAACCGCCGGCTACCAAACCAACAGCCATCGTCAAGAACGTCAGCGGAGACCTTTCAATCACCGAAAATTGTCACGAACTCCGGTTCGATCATGCTGCTGAGAATATCGGCGCGAGCGATCACACCGACAAGTTTTCCGTCATCGCGTACTACTGGCAGACGGATAATATTTTGTTCTGTCATTTTGGCGATGACCGCATCGATATCCTCCTCCTCTTGAGCGCACACCACTTGCTTGCTCATGATCTCCTCAGCCTTGACCGTCTGCAGGTCTCTACCTTCGTGAATCGCCCGCAACAAATCAAACTCCGTTACAACTCCCAGAATTTTGCCTTTGGCATCGACTACCGGGAGTCCACTGTACATGCCCGATAGCAACTGTAAAGCGAGATCGCGGCCTATGGCTCTCGGTGTGGCGGCGGTAACACGACTATTCATAACCTCACGTGCTTTCATGGGATAACCTCCTTTTAAAGTTGATAGAAATTAAGTGGCAAGATATGTGCCATGTCAGTGCAAGCAGGATTTGTTACGGATTCCACCAAGAAAAAGCCGAGTGATTCGCATTCTTAAAAAGAATAGCTCGCAAGAGTTTTCACTTTTGACAGGAGCCGTCGTTGGTAATCGCCTCTGACTGATCGCGAAAGTCAAAATCATCGTAGAGCGCGTCGCACGGCCCGCTGCAACGGACCAAAGGGGCGCCCATTTTGAACCCGAGGAAATCCCCCTCCCCAACTGAATTATGTCCGAACACATCATCGCCGGTCGAGACGCTGCAACCCATAATGTTTGGCCAGTGCTACCGCCGCACGATACTCTTCCGTGGTGATCGGCCGATTCAGCGGTGGATACTCATCGGCTCGGTAACAGGGACGGTATTGATCCATTAGGTTGAGATATGTATCGCGGGAAATTTCATGGGCAATAAAATCGAGTACCTTTTCGGTACCCGCAAGATTCTCCGGCAGGACCAAGTGGCGCACGAGCAAGCCGCGCCGGGCCAGGCCTTTTTCATCTAAGACCAGGTCGCCGACCTGGCGGTGCATTTCCTTCACCGCCGCCTGGTTTATTTCGACGTAGTTTCTCACTTTAGAATAGTTGCGGGCGATCGACGAGTCGCCATATTTCATATCGGGCATGTAGATATCGATGATGCCGTCGAGCAGCGCTAAAGCTTCCGGACTATCGTACCCGCCGGTGTTATAGACCAGCGGCAGGCAGAGACCCTTATCGGCGGCGATGTTGACTGCGGCAAGGACCTGCGCGACCACGTGGCTCGGGCTCACGAAGTTGATGTTGTGACAGCCCTGTTCTTGAAGCTCAAGCATCATCGAGGCGATTTCATTCGGCTCCACGGCCCTGCCGATTCCCTTTTGGCTGATTTCCCAGTTTTGGCAAAAGACGCAGCGTAAATTGCACCAACTGAAAAACATTGTTCCCGAGCCGTTCCACCCTCTTAGGACATCTTCTTCGCCATGATGTGCTCCGAAGCTGTGGAGCACGGCGCGCTCGCCGATCCGGCAAACTGCTCCTTCAATCGTAACCAAGCGATTCACATGGCAATAACGCGCGCAGAGGTCACAGTTCGCCAAGCGCCGGCGAGCTTCGTGCACCCGTTTATTCAGTTCTCCAGAATGAAACAGCTTGAGATAGCTTGCCTCAAACTTTGAACCTCGGTCCGTGCTATCAAGCCCGAACATGTTCGTAATCCTCCACAAACCGACGACTGCTCTCAATCGTTCGTGAGCAAGCAATGTGCCGACCGCAAGCGCAAATAAGAACCTCTTATCTGCGAAATAAAGCGCCTCTCGCTTCGCGCAGATGAGAATAGGAAATGGCTTGCCGATGGAATCCGTTGGGTTTCCTACGTTCCAGGATCAATTTGCCTTGGCATCGCATTTGCGCAAGTTCCTTTAAGTAAAGCTACAGGAAAAAACTCACCGGCGAAAAATTTCGTTGGTAGTCAAAAGTCTTCGCCAGTAACGAGGGATCGAACCATGTACCTATCAAGGCTCACATTCTATGCGCGGCACGACAGAACTCAGGAGGTCGAAGCGCAGTTGATGACGCTTGTCGGCTGGGTGAAGAAGGCGGGAGGATTGAGACCAAGAGTGATGCGCACTCACTATGGCTCCTTGGGCGCTGCGGATCTGATTTTCGAACACGAAGTCGAGGATGCGGAAAGTCTCGTGTCGCAGATCAAGAAGGTTACTGAAACCAGTGGGTTTCAACAATGGGCAAGAGAGGTGTCGGGGCTCTTGGATCAATCTTCCAAGCGCGAGCTCTATCAAATCACCAGCCCGGCGTCACAAGTAATCGAGGTCGTTGCAGCCGCATAACGTTTGACCAGCGTTGTCCCGTTAAAACGAGGGCAAATAGCTAGAGCGAGAAAAGTGGGAAACAAACAACAACAATTTTCGATTTGGTACTTCTTAGTAAGCCTCCTGCTTATTTTCGCGATGCAGACCTATATCTTGCGTCCACACCCAGAGGTAATAACCTACAGTCAGTTCAAATCGCTGGTTAAACAGGGGCTTGTTACCGATGTCGTGGTCGAGAAGGAATCTATCCGCGGCAACATCAAACCCGAAGGGATACAACAGGTCCTATCGGAAGAAAAGCTGAAACAATCAAAACACGATCCGAAGAGCGCTCTTTTGTTCGCTACCGTTAGAGTCGAAGATCCTGGGCTAACTGAGGAATTGGAAGCGGCGGGAATTGCCTTCCGCGGCGAGGTGACCAGCGACTGGCTGCCCACTATTCTCTCTTGGATCGTTCCTGTAGTGATTTTCTTTCTCCTATGGAGTTATCTGATCACCAAGGTAGGAGGCGGAGGTGGCCTGATGCAAATCGGCAAAAGTAAAGCCAAAGTCTATCTCGAGAAAACAACCGGTGTTACCTTTGCGGATGTTGAAGGGATTGATGAAGCCAAGGAGGAGCTCGTTGAAGTTGTCGAGTTTCTAAAGAATCCCGGCAAGTATCAGAGACTTGGCGGTCACATCCCCAAGGGTGTGTTGCTTCTGGGGCCTCCGGGTACCGGCAAAACATTGTTGGCAAGGGCGGTGGCTGGCGAAGCCGGAGTTCCCTTCTTCAGCATCTCTGGATCGGACTTCGTAGAAATGTTCGTAGGCGTTGGCGCTGCTCGGGTGCGAGATCTTTTTACCCAGGCGGTCAAACAGGCTCCCAGCATTATTTTCATCGATGAGCTCGACGCGCTCGGCAAAGCCAGGGGGATGAATATCCTTACCAGCCACGACGAGCGCGAACAGACGCTCAACCAGCTTCTGGCGGAGATGGACGGCTTCGAGCCCAACCAGGGGGTCATTATTATGGCCGCGACCAATCGGCCGGAGATCTTGGATCCCGCCCTCTTACGGCCCGGGCGCTTCGACCGGCAGGTGCTGGTGGACCGGCCCGACCTAAAAGGGCGCGAGAAAATCCTCCGGCTTCACGCGAAAAAAGTGAAACTTTCTCCTTCTGTAGACCTCAGCGTGATCGCAGCAAAAACCCCAGGATTTGTCGGCGCCGATCTCGCCAACATTGTTAATGAAGCGGCCCTCTTAGCGGCCCGTGAAGACAAGGATGCGGTGGATATGTCGGATTTCGACGAAGCGATTGCGCGGGTGGTTGCAGGCTTACAGAAAAAGAGTCGGGTCATGAACCCAAAGGAAAAACAGACCGTGGCTTATCATGAGTCAGGCCACGCCATCGTTGCCGAGCTCGTCCCAGGCGCGGACCCAGTGGCAAAGATTTCGATCATACCGCGCGGTATCGCAGCGCTTGGTTATACGCAGCAGCTACCCACTGAAGACCGTTATCTAATGACCCGCTCAGAATTGTTGGCCCGCATTCAAGTGCTACTGGGTGGACGAGTCGCCGAGGAAATAATCTTCGGCGATGTTTCCACAGGCGCGCAGAACGATCTCCAGAAGGCGACAGAGATCGCCAGAACGATGGTGACGCAATTCGGCATGAGCGAAAAGGTCGGCTTGGTTACCCTCGAGGGTCCGCGCACCCCCTTGTTTCTCCCCGTGCCTACCTATGTCTCGAAGGAATATAGCGAGCAAACTGCCCACTTGGTCGACACCGAAGTAAAAAAACTCCTCGCTGAAACGCACGCAAAAGTCACAGAGCTTCTCCTGTTTCATCGGCAAGCGCTTCACGAGCTCGCGAAGCTACTTTTGGAAAAAGAAATTATCGAACGGCCGGAGTTACAGGCGATCCTCAAAGCGAAAAGCTTCGAGAATGCAGCCTAACAGCAAGAGGATAAAACTGGCAATGTCGATGCTGCGATTGGAATTTCGTCGGGAAAATTTCCTTAGACGGTTTCCTCACGAAGATCGCCGCTCGCATCAGCGGAATAGGTGGGATCAAAGAAAAAGTGCTGGCAGCCAAAAGAGCAGGCATTTCCTGCGTGCTCCTTCCCGGGTTCAATCGTAAAGACTTAGAAGAAGTTCCAGCGCTGGCCCGCGAAGGAATTCGCTTTGAGTTTTTGAAAACAGTAGATGAAGCATTGGGCCTCGCCTTAGAGCCGGATGCTGCGGGCAGCTCTCTCGCAGCCGAAAGGCTGGCAAGCTAATCCTGTTTCGCAACGAAAAGGGAGACTAGATGGCGAGTCGATATTGGAAAACGGGATCGGAAGTCGAGGCAGGCAGAAGCCCAGAGCATATGGGATTTGCCGGTCCATCGATTGTGAGCGCGCTCGAAAACACGAAATCATGAGCCTTGAGATCTTATCAGGTTCTGCGAACTATGCCCTTGCGGAACAGGTTGCAAGAAACCTTGGGGTGGAGCTTGTTCAGCGGATTTTGGAGCGTTTTCCGGACGGTGAATTACACATTGAACTCCAAGAAAGCGTGCGTGGGTGCGACGTCTATCTGATTCAACCGACCTGTCTCCCGGTAGATGAGCACTTTTTCGAGTTATTTCTCTTGGCCGATGCTTGCCGCCGCGCGGGAGCGATCCATTTGACCGCCGTAATTCCCTATTTCGGCTACGCTCGGCAGGACCGCCGGTCTCACGGTCGCGAACCAGTCAGCGCTCGGTTGGTCGCTGATCTGATCAAAGCCAGTGGCCTACAGCGTGTCGTAGTCGTGGATTATCACAGTCACGCCGTCGAAAGCGCATTCGCGATCCCGGTAGAGCATGTGAGCGCCATTTCGATATTAGCCGACGCCATCCGACCGTCGGTACACAAAGACGCTGTGGTCGTCTCCCCAGACCTTGGCGCCGTCAAGATGGCGGAACGTTATGCAAAGCTTCTCGATTTGTCGGTCGCGATTATTCATAAGACTCGCGTCAGTGGCTCCGAGGTAACCGTTCAGCGTATCATCGGCGATGTCCGCGACAGAGAAATAGTTGTCGTTGATGACATGATCACAACCGGCGGAACGATGGAGAAGGCGATCAAAGCTCTCCTCGAAGCCGGCTGCTCAGCGTCGGGCATAAAGGTGGTGGCAAGCCACGGCCTATTTGTGGGCAACGCTGTCGAGCGGCTGGCAAAACTGCCGATCAAAGAAATCTACGTTTCTGACAGCGTGCCGGCGCCTGAACGGTTTCCCCTGCCCCTTCAGGTGTCGTCGTTAACCGCGCTCTTGGCGGAAACCATTCAGCGGCTTCATCGCCTGGAATCGCTGGGCGACGTCTTGGCGCACGAATGAATTATGCGATAGTAACGGACACCACCTGCACATGCACCTCTTAGAAATTAAGAATCTTTCCTTCCAGATCGGAGGGAAAACCATTTTCGACGGGCTTAACCTCGCGCTCGAACCTCGGGAAATCCACGCTCTCATAGGCACCAACGGATCCGGCAAAAGTTCGCTAGCCTACTTGATCCTGGGTTGTGAAGAATACGCTCCAACCAGCGGTGAGATCATATTCGAAGGCAACTCCATCAGTGCGCTCAAACTGCACGAGCGCGCTCGACTCGGTATCACCCTGTGCTGGCAGGAGCCAGCGCGGCTCGAAGGGATCTCGGTTGAAAACTATTTGACACTCGGACGCCAGCCCGTCGACGGTGCCACTTACCTGCGTAAGGTCGGTCTCGCTCCGGATCAGTACCTTCTAAGAAATATCGACAAGACGTTAAGCGGAGGACAAAGAAAGCGAATCGAATTGGCCTCAGTGCTCGCCCTAAGGCCCAAACTGGCACTTCTGGACGAGCCTGATTCTGGCATTGATTTGCTTTCTCTAGGCGAGATCGCAGAAGTTATTCATTCATTTAAGGATGTTGGCGCCTCGTCGCTTTTGATCACTCATCGTGAGGAGATAGTACGAATTGCCGACCGTGCCTCGCAGTTATGCGGCGGCAAGATCGTTCTCACCGCGACTCCCGTGGAAGTTGCCGAACACTACCGGTCGCGCCGGTGTACGGTCTGCGATGGGAAGGAGTGTCATTATGCCTGACCTGGGTGAGATTTCCGAGGTCTTGCAGCGTATGGGTACAGACGCCGCAGTCCTCACGGACAGCCGCGTGGCCCATGTAGTAGCGAGCGGCCTCGAGCTTCTGAGCCAGCGGGAAATCCCGGGTGTGGCAATCAGGAGCGAAAGAAAAGCTGACGGCCTCTCTACCCAGATTACAGTCAAGCAACATGCAAGAATCGAGACCCCGGTTCACCTGTGCGTCGGAGTCATCCATGAAACAGGCAGGCAATGCATCCAGCTGCAGGTAAAAATGGAACCGAATAGCGCAGCAAAAATTGTCGCTCATTGCTTTTTTCCGCGCGCCCAGAACGTGGAACATATTATGAACGCCGCAATCGACATTGATTCAGGCGCCGAACTTCACTACGCCGAGGGGCATTACCATGGCCCTTTCGGCGGCGTGACAGTCCTGCCGACGGCAAGGGTTTGGATTCATCCGCACGGCCGGTTTATCTGTGATTTCTCCCTGACGTCGGGTCGGGTGGGAAAGCTGCGGATCGATTACTCTGTGGACGTTGGCGCTCATGCGGTCGCTGAACTCGCTGCCAGGGTGTTCGGCCATGCGGAAGACGACATAGGGATCAGAGAAGAAACCGTGCTGTCAGGAGAAAACGCACGGAGCCTGATCAAGACTAGGGTCGCACTGGAAGGCCATGCGCGAGCCGAAGTAACAGGAGTGACCGAAGGAAAAGCGCCACGCGCGAGAGGACACGTCGATTGCATGGAAATCGTTACGGATCAAGCTATGGCCCAAGCGATTCCTATTGTCAGGGTCACCCATCCCCTCGCCAAGGTCACTCATGAAGCCGCGATTGGCAGCATCGATCAAAAGCAGCTTGAAACCTTGATGGCGCACGGCCTGACGCCAGAGCAGGCCGTAGAAGTGGTTGTTCGCGGGATGCTTTCTTGAGCTACTTGCGCGACGGATACTTCAATCTCATGCGCGAATCGCTCGGATTCTTCATGGTCTGGAGCGCAACATTGGAGAAATGGCCCTGCCCGTAACGTTTGTTTTGTCAGGCATCTCGAGGCGCTGCAAAGATGAAAGATCGTGCGACCCTGTTTTTGTGCGGTGACGTGATGACGGGCCGAGGGATAGATCAAATCCTGCCGTATCCGGGAGATCCAACACTGCACGAGCCTTGCATGGGCAACGCCACGGACTATGTAAAGCTTGCTGAGCGGGTAAGCGGCCCGATAGGTCGAGGGGTTGAATTCAGCTACATTTGGGGTGATGGCCTCAATGAGTTTCATCGCGAAATGCCGCGAGCCAAGATCATTAACTTGGAAACGGCGATAAGCCGTAGCGAAACCTACTGGGAGACCAAGGACGTCCACTACAGAATGACTCCGGAGAACATCGGTTGCCTCACTGCGGCAGGGATTGACTGCTGCGTTCTTGCGAACAACCACATGCTTGACTGGGGCATCACAGGATTGCTCGATACTTTGGATGCACTCGACCAAGCCGGAATTAAGCATGCCGGCGCCGGGCGTCATCTTGGTGATGCGCGGACGCCAGCGCTCCTGGACATCGGCGCAGCCATGAGAGTGATCGTGTTTAGTGTAGGCTCGACATCGAGCGGCATTCCGCTCGCATGGTCGGCTGAAGAGGACCGGCCCGGACTCAATGTGATCGAAAGCCGGAGCAAGGATCCAATTCGGGCGCTCGCGCGCCAGATCGACGAAATCAAACGAGAGCGTGATATTGTCATCGTTTCGATTCACTGGGGAAGGAATTGGGGTTATGAGATTTCCCCCGCCCAGAAGAAGCTTGCGCACCGCCTGGTGGATGAAACCGGAGTGAGTATTGTGCACGGCCACTCCTCGCACCATGTCAAGGCAATCGAGGTCTACAAAGAACGCCTCATCCTGTATGGCTGCGGCGACTTTCTCAACGATTACGAGGGAATCGGCGGTTACGAAAGCTTCCGCGGCGATCTCGGCCTGATGTACTTCGCCGATGTCATGCCGTCGACAGGCCAACTTCTCGCGTTGCGCATGATACCGACCCAGATTCGTCGCTTTCGCATCAACCATGCCTCTGAAGGCGATGCCAAATGGCTTGAAGATATTCTCAACCAAGAAGGGAAACGATTGCGCACACGGGTAAAGCGGAGCGCTGGCAACATCTTAACCCTGCATTGGTCATAGAACGCCGTAGATCATGGGAAATTTCGCCGCTCGATAAGTTGCGCAGTAATGGCGCCGTTAATTGCCACTCCTGTTCTTTGTCATCATGTGATGACGAGCTGTACTGAGGGTTTGGGAATTCGACGGAATCGTCCACACCAAGTATTACCAAACTTGTAGTATCTCCTCGGGAGCCTCTCAAAAAAAGGAAAACAGCGAGCTACTTTTCGCAACTCTGCGTGCAACCTTTTCTTTTGGGCCACAAGCTGCAGTCTCTGATTGAAAAACGCTTTTTCTTTGGTTTGAACGGAGAGCCCGGAGAAGTTTCAACTAGAATCTCAGCCGGCTCACCGGTTTCCGGACATTTGACAACTTTCTTGGAACGAAAAAGCTTCCCCATTGGCATAAACACGTCGCGCCTTCCGATAGCCAGCTTTGCAAGCGTCGAGAATAAAGCGTTCACGGTAATCCTCCTTTGAAACAAAGATGAAAGTCGCAAGATACGTGCCTTCGAAACAGCGCGGCGCGACGCTGCTTTGACAGTTGCAATTCTTAACAATGCACGAAGAAGCGCTCTTTTTCGCACAGATGACGCCTAGCATGAGAACACTCACAGATGTGATGACATTATTCATCTCGCAAGCCATTCGGGACGCAGCATCAAGATGAGCCCAAGCGCCAGCATGACGACCCCGCTGAGTAATTTAAGCCCGCGCGCGCCCGTTTCCTGAAGCTTTTCGCGTCTCAAGGTCACCACGGCTATGGCGAGCATCAGGCTGTCATCGGCGACGTAGGCCAGATTATAAAGAACCAGATAGGCGTAGTACGCCCAGTTCGCTAACGAGTACATCGTGAGAACCTGCGTGAAGATCGCCGGGAGACCCGCGGTGCACAAAAGTTCTACGGTATTCACGAGAACCGCAAGAACGATAACGGCAGCGACGGCGCCTAGTGGATTTTCCGCCCGCAAGACGCGGCGGACCTGCGAATAGATGCTCGGCTTGGCTGCCTCAGGAATCCCTACGGAAGGTCCCCACCTCAAAACAACAGAATCTTTTACGTTTAGGACTCCGATGAGCGCCGCAGTACTGCCGAGCAGGACCTGCGTGATTCGCGAAACGCCAATCAGCAAGAACAGATTGAACCATGCCACCATAAACGCGAAATAAACGATGCCACTCACCGCGATAAATGTTCCGCCGATCAAAAACATCTTCTTGCGATCGTGAAGATTGACGAGGATGGAGAGAAGAAACAGCAACACCCACATGGCGCAGGGATTAAACCCATCCAGAAGACCGAGGATAATCGTGAACAGCGGAAGCCCCAACTCCCTCACGTTAAGCGGGCCGAGAAGCGGCACCTCGACGGCGCTCAGGTCCGAGGGGCGGCCTACGGCATCGTTTTCGGCGCGCGGCTGGTCCAATAGAGACTCAATGACTTTGCCGGTTGTCTCGGCGCTCTGAAATCCGACGATGAGCTGACCGCGTAAATAGAAGGCCGGCACTCCGACGGGCCGAATGCCGGATCGATGAGCGAGCTCAAGAAGTTCCTGTAACGCTTCGGGGTCCTGGAAAACGTCTCGAATGCGCACAAGAAGTCCAGGTCGGCGGCGCTCGAGTTCCCGAAGATATCCTTTCGCCGCCTCGCAGAAAGGACAACCCGGGCGGACAAAAACTTCCATCTCGGGGGCAGATGCCACGGTGCCAGCCGAGGCTGTGTTGCCGATGCCGAAGCAAAGAAGAATCAACAGGTAAATAGCCGCTCCCATAGAAACAATCAGTCGCCGTCTCTTAGGGTTTGCCCACCGGTATCAAGTAAAGCGGCGCTTCCTGTTTGCTCAGACTCAATACCTGCTTCACTTTGGCGTCGTCGAAAGCGCCGACAAGCACCGCACCGAGATCGAGAGCCACTGCTTGCAGCAGCAAATTCTGCGCTGCATGACCCGCTTCCATATGAGCGTAACGAATCCCGCGCTCCCCATACTTCGCAGTGATCCTTTCGTAGACCGCCGATAGGCCAAAGATAGCGGCGGCTTGTGAAATCGAACTTTGGTCGAGCGCCGCGCGGGAAAGTTCCCGACGGACATCGCCTTCGAGCAAAGAGACAAGCGCATGGGCTATGAGATCGTATTTATAAATGCCCGCCGGCAGTCCATTCACGTTTGCCGCGATCATGTAGACCTCCAGGGCGTAGAGCCCTCCTGCGGATGGAGCCGTCCGGTGGGCTTCGGGACCCGTGACGCCTTGTGCAGCCCAGGCGAGTTGCGAGAGCTGCGATAGCTCCAACGGAGCGTCGGTAAATTCCCGCACCGAACGCCTCTTGCACAGCGCTGTCTCCAAAGAAATGGCGCTGTCCAATCGCGGCTCAGGCAGTTTGATTTCCTTGCTGGGCAATTCTTCTTTTCGCGCTGCGGTAGCCATATTTAACCTCCCTTGTGCTGAAACAGCGAGAACTGTTCACGATAGCTGCATAGTTGTCTTTCACACATCTCACACCAATCGGTTCCTTTCCGGTCCGTATCTACCAGAGAGTTGCTGAAATACATGACACAGCGCGAGTTCGAGCAGTGACACAGGCCAAAAGTGTGGCCAAGCTCGTGAACCGCTTCTTTCACTGCGCGGCGGCGAAATTCTCCTACATCAACATCGACACGCAGCCGAAATAATGAAATCACTGCACACCTTCCAAACGATTCCGCGATGCCGAAAACGAAGTGGAGATTGCCAGCGTAAAGATCATAGCTGGTCACCGCCAACACGCGATCACCGGGTACGATTCGCGCGCAGTCGAGAAAATCTTCCGCCCGATATTGTTGGCGTCGCGAGTTGAACGCTTCTGGCGGAACCGGCCGCTCGGTGGCGATGGTTACGGACACACCCTTCCGCGAGAGGGCTGATGCCAAGTGGTTCAGATCCTCGTGCTCGACGGGACCGCAGGGCACCAGCG
>DATBLC010000397.1:0-4033 GCA_036555515.1 Binatia bacterium
ACAACGTGTTGTCGATTGGAATTGAACACAGGCCCACCGCGCACGAGGAGGGCATCAGCTCGCCCCCTCCTTGCGGCTCGGAAGGCAGTCGCAATATCATGGAAAGCCAGGACGTCCAGATACTGAAGCTCTACCTTGAACGCGCGGGCGGCCAGTTCCGCTTCCTTTAAGTTTTGCGTGTTGCCCGGCACAGTCGAAGTCCCGAGGAAGGCTACGCGGGTAAGCCTCGGAACGACCTCCTTCAAAAGCTCCAGTCGCTTTCCGCTTATCTCAGGACCAAGGGTTGCCAATCCGGTAATGTTTCCACTAGGTCGCGCCAGACTGGCGACGAACCCGTTCCCAACAGGATCATTGTCAAACCCCATGACAATCGGAATCGTAGAAGTTGCTTGCTTGGCAGCGCGGGTTGCCGACGGAGCACTCGAGACAATAATCTCGACCTTGAGTCGGACCAGCTCGGCCGCGAGAGCAGGTAGCCGGTCCGTTTTGCCTTCTGAATGTCGCCACTCAATGGTGATGTTTTTCCCCTCTACGTAGCCGAGATCACGCAGGCCTTGGCGGAACGCCTCGATGCGAGTCGCGGAAAAGGACGGGGAGGAATTATTAAGGTACCCTATCCGCGGAATTTTCGCTGGCTGCTGCGCCCCTAAACCAGCGGGCAGAAAAACAGTAGGCAGCAGGCAGATAAAGACAAGAATAGGTCTAGTCATTGATTTTTCTCCAAGTTTTTACTGCTAACTGCTCGCTGCTCACAGCCAACTGTCATCTGATGACTCTATCCGCTCTCGCCAATACGTTGGGTGGAATTGTCAATCCGATCTGCTTGGCGGCTTTTAAATTTATGACGAACTCAAATTTCGTCGGTTGCTCCACTGGGAGGTCAGCCGGCTTGGCGCCTTTCAATATCTTGTCCACGTAAATGGCAGCCCGGCGGGCCAAATCATCCGGATCGACCCCGTAGCACATGAGACCGCCGGCTTCCACAAAACTTTGCCTCACCCACATCGTCGGCAACCGGCTCTTTGCCGCGAGATTTACGAGCGCGCTTCGGTGAACGTTCAGTAGCGGGCCTCCCAGCTCGAGGACTCCCTCGGCACGTCCTTTACGTGCCTCTTGGAATGCAGGCTCAATATCCTTGGGACTTCGTATGTCTAGGTATTGAAGCTGTATCTTTAATGCTGCCGCGGCTTGCTCCGCCTCGCTCAACGCTTGGGGATTGCCCGGGTTGTCTGAAGCCCCGAGGACGGCGACGCGGGACAGCCCAGGAACCACCTCCTTTAGAAGCTCCAGTCGTTTGCCGCTGATCTCCGGGCGAAGGGTTGAGAGTCCAGTGATGTTCCCGCCCGGCCGCGCAAGGCTGGCGACGAACCCGCTGGCAACGGGATCGTTATCATTGGTCATGACGATAGGGATCGTACGGGTCGCTTCCTTGGCGGCACGGGTCGCCGTTGAGCCGCCCGTGACGATTACATCAACATTTAGGCGAACCAGTTCGGCCGCCAGGACAGGTAACCGTTCAAATTTCCCCTGGGCGTACCGGTATTCAATTGTGATGTTCTGCCCATCGATGTAGCCAAGCTTACGCAGACCTTGATGGATTCCAGCACGAGCATCTGGCGAAGGCCCTCGGCTCGCCCACAGAAAGCCTATGCTAGGAGTTTTCTTCACCTGCTGCGCCTCGGCGGACGCGCCAAGGCCTAAGATCAGAACCCACAGTAGGCTAAGTGCAAAGAGCAACGGGCTGGCGGGAATTGCAGATTTGAGATTGCGGAGTGCGGGTTTTAAATATGGTTTAGTGAAACTACCGATCCAAATTCGTTTCATCGTTCTTATCCTCACTCCGCAATCCCCATTCCGAAATTCTTACTGGTTGCCTCTCGCCTCACGGCTCACGCCTACCGAATCACCCTGTCAGCCCGGTACAGCACAGACTGCGGAATCGTCAAATTAATCGCTTTCGCCGTCTTGAGATTCACGATGAACTCGAACTTCGTCGGCTGTTCGACTGGCAGGTCTGCCGGTTTACGCCCTTTCAGGATCTTGTCCACATAAGTGGCGGCCTGGCGGGACGACTTTTTCCGATCCGGCCCATAGAACATCAAGCCACCTTCCTCCGCAAAGCCGAGTCCGTCCGAGACTGTTGGCAAACGGTTCTTCACCGCGAGTTCCGCGATCTTCTGGCCCTGTCCAAGACCTCTGGTAAAAAGTGGCTGAACGACAAGAGCCCCGGCCCGCTCTCTGATCACGGCCGAAAAAGCTCCGTTTATTTCCTCAGGTGCCTTTATCACCAATGACTGAAATTTCATTCCAAAACTCGCGGTTGCCTGTTGCGCTTCCTGCACAAAGAGCTTGTATGCGGGATCTTTTCCATAGGCCAAAAAGGCCACGCGTGAGAGCTTGGGAAGAACTTCTTTCAGCAGTTCCAACCTCTTTCCCGCTAACTCCGGCATAATGTTGCTCAACCCTGTGATATTTCCTCCGGGTCGAGCCAGGCTGGCGACAAATCCGCTCCGCACCGCATCTGCAACCCCCAGCATAACGATTGGGATGGTCGCCGTCGCGTTCTTGGCAGCCTGGACCTCCGGCGTGGCCCTCGCCACGATGACTTCCGCCTTCAGGCGGACTAGCTCCTCCGCCATCTCGGGGAGACGTTCCACCTTGCCTGCCGCCCATCGATATTCGATCGTGATGTTCTGTCCTTCAACATAGCCTTGCTCACGTAAGCCTTGCAGGAAGGCCTCCAAGATCGGATCAGGGCTAGCGAGCAATGTGAGAAGACCGATTCGATGAATTTTCTTGACCGGCTGCTGCGCCTCGGCGGGACAAACAGTAAACAGAAGAACAGTCAGCAGCAAGCAGATATTAAACTTTCTAATCATTGCTTAACTCCTCTTGTTTTTCCTGCTCGCTGCTTTCCGCTTCCTGCTCACTGTCATTTTATGACCTTGTCCGCTCTCGCCAGTACGTTTGGTGGAATCGTCAGACCAATTTGCTTGGCGGTCTTTAAGTTGATCACGAATTCGAACTTCGTGGGCTGCTCCACGGGAAGGTCTGCGGGTTTCCGGCCTTTCAGAATTTTATCCACATAAGTAGCGGCGCGGCGGTACAAATCCGTAATGCTCGCGCCGTAGCTCATAAGCCCTCCGTCTTCGACGTATGTTGGATTGATGTATATCGCCGGGAGCTTGCTCTTTATTGCGAGTTCTGCAATCTGTTTTCGATTAATATTGAAGACGGAGCCCGCCAGCACAAGAACTGCGTTAGCGTGCTCCTTGCTTGCGGCTCGGAATGCAGTCTGAATATCTTTGGGACCTAGCACGTCTAGGTATTGAATCTTCAACCCGAGCGCTGATGAGGCGAGTTCCGTTTCTCTTAACTGCTGTGCGTTGCCCGGGGTGGTCGAAGTCCCGAAGACCGCCACGCGGGAAATCTTAGGAACGATCTCCTTCAAAAGCTCCAGTCGTTTTCCGCTCAGATCCGAAACAAGGTTAGACAATCCCGTAATATTTCCGCCTGGTCGCGCCAGACTGGTGACGAAACCTGAGCCAATAGGATCAGGATCCTGCGTCATGACAATGGGAATGGTAGTAGTTGTTTCCTGGGCGGCGCGGGTTGATGCCGACCCCCCTGTCACGATGACCTCTACGTTGAGACGCACTAGCTCTGCCGCAAGGGCGGGAAGATGATCGAGTTTGCCATCTGCAAGTCGCGATTCCATGACGAAGTTTGTTCCGGCTACGTATCCAAGGTCGCGCAGACCCTGCCGGAATGCCTCGATGCGTGCGGCGTTAGAGGAAGAGGTCCCAGGAGTCAGATGCCCTATCCGGAAAACTTTCTTCGGCTGCTGCGCCGACGCAGAATAGCTAAGCGCAAAGAGCATAGCGCACACTAGGCTAAGCAAAAAGGGCAAAGAGCTGGCTAGAATTGCGAATTTGGAATTGCGGAATGCGGATTTTAGATTAACAGCCAAAGAGTCGATCAAAACTCGGTCCATTTTTTGTTCCCCTCAATCCGAAACTTGTCCTGAACGAAC
>DATBLC010000398.1:0-24228 GCA_036555515.1 Binatia bacterium
TTCTTGTCACTGTTGTTGGCGAGCCATAGTTCTAGGTTATCTGGGGGAGTAAACTTATATCCAAACAGCTCGAGACCGGCTTCCAGTCCAGGGTCCGGTATTGGTCGAAGTTCATTCTCAGGGTTCTTCACGCCATAATTGATGCTTCCTATGGCTAGTTTTGCTGTCTTACCGGGAATCGTGATGGGTTCAAACCAGACAGTGCCCAAGAAAAACGGACAGTTTATTGACCAGCGAGAGTCAACCTTTTTCGCTGCTCCCGGGTTGGTATTCTCTATCAAAAGCCAAATATTGCTTTGTGCTGCACTTTGGCCATTATCTCGAGGGATACCTTGCGTGAGAACGCCGTATCCTCGAACCCTTAAACCTGACTGAAGATTCGGCGGGGATCGTAGCATGATGTGCAGATCTTTATTGAGGCTACGCCCGGTAATGGTCCCCTTTACTATCCTAGTGTCCTCGGCCGGGATCCGGCACGGAGGGACATGGATTACACCACTCAAAATCGGTACGCATTGCTCCTCCTTTCCGTCCGGCAAAGAAATATCGTGCCCCACCCCGGGAAACGAAATCAGGGTTCTCGGCCCGGTCAGTGCATTGGAGAATATATATTCGGCCTGTTCCCCAGCGGTAACTGGATCATCACCACCCTTTAAAATTAAGGTGGGTACTCCGTGCGAAAATCTCGCGGGATCCCACGGGACAATCTTAGTTTTTTTGTCAATACTCACTTTGTTTAGCCATATATTTATCGCTTTTTTCTCGCGGAAATGGGCATTGCCACCTATTTCCTTCAAGGCTTTCTTATTACCGGATCTTACCCTAGCTCTTAGGAATCTCGGGGTGATGCCGTCGAACACCCCCATTGCGTAAAACACCCTGTGTGAATCCTGCATGTGCCGTTCCCGTTGATTAATGGTCTCCTTACCCGGACGGTCGTCTTTGACGATCTCCTGTTTTTCTGTGCCCGCCTCCTCCCTTATCGCTCTGCCAATCTCAATCTGACGGGCGACAAATTCTCGCCTGCTTCTCATTGATCCGACTAATCTAAGGTCGCGCAACTGACGAAAGAAGTTACGGCTAAAATTGTCAAGTTTATATTTTTTCAGAAGTCCCTTTCTTCGAAGATCAGAGTAAGCGTCCACAAGGAACTGAACATTGCCAAATGCGTCCTCGGCCTTTCCAAATACCCCTTCGTCAGTATGATCGGTAGGATCTCCAAACACCGCCTTCAGTATGCGGCGCTGTTCCGCCTTTTTTAAATCACCAAACTCATCGCGCAATCCTTGCTCCGGTGAGTCGAAAATCCTCTTGAGGGTCTCTCGCTGAATCTCACGTACGTTGCTAGAAAAACTAGCGAAGGCAGCTTCAGTGTCAGATACGCTCGCAGACGCCTTGAACATATGCCGCGACAGAGGTGCGATCAGTACCAGTTTTCTGACTCTTTTGGTGTGAAAACGGGCGTACTGTTGCGCCAAGATGGAGCCGTAACTTCTACCGATGATCGCATCCCATGTTCCGTTTTTTCCAAGAAAATCCCGGCGGATAGCATCAATATCCTCCACCGCAAACCGTGTCCGTAAATACTTGTCGAAAACAGTGGATGGGGGAATCTGACTATACCCGCAGCCGCGAAGATGGAAGTGCACAACATTGTAACCGTTGTCGACGAGAAAATCCGCGTGTGTCGTCTCAAGAGATGCTGGACGTACGATCTGACCTGGCCCTCCGGAACAGAAGAGCACTGATTTGTCTCCAGAACCTATACGGGGTGGATAAATAAAGTAATACAAATCAAAGCTACCTTTGTCGGGTGCTTTGGGATCCAACGGCACCGAGACGAATTTTTCTATGGGCTGATCAGCCCCGCCGCTTCGAACTAACCCTGAACGCTCGTCGGCTCGCCAAAAGACCCTTTTTGTTGTCTTGCCCGCTGCCGGCATACTGGCCTCCTTGTATGGCTCATACTCGAATTGATTGATGCATTTCGGGAATCAATCGGTCGGTGTCGGCTACCATGCTCCGAGCCGTCCCAATGAGCGATTCATTCAATAATGCAAGCTGACTCCGTTTGAAATTTTCTATTCTAAGATTTACAGTGCCTGTCAACTTCGTTGGCGACTCGGTCAAGTTCAACATCAACTCAAGTGTTGTAAACTCAATATTTTCGGTGATCCTTATTTGCTTTGTGTCAAAAGGAGCAATAGTGAGGCCAGTCAGGGCCAATGGTATTGCGACTACGTTATAATTCAACAGGACTTGAAACAGACTGCTTCGTGAACTGTTTCCTTCTAGTTCAAACGCATGCGCTAGTTCTTCGAAGGGCAATTCTTGACGAGCAAATGCAGCCAGTACTATATCCCGGGTTGTCTTCAAAAGCTGCGCAAACGTAGTATTTGGCCCTACTTGAAGGCAAAGCACAATGGTGTTCATGATGTATCCAACTGTAAACTCAACATTCTTCCAACGGCGGTTAGCTACCAGTGTCCCAATTCGAATATCGCGTTGACCGCTTAACTGATAAAGAACGATGCTCAACGCGGCGACAATTATCATAAATGGAGTACAATTTTCCCTTTTTGCGAGCTCTTTTATACCCGCAAATAGACCCACATCAAATTCAATTGGCTGAAGTGAACCGCGCGATCTTCTGTTCTTTTTTTCCGCGCGAGTTTGTTGAAACGCAAGTGGGGCCGCAGGTCGCGTAAGTTGCAATTTCCAAAAGTCCATCTGAGCGGTAAACAGGCCTTCCTCTAAGAGGCGCCTTTCCCAAACAGCGTAATCCGTAAGTTGAATACCTGGCTCTGCCAACGATGGGGATCGTCCCCCGATAAAGCTTTCATATAGCGCCGCTAACTCCCGCTGAATTATTTGGATCGACCAATGGTCACAAATAATGTGATGAAGCGTAAGCAAGAGAAACGACTTACTATCGGTCAGTTGAATAACTTTAACTCTCATGAGTGGTCCCTTAGTGAGATCGAAACAGGTCTCTCTTTCTTCCAAGACCATCGAAGCGACTCGCTGCGACGATTCATCAACGGATGTTTCGTGGAAATCGCATACATCCAATTGAATGGTTAATCCATTCTTGATTATTTGAACCGGTTCCCCAGCGATCTCGCCAAAAACCGTGCGTAAAGCTTCGTGCCGCCGGACGAGCTCCTTGAGCGCGCGTTCCAACGCGCCAACGTTTAGATTTCCACGGAGTTGGTAAACATATGGCATGTTCAAGAAATAGCCGCCGGGCATCATTTGATTCAGACGCCACAGGTGCTTTTGATTCATCGAGAGCGGAAGTGGCCCGTCACGGGGCACACGTACGATCGGTGGCAAATCATGAGTTATACCGCTAATTGTTTTCTCGATCGTCGTTGATAAGCCGGCAACTGTCGGTGTATCAAAAAAAATCGACAGCGGCACGTCTTTGTCAAAGGCTTGGCGAACGCGAGAGATAATTTGAATGGCGAGGAGCGAGTGCCCTCCGAGTTCAAAAAAATTGTCATGGACACCCACCGCGTCGATCTTCAGGACCTCACCCCAGATTTGAGCTAGCAGTTCTTCAACCTGTGTGCGAGGTTCGCCATATGCCTCTTTAAGCTCTGGTCTAGTAGCGTCCGGCAGCGGCAGCGCTTTTTGATCTATCTTGCCGTTAGGCGTTAACGCCAACCCTTCCAACGTGACAAAGGCTGAGGGAACCATGTACTCAGGCAGCTTCGCTCTTAGGAAGCGCCGTAGCTCAGTAACAGACAGACCTGATGGTACTTTCGGAACCACATAACCAATGAGATCCTTTTCCTCCAACGAGCTACGAGCACGAACCACGATCACACTGTCCCTCACCCCCGGGTGTTGATTCAGCGCCGCTTCGATCTCACCCGACTCAATTCGATAACCCCGAATTTTGATCTGATTGTCTGCACGGCCTAGAAACTCAATGTTTCCATCACGAAGGTAACGAGCAAAGTCTCCTGTTCGGTAGAGCCGCGAATCAGGATCATCACTAACCGGGTTGCAGATAAATCGTTCCGCCGTCAATTCCGGGCGGTTCAGATAGCCCCGCGCCACGCCAGCTCCGCCGACGTAAAGCTCTCCCCGAACGCCCATCGGTAGCGGCTGCAAATGGCAGTCGAGAATGTATGTATGCGTGTTGGCGATTGGTCGGCCGATCGTTGTCGGACCGTGTTTGGTGCGGAGTGTGAAAGTTGAGTAAGTCGTTGTCTCGGAAGGCCCGTAGAGATCGTAAACTTTTTCGACACTGGCCCCTTGGTAGAGTCGTGCAACGAGCTCCGCTTTGAGCTGCTCGCCCGCGAGATTTACGACTGTTGTCGATTCCGGCAGCGAACCAAGCTCCAACATCTCGGCCATGACGGACGGCACGGTATTAACCAGCGTGACTTCATGCTTCGCGGCCAATTCGTGCAGGCAAAGAGCATTGTCGGTAAGAATGACTGTTCCCCCGGAAGTGACCGGGACGAACAACTCATAAACCGAAAGATCAAAACAGGTCGACGTGGATGCCAACACTCCCGCCAGTTCATCTGGTCCATATACAGTCTTGGCCCATTGTAAAAGATTGACCGTGTTACGATGCTCGATTGCGACCCCCTTGGGCATTCCCGTGGAGCCCGAGGTGTAGATAACATAGGCAAGATTGTTACAGCTGATGTCCCCCTTTGGATTTTCTTCGCCTTTTTGCTCGATGATCGGCCATTCTCGATCAAGGCATACATAGGTAAGCCGACGGTTGACCAGCGACAGCTGACCGTTCTTTAGATACTTCTCCTGAGTCAGGAGAACGGAGCACTGCGCGTCGTTCAACATGAACTCTAAACGCTCGCGCGGATACGCTGGATCCAATGGCACATAGGCTCCGCCTGCTTTCAGAATGCCCAACAGCCCAACCACCATCTCCAAGGATCGCTCAACGCAGATTCCGACCAATTTCTCCGGCCCGACGCCCAATCCACGAAGGTAGTGAGCCAGCTGATTAGCACGTGTGTTGAGCTCCCGGTAGGTTACTTGCCGCCCATTAAAAGTCACTGCAATCGCGTCAGGGGTTTTCTCGACTTGCTCCTCGAACAGCTCATGTATGCACTTGTCTTTTGGATAGTCCGCGGCCGTATCATTCCACTCAACGAGCAGCTGATGCCGCTCGGCTTCGGTTAAGATGGGCGAGACCGAGATACGCCGGTCCGGATCGGCAACGATCCCTTCCAGCAGAGTACGGAAGTGGCCAGCCATCCGCTCGATCGTAGACGCATCGAAAAGATCAGTGCTGTATTCGATGTAGCCGATGTACTTTCCCTCGCGCTCGCGGAGAAAGAGTGAAAGGTCGAACGGCGACCGCGTCGTTGCCATTTCAATCGGTTCGATTCGAAGACCGGGAATTCCGCTGATTGGGCGTGTTGCGTTCTGCAAAACGAACATGACTTGAAACAAGGGATTCCGGCTCGTGTCTCGCTCGGGCTTTAGCTCTTCGACCAATTTTTCAAACGGCAGGTCTTGATGAGCATAGGCGCCGAAGCAAACTTCACGTACCCGTGCAAGCGCTTCTTTGAAAGTCGGGTTTCCAGACAGGTCGGCTCGCAGAACTAACGTGTTTACGAAAAAACCAATCAACGAGTCGAGCTCAGTCCTGCGGCGGTTGGCGATCGGTGAGCCGACTACCACGTCCTCTTGTCCGCTGTATCGGTAGAGTAGCACCTGAAAACCCGACAGAAGCGTCATGAACGGTGTCACTCCCTCGCGATGGCTTAAATCATTGATGGCTTCCGTGAGCGACTGTTCCAAGGCTATCGAATGCCTGGCACCCCGAAAGTTCTGTCGCGCCGGCCGAGGCCGGTCGGTTGGGAGATTGAGAATCGGGATTTCGTTGAGCTGCTTCTTCCAATACGAAAGCTGCGATTCGAGCACCTCGCCTTGCAGCCAGTTTCTCTGCCAAACTGCGAAATCCGCATATTGGACGCTCAGATCTTGAAGCGGTGGGGGTCGATCGTTCGCGTACGCTTCATAAAGCGCCCACAGTTCTCGCGTCAATATCCCCATCGACCAGGCGTCAGACACGATGTGATGTGTCGCGAGGATGAGGATGTGCTCCTCGTTTCCAAAACGAAGCAATTCGGCTCGAAGAAACTTCCCTGCAGCGAAATCAAAAGGCGTCTCTGCCTCTTGCTGAATTCGATTTCGTATATGGGCTCCAAGCTCGATATCGGACACTGCCCGAAGATCGACAACGGATAACTTCAACTCGTACGGTGGCTCGGCGACTTGTATCGGCTGGCCATCGGCAACACGGATCACCGAGCGCAGTACTTCGTGGCGACGCACGATTTCATTCAGGCTCGATTCCAGCGCGAAAAAGTTCAGCTTGCCTGATAGACGCGTAGCGCGGCAGATATTGTAAGCGGCGCTGCCCGACTCTAACTGTTCCAGGAACCACAGCCGTTCCTGGGCGAAGGACAAAGGTGCGGGGTTACGGGTTGACCGCCGTAGGATAGGCGGAATACTAAACGCGGACGATTGGTCGTACTCACGGAGGAACTCGAGCAATTCCTGCTTACGCTCGGCAATTTGTGCGCGCAGGCGTTCTGTCAGCACGCCCTTGGGGGCGTTGACCCGCAAACGTTCCCCCTGAGCTGTTAGCCGAATATTTAGAGATTGGAGGTAGGAGAGAAACTCAGCGACGTTTATAGCTCGATCTCCTCCCGATCCGCATCCTCCGTGACTGGTGTTGCGTCTCCGTGTTTTAGTCGAATGTCGATCTCATTTGCAAGGGCCGCGATTGTCGGCGATTCGAGAAAGGTTCGCAGTTCGAGCCCCACAACAAACGTTGCGCGAATGCGCGCGGCGGCCTGAGCGGCCAGCAAAGAATGGCCGCCGAGGCGGAAGAAGTTTTCGTTCATACCGACCTTCTCGCGCCCGAGCACTTGCGCGAAGATCTGGCTCAACTTCTGTTCGATTTCAGTCTGGGGCGCGTCGAACGATCCGGCCGGCGATGACAGGGATTGGATCGACAACGGCGGTAAAGCCTGGTAGTCAATCTTGCCGTTGGGGCTAACTGGAAGATCGTCGAGTATCAAGAAGTGCGCCGGTACCATGTAGTCCGGGAGCCACTTGCTTACAAAAGAACGTAATAGGTCAATGAATTCTGGCCCGTCTTCTTGGGCGGCGACGTAGGCGACCAAACGCGCATCAGATTTTGGATTTTCGATACTTCGACTCGGCTCAGTACGGGTTTTGGACTTTAGATCGTCGGGATTGGAGTCGTCGAATTCCCGTACAACAACGGCGGCTGCTTTGACAACCGGATGCTGCTTAAGAACGGATTCAACTTCCTCCAACTCAACCCTGAAACCACGGATGTTGACACATCGGTCATTGCGTCCCGCCCATTCGACGTTACCGTCTGGCAGATACCTTCCCAGCTCGCCTGTTCGATACAGCCGATCATTCGGATCATTGGTGAACGGGTTGGTTAGGAACCTTTCAACGGTAAGATTTTCGTCACCGACGTAACCGTCAGCCAAATGTGGACTGCGGATGTATAACTCGCCAAGCTCCCCAACTCCCGCCAACCGCCCGCTGGAATTGAGTACTAAAAGTTGAACGTCCTTTATTCCACGCCCCAATGGAATAGGGCGCCGATCTTCGTCGCCACCCGCTGGAACGCCGTCCGGAATATCGTAATATCCTACTGCGCGCTGTGTTTCCGTCGCGCCGTAAAAACTGCCTATCTTTGCATAAGGCGCAAGATCGCGGATGTTCGATACTTGCTGCCTGATTAAGAGATCGCCGCCAAAAAAGATACGGCGCACGGATGGAAGCGTCTTGTCACCGGCAGTCAATAACAGCTGGCCCAGGGCGGGGGTAAGATGAAGAACGGTGATCTCATTTTGGCGAAGCCATCCGGCCAACATTTCCGGTGATCGTGCTGTGTGGGGATCCGGAATATAGAGTGTCGCTCCAAGGTGGAGGGATGTGAAAATATCTCGGTGCAGGTGATTGTACGCAAGACCAGAGAGTAGGCAGAACCGATCGGTTTCATCCATGCCGAACGTTTCCTTTTGCCACGGCAAGAAGTGCGTGATCGGCCCATGCCGGCTGAGCACACCCTTGGGTTCACCGGTAGACCCAGAGGTAAACGCAATATATGCCGGGTCGTTCGCATTGACCGATACGAGCGCTTGGGTTTTCAGATGGTCGCTCAGAACGTCGGCGACCGCCTGTTTGCCTACCGGTAATTGCACGCGGCAGGTGAGATCAAGCGTGTCCAAGCAGTTCGCGAGCTCTTCGGGTAGCTCCCCGGCCCCATCCATTTGGATCCATCCTTTTGGTCGCGCAATTCGTAAATAGGCGGTCAATCGCGCCGGCGGGTATGTCGGATCTAGGATGGCAAATACCGCACCAGCCTTCAAAATACCCAGCAACGCTGGAACCAAAGTCGAACTGCGATGCGCATAGATCGCCACGACATCATTCGGCTGAATTCCTAACGCGATCAGATAGTGTGCAATTTGGTTGCCGCGAGTTTCGAGCTCACAATACGTCCAGGTTTCGTTGGCATCGACCAGGGCGATTCGACCCGGTTCGCGACTCGCCCAATCCACCACGTACGCATGGATTGGCCCCTCCCAGGTATCATCGAGCGATTCTCTCGGGTCTGGGAGTAGAGCGCGGGTGAATGGCAATAGAAGACTAAACTCGCCAATCCTTGCATCAGGCTTCTCAGCAATCTGTGATAAAAGAAGGCTGAACTGCTCGAGCATGAAAGCGATACGAAGGTCGGAAAATAGATCCGCGCTGTAAACGATTGCCAATTCTATGATTCCATCCTTTTCCGGCGCATACAGCGTGATATCGAATTTGGCCTCCGGATCAAAGAACGACTCTTTTGTTACTTCACAGCCCTGCAATTGAAGCACGCGTTCCGACACGTCGGCCATATTGAACATCACTTGAAAGAAGGGATTGCCGCTCAGATCACGGTTCGGGGTAATGGCTTCGACGATCTTTTCGAAAGGCAATTCTTGGTGCGTGTAGGCGCCCAGGCAGACTTCGCGGATCCGTCTCAATAATTCCAAAAAACTCGGGTTACCGGACAAATCGGTGCGTAGAGGTAGGGCGTTGATGAAGAAGCCGATCAACCCCTCCGTTTCCGGCCGATTGCGGCCTGCAATCGTCGAGCCGACCACAACGTCTTCTCGTCCGGAATAACGAGAGAGCAAAATCTTGAAGGCGGCGAGAAGTGTCATGAATAATGTTACGCCTTCGTGCCGGCTCAGCTCTTTAAGCGAGTCCATGAGTTGGCTAGAAAGACCAAGTGTTTTACGAACCCCCCGACTGCTCTGTAGCGCCGGTCGTGGATAGTCAGTGGGGAAACTCAGCGAGGAATAGGAAGCAACACGCCGGGTCCAATATTGCACCTGCGATTCCAAGCCATCGCCTTTGAGACAGTCCCGTTGCCACACTGCATAGTCCGCGTACTGCACCGCCAGCGGCGCCAGCGGATCCGGTTCTCTATTGACGTAAGCCCCATACAGGACTCCAAGCTCCTTGAACAAAATGCCCATTGACCAGCCGTCTAGAATCGTATGATCTACATTCAAAAGCAGATAGTGCTTCTCCACCTCTACTCGCAATAGCTGCGCACGCAAAAGCGGGCCGTTACAGAGATCGAAAGGTTTGCGCGCTTCTTCCAGCGCGATCTCTCGCGCCTTCCCTTCCCGCGCATCCACGGGCAGGACTTCAAGATTCGTTACCGGCGAAACTATTCCGCCGACTAGTCGAATATTCTGAACCAGGGATCCGTCGACAAACTCAAAAGTCGTCCGTAAAATTTCATGGCGCGCAATAACTGCATTGAGGGCTTCTTCCAGGGCATGAACATCCAAGGGGCCACTAACAGAGAATACGACTGAAATATTATAGGCCGTTGAGTTGGGGTCCAGCTGACGCAGGAACCACAAACGTTGCTGCGCGAACGACGCGGGGATCAAACGATCACGAGGAACAGGTACAATGGGCGGAGTTTCGGTGCCGCTCTGATTGTGAAGCAGGTCGTCGATGCATTGCGCAAATGTGGCGACGGTCGGCAACTCAAACAGTTTTCGTAGCGATAGGTCGATGCCGAATTTGTTTCGCAAACGGGCGATCACTCGAGTCGCCACTAACGAATGCCCGCCCAGCTCGAAAAAATTGTCGTGAACGCCGACCGTTTTCAGCTTCAGGACCTCTCTCCACACTTGAGCCACCATCTCTTCAATCTCATTTCGTGGCCAGACGAACTCATGCATCAGATCATGTGTTGTCCCATCCGGCAGCGGTAGAGCATTCCGGTCAATCTTCCCGTTGGGCGTTATCGGCAATTCCCCCAGCGGCATGAACACCGATGGAATCATATACTCGGGCAGTTTTCCTCGCAGGAAGCTACGCAGTTCCTCAACTGACAGTGTCGATCCCTGCGTCAGAACAAAATAACCTACGAGGTCCTTTTCCCCCAACGAGTCACGATCACGAACCACGACCGCGGATTCTCGCACCCCCGGGTGTTGATTCAGCGCCGATTCAATCTCACCCAGTTCAATTCGATAACCACGGATTTTGACTTGATTATCGACGCGGCCAAGAAACTCGATATTCCCGTCCGCCAGATAACGAGCACGGTCTCCAGTTCGGTAAAGGCGTAAACCAGGCTGGTCGCTAAACGGATGAGGAATAAAACTCTCTTTTGTCAGTTCAGGCCGGTTCAGGTAGCCCCGCGCTAACCCATCGCCGCCGATGTAAAGCTCACCATGAACACCGATGGGTATCGGCTGCAAGCGAGAATCCAGAATATATAACTGGGTATTGGCTATCGGACGGCCGATGGGTACCGGTCCTCCGGCAGATGTAACTTTGTGAATCGCCGACCAAATTGTAGTTTCGGTCGGGCCGTAAAGGTTCCAGACCTCTCCGCGCGTGAGCAGCGCTTCAGCCAGCTCTCTAGACAGTGATTCGCCCCCACAAAGTATCTTGAATCCCGGCGTGCCATCCCATCCCGCCTCGATCAACATTCTCCAACTCGAAGGCGTCCCTTGCATCGCCGTCGCCGAAGACTCTGTCAATCGGCGCGCCAACTCTCTACCATCGGTCGCTTCCGCTCGGCGTGCCACGACGACTCTTCCTCCAACGAGTAGTGGTAGGACAAGTTCCAACGCCGCGATATCGAAAGAAATCGTCGTGACCGCTACCAAGACATCCCTATCTGTAAACCCGAGCCGCTGACCGATCGAGTGTAAACAATTGACGACCGATCTATGCGAGATTTGAACACCCTTCGGCTGCCCCGTGGATCCGGACGTGTAGATCGCGAAAGCGAGGGTTTCAGGTTCGACTTTAGCTTGACGATTCTGGGCGTTTTCGCGCTCGATATATGGCCAATCTCGATCCAAACAAACGTAGGTCGGCTGATGGCTGATCGCTGATAACAGACCGCTCTCCACAAACTTCTCCTGCGTCACCACCACCGAAATATGCGCATCCGCCAATATGAAGGCTAATCGCTTTCGCGGGTACGTCGGGTCCAAAGGCACATACCCCCCGCCGGCTTTGAGAATGCCCATCAATCCCACAACCATCTCCAAGGACCGCTCAACGCAGATCCCGACAAGTTTCTCCGGGCCAACATCAAGAATGATTAGTTGAGCGGCAAGCCGGTTGGCACGGGTGTTCAGTTCCTGATACGTAAGTTGCTGCCCTTCAAACGTTACTGCGACCGCATCAGGGGTTCTCTCCACTTGCTCTTCGAACAGTTCATGTATGCACTTGTCTTTTGGGTAACCCGCGGCCGTTCCATTCCATTCGATGACTAACTGATGCTGCTCGACGGCGGAAAGGATGGCCAATTCCGAAATGTGTTGATTAGGATCGGCGACGATGCCTTCGAGCAAGGTTAGGAAATGCCTCGCAATTCGCTCGACTGTCGGACGATTAAAAAGATCGGTGCTGTATTCAAAGGATCCGACCAACTGCTCATTCTGCTCGGAAAGAGACAGGGTCAGATCAAACTTTGACGTGCCGCCATCGACTTCTAAACGATGCGTCGTCAGTCCCCTAATGGTGGGAACTGGGTTGGGGGTGTTCTGAAAAATAAACATTTCCTGAAAGAGCGGATTGCGAGCCAAATCCCTGTTCGGATGCAACTCTTCCACTAGCTTTTCAAACGGTAGATCCTGGTGAGCGTAAGCTTTCAAACAATTCTCGCGGACTCGCTTGAGCAGTTCTGCGAAACTTGGATCGCTACGAAGATCTGTGCGCAGAACCAAGGTATTGGTAAAGAGACCGATGAGATTTTCCACCTCAGCCCGATTTCGTCCCGCAATAGGTGAGCCAATGACAATGTCCTCTCGGCCGCTATAGCGGTAGAGAAGTGTTTTGAAGGCCGCCAACAAGATCATAAACATCGTAACCGACTCGTTCCGGCTCAATCGCTTCAGCGCAACAGTCAAAGGTCTCGGCAACACGATAGTTTGTCTCGCGCCACGATAACTTTGTCGTGGCGGCCGCGCACGGTCGGTTGGCAAATCCCCCGCCCACGACCTGTCTCCGAGCAGCTCCTTCCATTGAGAAATCTCCGACCCCAATGCCTCTCCCTGTAACCGTTGCCGCTGCCACGAGGCAAAATCAGCGTACTGGATGGAGAGTTCGGGAAGTGGGGATGACGAACCCAACGAATACTGTTCGTAAAATCTGGAAATCTCTTTAAAGAGAATACCTATCGACCAACCGTCAGCAATTAGAAAATGAACGGTCACGAATACGTGCCTATTTTCGTTTAGTTTGAGTAAGATAACTCGAAGGAGAGGAGCATTAGACAGATCGAAGGGTTCTTGGGCGATTTTGGAAATAAGCCGCGACACTTCGGCTTCCGTTTCACTCCCCCTCAGATGAGACAGGTCGATGACCGGCAATTTTAACGATAGCTTTGGGATGATCACCTGAGCGGGTTGCCCGTCTGAAACGGCAATCACGGTGCGGAGCGCTTCGTGGCGCCTAACCACCTCATTGAGCGCTCTTTGCATCGCGGCAACGTCAAGTTGGCCGTCGATGAGCGTCGCTGTCGGAAAATTATACGAGAAATTATTTGGCTCTAATTGGTGCAAAAACCAAAGTCGCTCCTGAGCAAAGGACAACGGCAATCGATCCGACCGTTCGCATACGGTGATCGGTGCGATATTGCCTTGGTTGAGCCGAAGAGCGGCTCGAACAGAGTCAGCCAAAACGGCAACCGTGGGCTGTTCGAGGAAACTGTCTAAAGGAACATCAATTTTGAAGGCTGCTTGAATCTTGGAGATGACCTGACCGAGAAGTAACGAATGTCCACCTAGATCGAAAAAATTATCATGGATACCAATGACGTCGAGACCTAGAGTCGCCTCCCAGATCCCGACAATCACTTCCTCCAGTTCCGTGCGCGCGGCAACAAGTGCGGTAGCATGCTGGGCTGGCAACCAATCAGTTGGTGGCAGCGCGCGTCGGTCAACCTTTCCGTTGGGGCCCATGGGTAATTCGTCGAGCAACATGAATGCGGAAGGAATCATGTGATCGGGTAGCCGACTCTTGAGGAAACTGCGCAGGTGATCGGCACCCACATTGCCGTCTTGAATGGGCACAACAGCAGCAACGAGCCGAAGTTCGCCGGACCAATGCTCCCGCCCCACCACAACGGCTTCTTTCACCCCGGGATAATTGAGTATCTCGGTTTCGACCTCGAGAACTTCGATCCGATGGCCTCTTATGTTTACCTGAAAATCTTTCCATCCGAGATGTACGAGACATCCATCGGACAGCTTCCGCCCCAAGTCACCCGTTCGATAGATACGCCTCTGGCCTCCCGACGGATCAGGAAGGAATGCGGAATTAGTAGCCTCGGGATTTCGCCAATACCCAGGCGAAACATATGCGCTTTTGATCGTGATCTCTCCGACACAATCGGCGCCGACCTCATTGCCGTTCTCATCGAGCAACAAGATATCCGTATCTTCAGCGGGATAACCCACCGGCACTGCTCCGCCGGTCAAACGAGTTTTCTTGTCGATAAAAAAGTAGGCGACGGTTCCTGTTTCCGTAATGCCTAGTCTGTTCACGAACAGGCAATGATCAGGAAAATAGCGTCTGTATAGCTCTACATCTCGCTTCGTGACCTGCTCGCCTCCTGCATAAATCATTCGTAATGCCGGGAACCGCTCCTCTCCAGAGAGGCTAGCAACTAAATGGCGAAACACAGTAATGACCGTCGTGAATATGCTGATGTCCTCTTTCACTAACCACGCGGCTAACGCTCCCAGCCCTTTTTCCTTCACAGAGAATGGACAAAGAGCGGCTCCGTTGAGCAGAGCCGATAAGGCGTCTCGCGCCGCCCCGCCCGCGCCGATTGAACGAAGCAGGGTCACGCGGTCCTCAGAGCAAATCCGCAGCGTATTGGTGTTCATCATCACGTTGTGAAGCAGGTTGCGATGCGTCTCCACAACCCCTTTTGGCTGGCCTGTGGAACCAGACGTATATATAATGTATGCGATCGCCTCCGGCGAAATCGTTAAGCCAACATTATTGGTGGAGAAATTCGATTTCAGATGATCAAGGTTAATCAACTGAACTTCTCCCTCACCAAGTTCTTGCGCCAATGTAAAATTGCGGCTGTTGGTCAATATACGCGCCGCCTGAGCATGTTGTAGAATGAACTGATTTCTAATCTTTGGAGCTGATGGATCAAGCGGAACATAAGCGTTCCCACTTTTCAGGACTCCCAATATGGCCGCAAGAATCAAGTCACCGGCTTCCAGCAGTAATGCAATACGTTCGTGAGATTCACCGCGCGATTGCAGAAGAGCCCACGCGATCCGGTTGGCGATGCGATTTAAATCATAGTATGAAATTGATTTTCCCTCGGCGGCGATGGCGACCTGGCTGGGATATAGTGTCGCTTGTTGTTCAAAACGATCTGAGATCGATTGTTCTATATCGGTTTTTTTGAAGGGTAAGAACGCGTTGGTTGGACCAGCGGAGCCGCCGTCTTTGCGGGGCTCGGAACCATTGACCACGGTGGATCTCGTTTCTATGTCGCGGGAAGAAATATTCCGTCAGATCAGGCGACTCGGAAATGACATGGTACCAGAGATTGGGGCTAGAGCGGCTTCCGCTTTACGTAGCCCGGCGGTCATTTCCATTGAGCGATAAAGATCGACGGCCGTCGATATTTCTTGAAATGCTTTATCAATTTGACCACTTTGCGCGGATAGCTCACCAAGTGCGAGGTGACAATGGGCTGCCAGCGGACGCATACCCAGCTGCCCAGCCTGACGCAACGCACGCTTGTAGTGCACGTCGGCCCGATCGACGTCCAAAGGAACCCGCCTTCTGTCGATTTCCCCCATGAGCCGTAAAATCCATGCTTCCCGTCCCCGTTCCTGATAGCTTTGGGAAAGCTGTAATCCTAGTTCAGCTTTAGCAACGGCATCATCTATCCGCCCCGCGTGAAGATAAGCTTCGCTCAGCAATGCGAGCCGGAAAGCTTGGCCGCTGCCTCTTTTTGACGCGGTCTGGCCAACGGCCTGCTCTAAAAGTCTTATACCTTCATCGATGCGGCCCGATAGGACGTAAGCCAGTCCCAACGGAGAACCGACTAAAGGAAATTGCACTGGGATGTCCGCGATCCGGCAACGCTCCATGCCTCGCTCCAGCACCTTGATGGCAGTTTGGAGTTCCCCTTTTCGGAGATAGGCTAGACCAACTCCACTAGCAGCATAAATTGAACCGAATGCCTGTTCCATCTCTTCCGCGAGCCGTACGGCCTCTCGGCCGTATTGGATCGCCGTTCCAAATTCCCCGGTTTCAGAAAGGCACATTACGAGAAATACGCGGCATAAGATGGCGGGGGGACACTCCATATCGAAGAACTCACGAAGATTTGAGCCGGAGAGCGCGTCCGTATTGCGTTTATGGCACTCTATGGCGCGGCTGTAGTCGCCGGTATAGTAATACGCCCTACCTACGTAATAATTCAGCTCGATTTGAATGGCGAAGTCTCCGAGAGCATTGGCGATGTTCATCCCTCGCTGGCTTGATCGGGCGGCCTTTTCACGATCACCCATGAGCGTGTAGTAATGTACTAAATAAGCGCACACGCGTCCGAGGCGGCGTTGGTCGTCGAGAGATTCTGCCAGCGCTTCCGCTGCGCAAAGGTTTTCGTGCAGACGATCAAGTTCCTCAATCGGAAACAACGCGTTGCGTAGGTCAAGACGGAGCTCTAGAGCCTGCTCTAAATTATTATGACTCTTCGGGACATGATCCAGCGAGGAGAGCGCCCGGTCGAAATACGTTACCGCTTCCCGATAGGCTGATCGTCCCATTGCCTTGGTGCCAGCTTTTCTGGAATAGAGTGCTGCTTTATTCCAAATTTCGCCGCAAAAGGTATGATGAGCGAGCTTTTCCAACTGATCATGCGGAGCGTTGTCGGTCATCGCCTCAAGTGCCGTTGCAATTTTTTCGTGAAGACGAGTCTTACGCTCGTGGAGCAATGCTCCATAGGCAATCTCGGTCGTAAGCGCATGCTTGAACGAATACTCTACCTCGGGGAAAAGGTTCGTTTCATATAAAAATTCTGCTGACTGAAGATGGGCGAGATACTTGTAGAGTTCCCCATCCGGTAACTCTGCAGCAGCACGCAGCAACCCAAAGGGAACGATCACGCCAATGACCGCTGCCATCTGCAACAGCCTTTTTTCCTCTCGAGGGAGTCGGTCGATACGATCCGCCACAACGTTTTGCACGGTGCTCGGGATACTAATGTTATCGACCTTGAGCCCGGGTCGATAGGCTCCTTTGGTCCCGGTAAGAAACCCGGTTTCTACCAACGCCCGCACACTCTCCTCCGCAAAGAAAGGATTCCCATCTGTGCGCTGAATCAATATTTTCTGGAGCGGCGTGAGTTCGGGACTATTCCCCAGCAGATGCTGTAGCAATTCTTCGGTGCCGGCCGAATGTAACGGCTCTATGCGGATTTGGGTGTAGTAGGTTCTGTCACCCCACATATGACTGTAACCCGGCCGATAGTTAACGAGGAGCAGGAGCCGAGCCATCGGAACGCTTTCCACGAGGCTGTCCAGAAATGCCTGCGTCTCGCTATCGATCCAATGCAGATCCTCAAAAACTACTAGCAACGACTGTCTTTGACTTTCACGAATTAAAATTCGCTTCAGGGCTTCGAAAGTGTGGCGGCGCCGTTGCTGAGGATCCATCGCGCTGAAGCGTTTAATCACTGCCGCAACGTCCTGGCGTCCTGCCGTCGATTCTGGCTGGCCTGCCCCTTCCGGCAAAGAACCCAAGAGTTCAAGGACCGGCGGTATCGTATCTCTGAGCGCGTCATCCAGCTGCAGGATACACTCGCCCACCCGTGCTTGGATGCTTTCGACCCCGTCCGCATCCGCAATGGCGAAATAACGGCGCAATAATTCAACCAGCGGGAAATACGGTGTCGCCTTCCCATAGGAGACGGATGCACCCTCCAACACAAGCCATCCCGGTGGCAACTGGTGACGAGTGAGTTCGTGCACCAAACGTGATTTCCCCATGCCAGGCTCGCCAACCATAGACAAAATCTGTCCGCGCCCGGTTTCTACCTGTTCGATAAGCTTGCGGAAGATATCAATCTCGCTTTTGCGTCCCACGAAGGGCGTTAGTCCTCGAGACGCCCCAGCCTGAACGCGCGTGCGCGCGGCCGTGGCACCGACAAGCTCGTACGTCTCGACGGGCTGTGAAACCCCCTTCGCTTGCATTGCGCCGAGAGACTTTACTTGGACAAATCCCTCGACTTGACGGAGGGTACTGGCAGAGAGCAAAGCAGTGCCCGGTCCTGCCAGTTCCTCCATCCGGGCAGCTAGATGTGTCGTTTGGCCCAAGGCCGAGTAATCAATAGTCAAATCATTACCGATTGATCGAACCACCACTTCGCCGGTATTCATGCCGATTCCGATGTGTAATCCCGTTTCTTCGGTTTGACCGAGTTTTCGTCGGTACCGCCGCATTTCTTCCTGCATCGCCAAGGCCGAATAGCATGCGCGAAGCGCGTGGTCTTCATGTGCCAGAGGCGCCCCAAATAGAGCCATGATGCCGTCGCCCAATACTTGGTTGACGGTTCCTTCGTAGCGATGAACCGCATCCATCATGATATGCAGCACCGGGTCGATGATCTTCTGCGCTTCTTCGGGGTCGCGGCCTTCGATTAGCTTCATCGAATCCCTGATATCGGCGAAGACGACCGTAACCTGTTTTCGCTCACCTTCTAGCGTGTGCCGTGTGGCTAGGATCTTTTCGGCTAGATGTTTGGGAACATACGTATCCGGCGCTGGTGTTACGGCGGTCGAGGTCGGAGCGGATGTCGCAGTTTGATTTAACGTTTGACCGCAATTTCTGCAGAACTTCGCCGACCGGCGATTGGCCTCGCCGCAGTTTGGACAAGCCGTTTCGAGCCGGGATCCGCATTCGTCGCAGAACGCTGCGTTAAGAGGATTATCGGCCTGGCATTGCGGGCAAATCATAAATGATTCGAGTCGATCTTCCCTTCGAGCCTCTCGCAGGCATTACCGGATGATCCCTCATTTTTTGTCTAAAATTACAGTAGCTTGTGTATATAGTATCGCGAAAATGCAAAAGCAAGCTGAGCAAGCTGACTCTTTACCGAATACTCGGGCCCACCAGGCGGAGGCCGATGTACGCTTGGCGCAGTCCTGCGCCTGCGGAAGCCAGTGACGCCGTCACTGAGAATCGCCTAGCGAAGCTCGCCGCGAAAGATCTATCGTTCTTAAAAAGAGTCGACCTGGAAGTCGGTTATCGGATGTTGGCGATGCGTACGGGGGTCAAATTACTGTGCGCGCCGGTCCATTGGTCATCAAACATCTACGTCGTGATGCCGTACCGTTTAAGTTTTTTTATCAGTCCTTGGCGGCTCAAGCCCAACTGTTGCGCGGCTCTTTGTTTGGTGCCGCCGCAATCCCGCAGCGCCTGTTCGATGAGCTGGCGTTCGAAGCGCTCGATGGCGGCGGGTAACGACCGAGCCGTTACGTTTTGCTCGGCGGCTTTTGCATCCGCTGGCGTCTGTTGGAAAGATGGTGGTTGCTCCAAGTTCGCGGCTCGTTTTGCAGACACGATCTTTGGCGGCAAGTCCAGCATCGTCAATTCCGGTCCTTGGCCCAGGACAACTGCGCTCTCGATAACGTTGGCCAGCTCCCGCACGTTTCCGGGCCATTCGTAGGCGACCAGCTTTTCCATAGCCGCGCCGCTGATAGAAGTAAAATTTTTTTTAGTCTCGATGCCAAACCTGCGAAGAAAATAGTTCGCCAGGCTCGGCACATCATTTTTTCGCTGGCGCAACGGCGGCAGCGCAATGCGTATGACGTTGAGCCGGTAAAAAAGATCGGCTCGGAAATCGCCGCTCTTCACCGCGCCATCGAGGTCGCGGTTCGTCGCCGCGATAATTCTTACATCGACGCCGATCGGTTTGGTCCCACCGACTCTCTCGAACTCCCGCTCTTGCAAGAAGCGCAGTAACTTGGTCTGAAGTTCGGCCGATATATCACCAATTTCATCCAGAAACACCGTGCCCCCATGCGCCAGCTCCATCTTTCCCAACTTCAACTGTAGGGCGCCAGTAAACGCTCCCTTTTCGTGGCCGAAAAGCTCGCTCTCCAGAAGCTCTTTCGAGAGTCCCACGCAGTTGATCGGGACAAATGGCTTGGTTCTCCGTTCGCTCCAATTGTGGATCGCGCGGGCGAATACTTCTTTGCCCGTGCCGCTCTCTCCCAGCAGCAATATCGTCGAGCGGCTGTCCGCCGCTCGCCTGGAAATCTCCACCGCGCTGCGCATTTCCGGACTTTCGCTGACGACGATGCGGTGACGCTCATCCACCTGTTCAGAGAGAACTTCGATGTTCCTCTTGAGCGTTGCACGCTCGATGGCTTTTGCTACAACCAGCGCAATGTGATCCGGATCAAAGGGTTTGGGTATGAAATCATAGGCCCCTTTCTTCATCGCCTCCACCGCATTTTCGATGGTCCCGTACGCTGTTATCATAACGACCATAACGTCCTGTCCTCTTTTGCGAATTTCCGTGAGCACCTCCAGCCCGTTCATGTCCGGCATGGCCACATCGAGAAGCACGAGTTGGGGATTTTGCCGGTCAAGGGTTTCCAGGCATTCGTTGCCACTGGCAGCGATCAGGACTCGATACCCCACGGACTCGAGCCGATCCTTCAGCACTTCGCGGGTGTCGACTTGGTCGTCTACGACGAGGATGGTACCGGCTACACCTTCCACGACTACTCCTAGAAAGATATGTCGAGAACTTTTTGAATCTTGCTCTTTAATTCTTCCCACTCGAAGGGTTTGAGAATGAACTCGTCGGCTCCTTTGGCAAGTGAACCGATCGCCGCCTCCCGGGAAGTCGAAGAGGTGATAATGATAATTGGCAGCTTACGGTCCCGCCGGCGAACTTCCTCCAAAACTTCGATGCCCGTCATCTCAGGCATTTTGACATCGAGCAGAATCCCGTCAAATTTTTCGCTGGTGATTTTTCGCAACGCCTCCGCGCCTGTGGTAACGGCAACTACGTTGAATCCCCAGGAATTCAAGCGGTCCTCGATAACCTCACGAACATCGTCCTCGTCGTCGGCGATAAGAATTTTCAGTGCCATTGCCTTTCTCTGCCCGGCTAACTCAAGGGTCGCTGCGCGGGCACGGTGAAAGAAAACATGCTCCCGCCATCCGCGCCGTTTTCAAACCAAATATTTCCGCCGTGTAACTCTACCAACGCTTTGGAAATGGCCAAGCCGAGGCCGGTCCCTTTGACGTTGAGTTTGTTGGCCTGTTGCGCTTGGTAGAATTTATCGAAGATTTTAACTGCCTCTTCGGGCGGTATGCCCGGACCATTGTCCGCGACGGCAAGCTTGACCCAGTCGGCATCATATTTTTCGATGGCGATGGTCACCCTGCCGTGGGGCGGCGTAAATTTAACCGCATTACCGATCAAATTCGTTAAAATTTGCAGGATTTTGTCCCGGTCGGCCCAGACATCGACATGCTCATCGGCGCCGAGCACTTCGATGCTAATCAGTTTATCCGCGGCAATGGTCCGAAGAGCGTCCGCGACTTCCTTAACTAAATCAACCACAGCGACGTTGGCGGGCCTCAAATCGATTTTTCCAGCTTCGATTTTTGACAGATCCAAAAGGTCGCTGATAAGCCGCCCAAGGCGATCGGCGTTGGAGTTGATTCGGCTCAGATACCGAATTTGTTTCTCCGTCAATGGACCCAAGATTCCGTCCAGCATGTTATCGACCGAACCTTTGATCGCCGTGAGCGGCGTTCTCAACTCATGCGACACATTGGACACGAAGTCCGATTTCATCCTGTCGAGATCCTTCAACCTTCTTTCGTAGCGGTTTTTCTCGGTTATATCCTTGACTAAATGAAGAAAGCCAATAACCTGGTTTGCATTGTTTTTGACCGGAGAAACCGCCAAGGCGACGTCTATAATGGTCCCGTCCTTTCTCCGCCGGCGCGTCTCCAGGTTGCGTGTCGGCCCGGTCACTTCTACTTTCAAGCGAATTTCCTCCAGTTCATGGGAACGGCCGGGAGGCACGACGATATTTAAATTATTCCCGATGGCTTCAGCCTTGCTGTAACCAAAAATGATTTCGGCGGCTCGATTCCACGTAAGTACCCGATCGTTTATGTCCGTCGAGACGACGGCATCGCCCGCATTCTCGACGAGGTTCTCAATATAGGCCTTGCCTTTTGCAACTTCATTATAAAGCTCGGCGTTTTCCAGCGCCGCGCCGAGTTGGGCTCCGAATGCGGTCAAAAGCCGTATTTCTCGTTTGGTAAATCGATAAAACTTGCGGCTCCCCACGACGATAATGCCGAGCACGCGATTCTTCGACAGGATCGGAGCCGCCGCCGTCGAAACCACCCCTTCTCTCTCCATGGTGCGATTCTTATAGATAGGATCTCGCCGGATATCGGTGCAGATGTAAGGTTCCTTTGAATCGAAAACGATTCTCGATACGTTGCGACGAGAACCGCTAAGAGGAGTAACGCCTTCGAGAAACTCTGGTGAGCGAAGCCCGCGCGCCGCTCGCACCGTCATGCCGCCCTTGTCGCGATCCACGACGCGGATAAAGCCCACATCGAAACCGAGAAAGTTGAGGGACTCGTCCAAAGTGTCATTGAGAATCTTCCCGGTGTCGAGGGATTGAGTCGCCGTTTCAACCAGCCGCAGCAGCGCCGATAGATCCGTGCCGCGGAACCGCGGTTTCTGATTACTGGCCGAGAACGGTTTGACTTTTTGCTTGGCCTCAGGCACTTTTTCGAACTTTTCGCTTGGCGCCCCGCACGTTAACCGCGGCGCTGGCAAACGGTCCTCCGGCGGCAAATTCATTGCGCAAGTACTGCACCAGCTCGGAGTTGGTGCTTTGTGCCCATTGCATTATCTTGCTGTCCAGCTTATTTCCGGGGTCAACGCTCAGTCCCGTGTTGAGGGTCCCAACATAACGGTTATTCACTTTTATCGCGACAGAGAGCCGGCTGATTTCGTTGCTTTCCGTGATCCCGAAATGCCCGTCCTTTTGATATAACCGCAACGGCACCAACGGGGTGTCGGGTTTTGTTGGCTTTCGCCAATATTGCTTCAGCACTTCCGGCGCTTTCTTTAAAGCGTTTTCATAGGTGGTCCCATGCACCGGATCCATGAACCGGAACAGTCCGGGATCGGGTCGATTCGCGGCCACCCTGATTTCCCTGAGGGCCGCATTCTCCACCCATCCCAGAAAAAAAGCCGTCGGCTCAGTGGTATCGCTCTGGTTAAGGCGGCAGGTTAACCACTTTGGCTCGTACCCAATGGTCAATTCTATGTCGTGCAAGATATGTTGTAGGATCGTCCTTCCGGCCATGAAATGCTCAAACGAAACATCGACGGGAACTCGAGTTGCGCTCATGAGAAGACCTCCACGTATAAGATAAAATACCCCGATTATCCGCTTATTTCACACTTCGTTTTTCACTGTCAAGGCAAGCGCCTACCTGCACAATCATTGACAGCGGAAATAGATTTCAACTAGTCTCGGTCTGGGACGGGTCATTGACTTGAAATGAATAGACGATTTTAGATCGAAGGCCACGCAAGGGCCGAAGGATTCAACCATGAGCCATTCAGTATATAGAAAATTCCGCAAGGACGAAATAGAGTATCAATACAATCCGCGCGTTTCCGTGCCGGAATTCCCGGAGCTTGCCAGGGTGAGATCGGCCATATCGCGCCGGGTTCGCGAGTCGGCGAAATCTTGGCTGAACATCGCCTATGGCACCTCGCCGCGGGAGACGTTGGATATCTACACCGCGGACAAAGTCGGCGGGCCGGTACTGGTTTATATCCACGGCGGTTACTGGCGCAGCGGAACCAAAGAAGACAATGCCAATTTCGTCCCGGCCTTCACCCAGCGCGGCGCCAACGTTGTGCTTATCGAATACGATTTATGTCCGGCGGTCACGGTGACCGATATCGTGCGCCAGACCCGCGCGGCGATCGCCTGGGTCTATCGAAATATCGCCGATTACAGAGGCGACGCGGCTAAATTTTACGTTTCGGGCCACTCGGCGGGCGGGCACTTGACCGCCATGGCGTTAGCGAATGACTGGGAGAAAGCAGGCCTGCCCAAAGACTTCATCAAAGGCGCGGTCGCGATGTCGGGCGTGCACGATCTCGATATGGTCATGCACATCAGCGCCAATGAGCAAATCCGGATGTCACCGGAAATTGCCGAACAAAATGGCCCCCTGCGCCACCCGCCGCGTGTCGACTGCCCGCTGCTGGTTGCGGTCGGCGCCGTGGAACCTGAGGGCTGGAAGCAGATGTCCAAAGACTATTTTGAATTCTGCAAACAGCGCGGCCTAAATGCCGAATATCTCGAAGTGCCCGGCGCCAATCACTATACGATGTCGGAGCATCTCGGCGACCCGAACAGCCCGCTCGCGCAGGCGATCTTCAAGCTGATCGGCATTTACTAATGAGTTCGTTATTTAGAGACTATGTCGCTAGTGTGCGACCGAGAGGCGAGCCCTTCCGATCGCGGTCAATGGTTCTCTGCCTTGCCGGCCACCACCCCGTCCTCTCCATAGGTGGAAATGCCCGCCGGCAGG
>DATBLC010000399.1:0-41952 GCA_036555515.1 Binatia bacterium
GCTTTGTCTTTTGATCTACACCGCTGGATATCTGCCCGCCAAAACTTTCTCTTCGATGTTAAAGCCCTGAGTCTTGTCTTCCGCGGTAAGTTTCTCGACTTGCTCAAAAAGGCTTTCGATCAAAATAAATTGCTCTTCGCCGGACAAATCGCTCCGCTAGCGGATGCTGCAACCTTTAACGTTTTACTGAAAGCTTTGCGAAAAAAACCGTGGGTCGTCTACGCCAAAAAACCTTTCGGTTCTCCCGAACATGTCCTGGACTACCTCGGCCGCTACACCCATCGCGTGGCGCTCTCCAATGATCGAATTCTCTCAGCCCATAACGGAGAGGTCACCTTCACTTACCGCGATCGAAAAAACCATGATCCGCGTAAACCCATGAAGCTCGATGCCGAGGAGTTCATCCGACGCTTCTTACTCCACGTCATCCCTAAAGGTTTGATGCGGGTGCGTCACTTCGGTTTTTTAGCCAACAACTCCAAGGGGCGTCTGTCCAAGTGCCGTCAACTCATGGGGCTTTTGCCGCCACTGCCCAAACCTCCCCAACGCTCCGCTCACGAGCTGATGCTCGAACTGACCGGCATCGATCTGACGCGCTGTCCTCGCTGCCGAAACGGAACCCTGGGTTTCGTTGCCCACCTGCCCGCCTTTTCTCGATGGGATTCTTCGTGATGATCGCTCAACGAACCAACTCGCTTCTTTTTCCGGTGCTCTGTGCCAGAGCCAAGGCATCGCTGCGTCCGGTTTCATCCCTTTACCTCTTTTGGACCCGCTCGGTCTTGCGCTTCGCTGCCGACTTGTCGTCAGTTGTTGCGTCAAATACTGCCCGGTCTTCTGACGACCCACTGAACTGCTCTGTCGGCTCAGCTCGATGTCCCCGTTACAATCCGCATAGACAACCGTCGCTGCTTCACCCAACGCTTTAGTCCAACGGGTTTTATCCTGAATGCGCCCGATCCCAACTGCTCTCGCCCAATCGCTCTCGGCTCGCATTCAAGATAAAACCTGCACATTCAGTTCAATCCTGGCATCGCCGCTATCATCACTTCATTGGTGCGGGTTAGTGCGACATGGACTTCTCGGGCAGTGTGAAAGTAAATGTTGATCCTTTGCTGATCTCACTCTCCACCCAAATCCTTCCGCCATGCAGTTCGACGAACTTCTTTGCCAACGTTAACCCAAGCCCGGTTCCTTCCTTTTTATGAGCGTAGTCGCCTCCCACCTGGCGAAATTCCTCGAAGATCCTTGCTTGGTCCTCCGGGGCGATACCGATGCCGGTGTCGCTGACTGAAATTTTCACAGAACCATTGGCTTGCCTCGCTTCATCTGCGCAGGAGTGAAGCGGGGCGCACTTCGGAGAACGGGCTCTAGACTTTCCGATAGAACTGATCAATACGGGCCTACAATCGACCTCTCAAAACGAAGAGCTACGGCGATGCGCGGCGCGCAAACAGGTCCACCTGGAGGGCCAGTACCACGCCACCGCATTCAAGGGGTTCTTCATGTTACGCAAATTGCGTTACGCATGTTGCGTGATACCAAAACATTCTGGGATTTGATTGAAAAGATTCTGCTAAATTTTCCAGAGAAGGGTCACGGTGCGAATTTACTTCCCTCTCGTTCGAGCCAGAAGTTTGCCATGTCGATGCAAGGGTAAAACCGCACGCCATCGTGCCGAAGGGCATAGTCGATGAAATGATCCAGCAGTTTGCTCATCCCGGGTCTCCCGCTGATGTGCACGTGGCAGGCGTAGCAGAATTTCATGGGATGCCTCTGAGACTCCTCGTAACTGGCATCGAAGGCTTCCTTTATTTGCGTAAGACCCGCAGCCAGACCGAGCGCCACGAGATTGTTGTCGGTATAATTCGGCATGACATAGCCCACCGACACGATCTTTTTCCCATTCACGTCGATGACGTACGGGATGTCCGAGTCGGAATAGTCGGCAGTCCACACAAACCCCAGCTCCGCGCAAATTTCCAGCGTGTTCGGCGTCGGCCGCGGTCCCTGCGACATGTAGCCGACGATTCGCTGCTTGGCGACCTGTTCGAGTGCGGTAATGGATTTGACGATCGAGTTTCGTTCCTCTTCTTTTGTCTTGAAGACAGGAGGGTGCATCGATTGGTCCCACCCGTGAGTGGCAAGCTCGTGTCCTCGCGCTCTGACCTCTTGGACGCTCTTCGGGAAGAGCTCGGCGACCAGACCACTTGTGATCACCGTAGCCTTGACATGGTGCCGGTCCAGTACGTCCAGGAGGCGCCAGATGCCGAACCTCGCGCCATATTCACGCGCCCCCAGCGCCAGGTAGTCAAAGGTATGGTGTGCTCCCCTGGGCATCGGCCTCCCTGGCGCGGGCACGGACTCCCATTCGTGCAGCAAGATAAGCATCACCGCCATCCTGGCGCCGCCAGGCCACTCCCTGAACCAATCAGGACGCCTGGGATGCTGCGGCCGGTAATTCCACTGGTAAGCCTCAACAAAATCCGGAAAAGTCATGATGGTTACGCTCCTTACTTGTTAAGGTGCTCTATGCTAATAAATCGTGGCGGGAAAAAATAACCTGAAAGAAGCCCTTCAAAGGCGAAGGATGGTGGAGCCGATGGGAGTCGAACCCACCTCTTGAATGCCATTCGGAAATCGATCCTCACTAGGCCCTAAAGGTGCCTACAAACCCCAAGAAAAACAAGCCCCAGCGCTGCCTTCAAATGGCGGTGTTTGGGGCTTGTCGTTTCTGCTACACGGACAAAAGACGGACAATTTCCGACTTTCCCACCGAATCAATTTATAAAGGAAAATAAAGGAGAAGCGAGTTCAATTCGTCCACAAAACAAAGTTGAACCTGTAGGCCGGTTGGGAACGAGACCAATTCACGCAGCTTGGGTTCAACCCCAACTGAGTTTGACTCTTACTGAAATTCATTTCAGTATGTATATCCACGAACGAATCATCTAAAACACCGGCCGGGATGCATTAATGAGAGAAAAAGAAAGGAAAAGATTTTACCGGCCACAACGGTCTGCGGCGCAGCAAATTCCGGTCTCCCCCAGTCCTCGCTATGAGAGGGAGTTTTTGCCAACAACAGAGGGGTCACTCGTCTTTCCTCAGATCGCGGATCAGGGTGTCGCAGGCACGGTCGAACCACTTTTGCTCTCGCCAGCGAGTGAAGTCCAGAAGGTGAAAATCGACCAGCACTCGCAGCTGACTATCAGTCGACTCGCATTCCAGGATAGAGCGCAACTGCTCGATTGACAGCAGACGGATCGGGAAAAGGAGGCCCCTTTGCAGATCGTCCCGGTCCGATCTTTCATGGGCTCGCCTCATCGCCTCTTGAACCTCGTAAACAACCCACTCGCTTGCGAGGCTGTTCTCAGAAACGACGAGCACAACCCGGTCTGATGCTCGAATTGCGTCACGAAACTGATTCGCCAGCGTACGTGCACCTTGAACGTTCCGATTGTCGTACCAAACGCTCACTCCCGCGTTCGTGAGTCGCTCTACGAGCTTCTCCGCAAACTCCACATCCTTGGAGCTGTGGCTGATAAAACAGGAGTCGTACTGGTCAGGAGCGCCGCTGGGGTTAGGCACGAGAACCGATCGCAGAACGCCTTCTGGCACTCCACACTTCGAGAACCTTGCGCGAGGGAGAGGTTCACGTCGGAGAAGACCGTGCGATTTAGGCGCGCCCCGCTGAACTGGCATCCGCGGAGCAACGTGCGCGCGAACAGCGTGTCATGCAAGGACGCATCACGGAGATTCGCGCCGTCCGGCCAAGCTAGACGGACCGTCGGGTCTCGAGCCCAGGTCCCGCTAAGATCTGCGTCCGAAAGGTCTGCGGAACGCAGATTGGCGCCACGTAGATCTGCTCCCTGGAGCACCGCTCGTCGCAGAGTCGCTCCAACGAGACTGGCATTGGCCAGCACCGCCTCGAAGAGCACAGCGTCGTCCAGATTGACACCGTCGAGGACCCACCCGCTCAGGTCGGCTCCGTCGAAGTTGGGGACAACGTGGACGTTGTCTCGTCGCCAGACATTCCAGGCCACTGGCCCCTGCCGTAGTAACTCGAGAAAGGGATATTCTTCCATGCCTAGCTTTAAGACGGCCAGAGCCACAAAGTGTCCTTGCCGCAGGCGAATAAAACTGGTGAATATACTGGACAATATAGTACCGATTCAAAGAATCACGGCCAGTTGGAATTTACCTTCTTGTTCAACGAGTTGTCAATTATTTTCCGCAATTGCGAGTCGGGTCAGCTCCATTATTTCATCATCCGAAAGATCGTTAGTAAAGATTGTGACTCAACGGTTGCAAGATCGCCGGCTTTGCCCGACTTCCATTGAAGCTCTGGTAATCGCGTGTGGATTAAACTGATCAACGCGACATTTAAATCATGACACCGGCAGAGCAGCCGGCTTGATCAGCAATCAAACGTTCCGTCCTAACACCGCTCCGTTCAAAGCTTTTCTGCAACCTGTCCGTGAATTGTCCGTGTCTCTGGTTTTGTGAAAGAAAAAGTTCTCTCGGCGACGAATGACCACCGATATGGCGAGCGGGAAGAGACACCAATTAACATTACCAAGTTGATAAAATCAAACACTTCTACCGAGCGAGTTGGGGCAACTTGACACTCGTAGAACAGCTTGGTATAGCCGGGCCTCTTCTGGGAGAAAATTTTAAATGCAAAACACTTAAGGAGGTAACAATGGTGTCGGAACGAAAATTTACTGTTCTAGAGAAACGCGGGCGTGTGGCAAAAATCATTTTTAACCGGCCTGAGAGGAAAAACGCTCTTAGCCGGGACGCTCTGCGCGAGATTGGCGCGACATTGGATGAGCTTCGGGACGACGATCAGATCTCCGTCATTCTCACTACCGGTGCAGGAGATGAAGCTTACTGCGCAGGAAGAGATTTGAAGGAATTTCCGAGGGATCGACTTGAACCGGATGACCGCGACACGAGGTTTCCGACCAGCGCCTACGTTGTCGGTGAAATGATTAGAAGCCATCCAAAGATAGTAATAGCAGTCGTCAATGGTTACTGTCTTGGCGCGGGAATCACCTTGCTCCTGCCGCACGACCTGGCGATCGCTTCGGAGGAGAAAGCAAGGTTTGGACTACCGGAAGTGATGCGAGGATTCTTGCCCTATCCAATTGCAGCAACCATTTTCAAGTCCCTGATTCCTACAAAGTTTGGCCTAGAAATGATTCTGACCGGCAAAAATTGGGATGCCAAGAAGGCCCTGGAGGTCGGACTGATCAATCGTTACGTGCCGCATGCGCAGCTTCAGGAAGCTGCCTGGGAATGGGCAGAGGAGATTGCGCGGTGGGACAGGCTAACCCTGCAATATTGCAAGAAGGCAGCGAATGCGTCGATGGAAACGCCATCTATTCCGCTCGCCGCTGACCTGGTTTGGCACATATCCCGCGAGCACAGGATGATGAATCCCCAAGCCTATGAGGGAATGCATGCTTTTCTTGACCGGAAAGAATTGAAAGCCACCGAATAGACGTCTTTTCTCGCGAAGCGTTAGTTACTCGAGGACGTGATCTCGAACCAATTGCGCGATCCGTTCGTGGCTGTAGCCTAATAAATTTCCAAAGACGACCGTATTGTCGCGGCCTAGTTCGGGAAATCTCCAGTCAGGCTTCAAAACACGGCTGGCAAACTTGAGCGGAAATCCTGGCAGAATAATGTGCCCCAGCCTTGAGTTATCGAGCTCGACAAGAAACCCGCGCTGTTTTAAGTGCGAGTCGGCGAGTAGATCCTTTCCCGTTTTAACAACGCCGCAAGGCACGGCGGCTCGCTGTAACAAATCCATGACGTAGAACGGTTCTTTATCTTGAGTCCAGCTACTAATTTCCCTATCAAGTGCCTCACGGTGATCTCGCCGAGACTTTATGCTACTGAAGCGCGGGTTGCGCAACCAATCCGCTCGTCCTAGGCATTGAGCGAAAGTGTGCCACTGCGCTTCAGTCTCGATGCTGATAACACACCAGCGATCATTCCCCTGACACGGATAGCATGCCTGTGGCGCCGCGGAGAGTGAGCCATTCCCGAGGGGTTCAAGATCTTCTTCAGACAAAACTGAAGCCATCAGACTTGGGCCAATCATATAGGCAGCGGCCTCCGCTTGTGACAAGTCGATAAAAGCTCCTCTGCCGGTACGACGGCGGTTTAGAACGCCTGCGGTAATGAGCACGGCCGACAACAATCCTGACACGAAATCTGGATACACACACTGAGAGCCGACAGGTGGATCCACATGGCCTGCGTGATTCCAGAGGTAGGTAAAACCAGTGTAGGCGGTAATATTCGTGCCCACTGTTGCGTAGTGGCACTTTGGACCAGTGCACCCCAGTCCCGGCATTCTGAGAACAACGATATCACCCTTCACCTGGCGAAGATCCGCATAGTCCAAACCACGATTAGGCATCACGCGGACTGAAAAATTATCCATCACCGCATCGCAATGACGTGTTAGCTCCTTGATAATTGCCGGCCCATCGGGGTGCTTCAGGTTAACAGTTATCGAAAGTTTGTTGCGGTTAAATTCTAAGAACCGTGGAGACAGGTTAGGATCCTGCGTCAATCCAAAGTAGCGCATTGGATCGAGTCCGCCATTGCGAGATTCGACTTTAATGACTTCGGCACCTAGCTCGGCCAAGAGTGTCATGCCATAAGGTCCGGCAAGGACATGGTCGAAACTTAGAACGCGCATACCGCTCAGAGGCAACTTGTCGTCGCTAAAAAGATTCGGAGCAGTTGCGTCTACTGCGAAAGCGTCGTTATCTACAACAGCGTCAATAAGCTTTTCCTGGTGCTCACCGGGTGAGGGAGCCGGCCGAACGTCGGGCCGCCGTCCGTTGATAATAAAAGGACTACTCACATATTCGAGGGTTTCGCCACCCCTCTGCTCAATCTTTACAAAAAACCCGCGCTCCTGGATGTGACTGTCGGCAATGAATTCTCGCGGCCGATTTACAGGCAAGCAATTTATCCCACGAGTTTGCAACAATTTGGTTAATTCGTCTTTTTTGAAACGCGCGGTAAACTCAGCTACTTTGTCCGCGAAACTTTCAGCGTGCGCTCGTCGAAACCCGTTGTCCATCCATTCGGGGTTTTCAAGTTCGGGAGGATGGTCAGTCCAAACCTGTAAAAAATCCTTCCAATCTCGCCGGCTCACGTAAAGAAAAATGTAGCCATCCTTACACGGAAAAATTTCCGCAGGCGCGACATAGCTATGACGACTTCCTTCTCGGCGCAACATCTGGCCTTCGTTCGCGTACATTCTGATGATGCTTTCCTGGGTCGCCAATGTCTCCTGCATCGATATGTCGATGTGGTCACCGCGCCCGGTTAGTTCGCGGCGATACAAAGCCGCAACCGCGCCGAGCGCGGCGAACAAGCTTCCGAAATAGTAAGCCTGTGTCTCCGGAGGTTTGCATGGAGGCAGCGCAGGATCGCCCGCTATGTACTGAAGGCCGCTCATGGCATAGACAACGATATCTGTGCACGCCAATCTGGCGTTTGGGCCGTTTTTGCCAAATTCCGTGATCGAACACATAACTAAACGCGGATTAACGGTTGCCAACGTTTCGTATCCAAGGCCAATTGAATTGAGAAATCCCGGCGAAAAGCTCTCTAAAAGGACATCCGCCTTCTTCACAAGGCTCATAAGCTCGGACCGCGAACGCTGATCCGTGAGATCAATGATTATACTTTTCTTGTTGGCGTTAAGGTGAGCGAATGTGAAACTCAGGGAGGATTGATCGTCGAACCGTCGTGACGGACCATGATTACGGATGGGGTCGCCACGTGGGGGCTCGACTTTGATAACCTCCATGCCTAGATCCGCCAGCAGACGCCCGCAGAGTTGGCCTTTTAGATCCGTAAGATCTAAAGCGGTATAGCCAGCGAGTAAATTTGTAGTTTGATCCATTGCGTTGTTCTCGAATCTCTTGGGATGGCTTAAAACCTTTTCATTTGTTCAAGACCGAGTCGATGAAGCCGCTCTTCTCTAATTCTTGCATAAAGCTTGAGTCCACGAGCGCGGCGGGATCGAAGTTCTTAGCTCGTGGGTCTCGGGCTTCCGTAATCTGTAAAAGGAACTCCATGCCTTTCATGTTTACGTAGGGCACTTTGTCCTGCAAGTGAATCGTGAGGTCATAACCCGCACTGAGCGCTTCCTTATCTGACGTTCGAGTAAAATCAGCGAAGACCTTAAGAGCGAAATTTCGGTTTTCCCGAAGAAATTTCAGGCCTTCAACGAATCCTTTTAGGACTCGTATGATCGTATCGCGATTCTTCCGGGCGTAAGGTTTCGTGCTCGCGATGCAACTCGCAGGATTGTAAAGACCAATCTTGTTTAAATCCACTAATTCGTTCAAACCCGATTTTTCAGCGATGCTGTCTTGAGGCGGAGCGAGCACAGTCGCGTCAATGGCGCCTTTCGTAAGCGCGATAAGGCGCTCGGATGCTCCCCCACCAGAAAGGAAAGCGACCTCCCTGTCGGAAATATTTGCCCGCTGCTTGAGCGTGTAACGCAGAATGGCATCGTCGATTGTTCCTAATCGCGTTATGCCGATCTTCTTTCCTTTGAGTTGGCTCAGGGTCTTGACTTCAGGTACCGCAAAAAGGCGGCCATATGCCATGCTAATTGCACAAGAAAGCAGAACCGTCTCAGCTCCTCCAACCGCAGATGCGACGACTGCGGGAGCCCCGACGAAACTCAAAGGGACCTGACCGGACACCATCGCTGCTGTCAAAAGCGGGCTTCCAGAGATGAAAACAAGGTCTACGTCGAGGCTATATTTCTTGAATAAGCCGGCTTTTTGAATGACCGCGATTGTGGCCAGTGTGGTGGCTAGCGCCGGATAACCGATCGTAAGCTTTTGGAGGCCCTGTGATTCAGCCGCGGCAACTTGAGAGCTATTCAAGGCGCCGAATAAACTGAGCGCAAGAACTGAGGCACCGAACCGCTTCATAGGCTATTCTCCCTCCAATCAAAGAGGAATAAGTGATTGGCCTTGCAACGACAATCGTGCATATCATGCACTATAAGGGTTGTCGATAAGACCGAAGGCCGTACAAAAGCAAACCGTGGTGCTGATGTCGAACACAAGAAATCATTGGGGAGGCGAAAAAGCAGGGACGAAAAGTGGCCAATGTCTTTCTCGCTTGCCGAAAGTAGCCTCTGTCGAGCACCTAATAATTAGCAACAGATTTTATAATGAATCAGACCATAAATCGGATCGACCTTATCGCGGAATGTGGGGAACATGACTCAATCTAATGGACTACGAGCAGCATCGACGAAGGAGGCGTGAAGCGATTTCGTTTACACCGGACCGGGACGCCGGCGAGGTCAATCCGCGCCGGGATCTCCAGCGAGCTGCCTTACGGGTATTTGGATAGGGCGCCCTGCCGAGCCGGGGCCTTGGTTTGATCGACGATTGCCGGCTCATCGAGTTCTGTCTGTAACCGTAAGTTTTCCGGCTGTCTTTAAGTTGCGGTTTGGGCGTCCACATGGCGGCCACACGGCTCGGATAGGGATTCGTCACCGGCGCCGGTCTCGCCAGGCATATGATGGAGAGCGCACTTGACTGACGATCACCCGTTCCGTCATAAGCGCGCTCAGTTAAAAGCTTTTCTGTGACCTGTCCGTGAAGGGTCCGTGTGGAATAGCGGTCCACGCAGAAATGGATTTAGCTCAAAGACCAATCAAGCAGTTGCGCGATGAGAACGCAGTCAATCTGTCCGCTTGAATGCGACTCGACAACCGATCTTGACCAACGTCTACAACAAACCCAATATCTTAACCCAAGCGTTACATTCAAACGGCAGTTATTGGCTTCTCATTTCTAGTCCCACGGACAAAGGCGGATTTGCTCTCGCAGATAAGTTGGTGATATACGCAACGCATATTTGGTTAAGACGGATTTATAGAGATGCTACGACCAGCGCGTGATTAAAGCACCGCGGCCAAATCTAAGTCCCCAGTATTTACCTGCGCTCTTTTAGAGCAAGCTAATTGGGAATTATATCACGTTCGTTATACGAGTAGTCGAGCGAGGGGTTCAAAAGATCCAGGAGCTAGCTCGTCTAAAGGTGAGGTATCCATGCCAAAGGCTATCACACGTCACCAGTTGAGAACGCGGCTGTTCGCTTCACTTTTAGGTGCTTTATTCGTTGCCACGGCAGCTTCCGCGCAACAAAAACCCAAATTGCGCCCTCTCAGGATTGCTCTACCGTCCCACTCGGTTAGCGCTACAGCCGTCTATGTCGCCCGAAGTCTCGGAATCTTCGAACGCTATGGATTCGATCCGCAAATTCTGGTCCTAGAGCCGCGGGCCGCCCTCGCCGCCATGTTGACCGGCGATCTGGATTTTTATGCGGCCGTCGGTACGGTCGGAAGAGCGGCCCTGCGTGGCGTGCCCGTGCGCGTGGTCTTGGTTGCGCTCAACCGGTCGGATCTTGTGCTCCTGGCGTCGAGGGATATTACCGCCGTCGAGCAACTCAGGGGTAAGGCGCTCGGCGGATACACGGCACAAGCGTCGGTCAACGTTATTCTCACCGAACTCTTGCGGGTCAAAGGGCTGCGACCCGACGAATATACGATACTGAACGTGGGGACGGCTCGGGCTGCGGCGCTGATGAACGGCAATGTTCCTGCGGCCGTGGTAAATGGCGTCGAGGCAGCGCGGCTTGTGAGGAAAGGCTTTCATGTCCTGGCACGCGCAGGCGAGTTCGACCTTCCTTCAGGCGGCCTCGGCGCGTCTGTGGCGGCGCTCGAGAGCAAACGCGACGTTCTGCGTACCACGGTTCGAGCTGTTCTCGAGGGCATTCAAATTGCAGCAACTCAAAAAGATAAGGTGCTGCCGATTTACATGAAGCAATTCGCTCTTAGCGAGGACGAGGCACGCTTCGTCTACGACAATGTCGAGAAGGCTTGGGCTCTCGACGGTCGACCGACAGCCAACGCGCAAAAGCTGGACGCGGAGCTGACACAGCGCAATATGGGCTTGAAGGAACCGGCGAAGCCCGAACAAATCTATGATTTTTCGTTGCTCGAAGAATTGAAAGAGAAGTAGGCCTTCGTTATCGATCCGAGAGCGATACGATCCTTGCATTACAGAGGAGGGTGTACGACTCGATTGCATTGGCATTGTGTACGAATGCCAAGAGAGTTGAACAAGCAGCAACGAAGAAAGCGACAGGGACACCCGAGCCGCAGTTCACTCCCCGCCCAATGTATTTAAAGGCGCCAGGACGAATCCCAACTTATTGAGTTAATTGAACCGATGCTTCGGTCAACCACAGTCAGCACGTCGCGCACGCTTGATTCAGTATCGAGTGGGTCACACACCTGCCGGTATTGCCGTCGTAGCGCGTCGCCCTGCTTGCCACATTTTTCGACTAGACGCTGCAGTCGGCCTGTACCTCATGAACGATCTTTGCATCTACTAGGCCGATCGTCGAAGTCACCCTCTGGGCCTTGGCGAACTGTGCGTAGATATTGCTGAGTAGATCCCGCTTTTGTTCCCTGATCACTTGCTCCAGATTACGAAATTCCGGATCGAGCAGGTCCGCGTTCATAAGACACCCTAAACCCGTTCGCTCGATGTTCATCACATAAGCCATGAAACTATTCATCCTCTCCACGAACGCTGGCGCGTTCGAAGTCCTGCGGGCCAACGGCAAATCGAATAATTTGGTGAGGCTATCGACACCGTACACGGTAAATAGCGCGCGATCGAAGGCGGCATCGATTGCTGCGCGGCCATGAACTTCCGATCCCATCATTTGATTGTGAATACCGAGGAGGATAGAACTCACACCAGAACCAGCATCATGGACGGCGTTGCACCACTCCTTAATGAGGTTGCTCGTATCGAAGATCTGGGTGAGTTTGGCGAGGGCATCCTCGTCACTCCAAACAGCTGCGCCTTTTTTTGCGACGACTGTCGGCACAACGGTATTTTTATAACCGCTGACGTACCCAAGAATGCGATCTACGTGCGCGCTAAGGCTTTGATCGATCGCCAGGTCGGCGAGCTGCGCTTTGGCAGTGGTCAAATCGCTAAGAAGCTGCGTCATCTGGTTCTCTAGCGCCCCGAGAGTGTCAGTCTGCGTTGTCAGAAGATTGAAGACATTATTGCCAAAGTTGAACGTGCCAAATGCAAGGCTAGTGAGCGGAACTATTAGCGGTAGAGCCACGACAGCTCCTCATGTTAAGAGTTCGTTGATTGACTCGGTCAGCGAAATCCGGTTCAGTTGAATATCCGCCACTTACCTGAACCTGTCAAGTTTTTTTTAGCGAGAAACGCTAGCATCCCTCGGCACCCGATCGCCCTAATCATTCCCAGCATTACCTCCGTGCACGCAAACTGAACGGCGGCGGGGATCAGCGATCGTGTTGGACGCCGGGGAGCCCAAAGCGGAGTATGAAAAAAAATCAAAGCGGGCAGAAAGCCTTTAAAGCCATTCAGGATTGAGTCGAAGGAGGATACAGTTCAATTTAGAACGCTGACGCCTAAATTATGGCTAGTGCTCTTTATCGATTCATCAAGTGGACTTCAATACCTTTGATTAATCGGTCCATGTCGGTATGAAAATCAGGGTCGGGGCGAATCGGTATCCCGTTCCTATATGCCAGGGATCGTAATGACGGGGCAAGTCCTCTTCTGATGGTTCGGAGGCATTTCGCACTAGAACTGGCGCACTCCCAAAACGACCAAATCGCATTATCCCGGACGGCCCGGAGTTCCAACGAGAAATGAGGAACGGGCGTTTCCGCCCTGTGAGATCAGGCGGGATACGGTTTTGACAATTACTGGAGATACTTTCAGTAAACCGGCTGCGGACGCAACGCCGTCAATCAAATGCGAGTGCCGGATTGTTGGGGACAAGATCGAGTTTTGTCCACTTCATGAAGAAGCGGAATCGCTTTTGGAAGCGTGCCGTTACCTGCGGAAATTTATAATCGACCCTTAAAGTGGCGAGGCCGGGAGACGAGAATCTGGTTCGAGAGATTGTCCTGCCATATGCGGAGAATGTCATTAAACGGGCAACCAGGCGATCAAAAGGGGCCGTGCAAAGTCGGAACCGCGATCTTCCGATATTTGATTCATGGCTGTAACGAACCATGGGCACGCCGAGACACTTGTCCACGATGAGGACATTGTAAGAAGCAAAGCCAATGCCCGGGTCGCGCAGTCCTCGAACAATCCTTAGTGCCAAGTCGCCTTCTATTAAGTGAATGTCCGTTTGCCTCGCGTCCCCTCGCTTCAACGTAGTTTCGGCATGACCGCTTGCGCGATCAAGTCGAGCGAACCCCGGCGCTCTGGGCCAATGATTTCCCAGATGATCGGCAGCTTCAGGCCGGTCGTAAGAAACTTTCTCAAACCTTCGACAACCTCGTCGGGTGTACCCGCGATCACGACTTTACGCGCCACCGTGTCATCAAGTTCTGCGGCCGCCCGCGCTAATCCTAGCCGCTCGACTTGGTCGCGCACCGCGTTGATTTCCGCCGCGGTCACGCCGGCATGGCGAAGCATCTCGGAATGTCTAGTTGGCAGCTTTTGGGCGATAAAGCGTTTGGCGGCGGCGAGAGCTTTTTGCGCGCTTGCATCCACCGATACGAGCAGGTAGGCAGCTACGTCGAAATCGTCAGCTGTTCTTCCCGCTCGACTGAGTCCTTCCTCGATGAAAGGCATCGCATGGTCAATAAAGCTCGGTACGCAGGGATAATTGAACAGAACGCCATCGGCATACTGCCCCGCGAGCCTGAGCATTGCCGGTCCGGTCGCGCCGACATAAACTGGCAAACCGCCGCATGGACCAAGATCGAGCCGGCTCCCCGGCGCGGGAATTCTAAATCTGCTGCCTTCATATTGAACCGTTTGACCGCTCAAGATTCCATTGATGATCTCAATCGATTCTTGGACCAGCTGAGTTGTCCCGGTGTCATCGATGGCGTGCTTGCGCAGCGCGTTTAAGACCCGACCAATACCGAGAATCACTCTGTCATGAGCCACTTCATCAAGCGAAGCCGCGTCCATAGCCAAGAGTGCCGGATGTTTGGTATGCGGACTCAAGATGCCAAGGCCAATTTTTATTCTCTGGGTCGCGCTCGCGATCAAGGTCGCTCTGACGATCGCGCTTCTGGAATGATAGCCTTCCGAAAGCCAAAAACTGTGGAAGCCCAAGGCGTCGGCGGCTCTGGCAAGCTCCAACGTCTCACTCATAGAAGTAACGCCGTCGGTTCCAACACCTAAATTATCAAAGCCGCTTCTAGCCATCGGATTTTGTGATCGGACTCACAGGATAGCCATGGTATTCTGCGCTGATGGTTTCGGCTCTATGCGCGGCAGCCGAAGCAGGTATTTGCCGCGGGTCAGATCGAGCTCCTCTACTTCTTGCCGTAGAGGCGTTCCACTAGGCCACTCTTAGCCACTCTCTGCCAAGGTCCAGGATCAATCAAACTTTCAGGCGAAACTTTTCTTGCGCGCTCCTCCGGCAGCGAATCCAGCACGCCCTTGATCCCACTAAGATCGGGACCGGGCCGAGAGCGATAAGAATCGGCTACCCTTCGGTAAACCTCACGGGCCGACGTGGGATCCAAGCCACGCGCCACTAAAACGGCAACCGCTTCATCGGAGCGATTTTTGTAGTGGTAAATCCCTTCGACAAAGGCTTCCATGACGTTACGAGCCGTATCCGGCCGTGACTTTAAAAATCCACCCAACGCCGCTACACCAAAGCGCGCGTAAGGAATGTCCAACTCGCCTAGATCGGCGAGTTGGACGCAGCACCCGGTAACCGTAACTCTGCCTACATCCGTCGGATTGATTAATCCCCCATCAACCTGGCCACTGAGAATCGCCGCAATGCGGCTTGGGGTGTTGCCCACTTGGACGATCACGACGTCTTTATGCGGTTCCAATTTCCAGTGACGCAGTGCCAACTGGGTGACGATATCCGAAACCGACCCGAACCGACTGATCGCCAGCTTTTTCCCCTTGAGATCTTCAGGCTTGCGGATTTCTTTGCGCGCCATGATAGCGCCATCGAGACGGTTGATGGTCACGCCGATGATCTTGAAATCAACCCCAGCCAACGCCGCTTGAATCTGCGACGGCAAGTCCGACGTGGTAAAGTGAATACTGCCCCCAACGATTGCTTGATTCATCAGAGATCCGCTGCCGATATAAATGTTTTGCGCATTCAAGCCGTATTTTTCGAATATGCGATTCTTCTCCATAATCTTCAAAAAATCATGAGCGATGCCGATGCCGCTGTAGCCGATTTTGATCGACTCGAGGCCTTTGGGTTGTGCTTCGACGAGCAATGGCACCACCATGGTGATAAAAGAAAGGAAAAACACACTTCTGACCACCGTGAGATTCTTCATCGGCTTTTCTCCTGCGCGCGGTGCCGAAGCACTATGCCCGGCTAGATTGATCGACTGCAAATAGAATTACTTCTCCGTAAAGGGCGAGCGCGAGCGCAGGCGCAACACCGGCTTTTTTTCCGTCTCCTCGATGTAGGTGGCAAACTGGTATTTATTGTATTTGAAATCGATGGTGTTGTAAGGGGGTCGCTCGATACTGCCCATTTCAATCTTTGCATTGACGAACAAAAGCCCGCTTTGGTCGAGCAACTGCACCCGCTGCTGGAACTCTTCGATGGTCGTCGCTGGGAAACTTCGTTCAATGCCGCAGCCTTTAGCGATCTGAACCAAATCGACGCCATGAGCGGTGGCACTCGGCATGCCGCCCGGCGATTCGTAGGCCTCATTGTCAAAAACGAAAATCCGCAAATTGGCCGGCTTCCGGTGAGAAACATCCGCCAGCGAAACCAGATTCAGTAGCAGGTTGCCATCGCCGTCAAGCGCGATCACCCGACGATGGGGCAATGCCAACGCTAGCCCCAACGCCACCGGCGTGCACTGGCCGAGGTTCATGTTGTATAAATTGGCGCGAGACGGTCTGAGCGTGAGCCACTCGTGCATCGTGTTGCCCAAGTTGGTGACCACGAGATCGTCGTCGCGCGCTGCGGCCGCTAGGGCTTTCAAACAGTCGAAGCGCTTCATCGCAAGGTCTCCCCTCTAAATAAAACGCAGATCGGATTTTGCCACGCAAACGCGGAGCTGACGGCGTCCTGGATCACGCCTTCGATCTTGGCGATCTCGCTCACGATCACATAGGGAATCTGGAGGTCGCGTAGAATCGGTTCCGTGGTAAACTGATAGGTGCGCATCACCGGTTGGGCGTCGCCGATATCTCCGCGATAGGGGATCAGCAAGAGCAACGGAATGTTCCAAAGATTATGCAGGCTCGCCAGCGGCCAAGTGGCAACTAGGAAGCCCGATGTCGGAATCATCAGCGCGGGCGTCTTGCCACCGAAAAATGCGCCCGCGCAGATCCCGACCCCGACGCTTTCGCTGCTAACCGGAACGAAAGTAAAGCTCTCATCTTCAGCGATCCGTTTCTGCACTAGATCGAATCCGTGGTCCGGCAAGATCGCAACCAAATCTACCCCGGCAGCTTTCAGCCCGCGGACAATCGCTTCGCTCCCTTCAGTCATCATACGGCGGCTCCTCGCTCAATCATCCCCTAAGTCGACCGTCATTGTTACTTTGTTGCTGGTTCTCCTCGCGCCACAGCGCCGCTCAGAAACGCAATTGCCTTGTGATTGAGAAATCCACCACCGCATCGGGATCGAGGGGTTTATCCGTCAATCCTCTTTCCACGGCGCTGTCGATTATGAGCTTAATCTTGTCGCGATCGACCAGGCCGCTGGGATTTAACGACGGTACCAATCTACGGTAGAAATCGTCGGCAAGTTTCTCGTCGAGCTTGAAGAACTTTCCAATCCAATCGGTAACATCGTTTTTGTTTTGCGGTTCGGTGATCGCCCGGACGCCGCGCAACACGGCACGCAGAACTTTTTCGACTTCACTGGGGTCGCGGCGAATCTTGTTCTGCGAAGCACTGATGCCTCCCCAGGGCAGCAGATAATCGCTGCCAACGTCAACGAGAATGCGGTAACCGTCGCCCAAAGCCCGCAGATCATCTGGAGCCGTGATCAGCGCCGCGTCCACCAAGCCTTGCTTGAGCGCAGCGATGCGCGCCGAATTGGTTCCTCCTGCAAGGATTGCCACGTCGTCTTTCGGCCGCAGACCGTGATTTCTGAGCAAGTAAAGCGACGCTCCGTAAACCGCGCCGCCGAAAGAACTGATCGACAATTTTTTTCCCTTTAGATCAGCGACGCTATTAATCCCTTTGCGCACGACCAAGCCCAATAAAGGGTAGCGATTGGTCACGGCCAGAAGACGCAATGGCATCCCCTTTAATGTACCTTCGACCGACGAAGTGCTCAGCGTCGAATAATCCAAATCGCCCGCCGATAGCGCGGCCAGCGCCGCTTCGGTCTTGATAATGACCATCTTCATATCAAATCCTTCGGCTTCGAAGAATTTTCGATCGCGCGCGTAAAAGCTGCAAAAATTTGACACCGTGATATCGGTCGATCCGATCCGTATTTCCTTGAAGGTTTGAGCCGAGGTAAAAACAGGAGACGAAATAATCAAAAACAAGGCGAGGCCGATCACGCTCATCGTCGTCTCCTCACTTTGTTGAGACAAGTTTATTTTCCACTACGCCGCTCCTGCAGCGCACGAAACACTTTTTCCGCCGTGATCGGCAGATCTTTGATGCGCACGCCGACGGCGTCATAAACCGCGTTGGCGATGGCCGGCGCGACCTGCGAGATCGCACTTTCGCCGATCTCCTTGCTCTGAAACGGTGATGCACCTTCGTGACTATGCACCAGGGTGGTCCTGAGCGGCGGGATATCTCGAATGTTGGGGATCTTATATTCACCGAGATTCGCTGTCGTAACCCGCCCTTCCTCCATGACCATCTCCTCCATCAGACCGTAACCCATGCCTTGCATAATGCCGCCGTCGATTTGCCCCTGGTGCCCAACAGGGTTAAGAATCGTTGCCACATCGTGGACCGTGTCCAACTTGCGCAACTCCACCTGGCCAGTCGCGCCATCGACGTAAACTTCGGCCACGCACGCAGCGAAGACGCCTTCAGGCGGAGTTTCGCTTTCTGAGTGATAGCTCTCGACTTCTAGAAGAAGTTTCTTGTCCGCCGCAGCCTTGGCAAACTCCGCGAGCGAAAGCGAACGCGCGCCACTCTGAGCGACGCTAAAACGGCCATTTGTGAGAATGACCTGGTCGCTCGACACACCGAGCATTTCCGCCGCCCGTTCGCAGAGCAATGACTTCAACTTCGCCGCGGCTTTCAACACCGCTTGGCCCAGCACAAAGGTCACGCGGCTCGCACCCGTGCCAGATTCAGAACGAAACGAGTCGGTGGTTCCCACCTCCAGCCCTACTTGGTCGAACGGAATGTCGAGAACTTCGGCGACCATCTGACACAAAATCGTGTGCGCTCCCGTACCCGTATCGGCGTAGGTGGTCAAGATCCAGATCTTTCCGTCCGGCCTCAGACTCATGCGCGCGTTGGCATCACCAACGCCGACATGGCGATACGAAAGCGCCATGCCTCGCCCCAATTGCGCGCGCCTGGGCGATTTTTTCCAGTTCGTCGCTGCGGCGGCGGTTTCAAGCACTTCCTTGCACTTAACGTCGACCATACCATTTTGGTCCGGCGTTGGGTCACCATCCTTGAGGGCGTTGCGCAGGCGTAAGTCGAGTGGGTCGATTTTTAGTGCAGCGGCGATCATGTCGATCTGCGATTCGCCGGCGAAGGCTAACTGAACCAAGCCTGGCGAGCGGAAATGGCCGCAGGGCACGCTGTTGGTATAAACCGCGTAGGAATCGACTCTCACATTGGGAATGTAATAAGCGCCAGCGGCTTTTACGGCCCCGGGCAAATTCACCGTAGGAATTGGCTTCATAGCGCCATAGGCGCCGCCGTTCCAGTACACTGTGATTTGCCGCGCCAGGATGCGGCCGTCTTTATTGATGCCGGTTTTGACCACAATCTCGGCGGAGTGGCGCGGATTCCCTGCGGTGAGCTCTTCCGTGTAAGTCATGATCATACGCACCGGCCGGTCTAGCCGCCGCGCGAGGAAGTAGCACAGCGGCAAATCCATTAGCGCCCCTTTGCCACCGAAATCGCCACCGATGGCGGAGACATGGATGACGATTTTTTCCGCGGGCACGCCTATGGCATCTGAAAGACTGTTTTTGGTGTTGTAGGGCACCTTATTACTCACCCAAACATGAATCGTACCCGTGTTGCGGTCGAGGGAAACCACACTGGAATGGGGCTCCAAATAGGCTTGATGCACATGCTGGACGGAAAAACGATCTTCGAAAATATGATCCGACTCGCGAAAGCCCCGCTCGACGTCGCCCAACACCCACTCTTCGTGGGAGTACGTATTCTTGAGCGGTGTGCCAATTTTGGGCAAGCCTTGATACTCCACCAATCGTTCATGCAGTTCCGGCGCTCCCTCGTTGATCGCGGCCAAAGCGTCCGACACGGGTGTCAATTCTTCATATTCGACTTCGATGAGCTGCGCTGCCTCTTCGGCGACGTCGCGATCTTCAGCTGCGACCACCGCAATTTTTTCACCGATGAAGCGCACTCGATCGCGCGCGAGCATCGGCATATCGCGCAGCCGCCTTCCAGTGAGCACATCGGGAATATCAGCTGCTGTAAGAACAGCTAGAACTCCCGGATACGCTGTTGCGCGTTCCGTATCCACGCGCGCGATGCGCGCATGAGGATAAGGACTGCGCAACACCTTTCCCCATACCGTTCCCGGCAGCAGATGATCCGCGGTATATAGCGCCTGACCGGAAACTTTTTGCTGTCCTTCGATTCGAGGCGCCGACTTGCCGACGTACGAGAAGCTCGGCGATTGAGCTTTCGTATTTTCCATTCGTTGTTTCATCTGCAATTCCGTTAGGAAAGGATTGATTCAAATTCGAGGTCGGATCATTCACCCTCGGACCTGGAGGGTAAACTTATCTTGCGCTTGACGCGCACGCCTGGATTGCTTCGAAGATGCCAGTGTAACCCGTGCAACGGCAAAGATTGCCATCAAGGCCGATTTTGATTTCTTCCAGCGTCGGTTTGGGATTGCGCCGCAACAGCGCCGTTGCAGCCATCAGCATGCCGGGCGTGCAATAGCCACATTGAAGGGCTCCATGCTTGAGAAAAAGACGCTGCAAATCATTCAGCTCACCGTCCTGGCTCAGCCCCTCGACCGTGGTGATCTCTTTTCCTTCGCAGCGCATCGCTAGCACAACACAGCTATGCACGGCCACACCGTCGAGCAAAACCGTGCAGGCGCCACAGTGGCTGGTCTCGCAGCCACGCTTGGTGCCGGTGAGCCCAAGCCCTTCTCGTAGAGCATCCAACAGCAATGCGGTCTCGGCCGCATCGACTTCGTGCGACTCACCGTTGACCTCAAGTTTAAGCTTTGCCATGTCTGCTTCCCTCTGCGTGCTGCATCGCCGCAGCGATTGCCCGCCGCACCAACACCTTGACCATTTTACGGCGATAGTCTGCCGAAGCATGCGGATCGCTCATCGGCTCCGCCTCTGAAGCCGCGATCTCCGCTGCCGCCTGGATCGCCTCGTCGTTCAGCACCTTGCCATTCACTGCTTCCTCTGCCTTCGTTGCCCGAAACGGTATCGACGCCACGCCGCCCAAACCGATGCGCAGCTCGCGGACCGAATTCACATTCTTGTCGCCTGGAATTAGCACTACGGCGACACCGGCAATGGCAAGATCTTCTGGACTGATAGCATGTTTTATGTAGGCGCCCCGTGCGTTTTGGGGAAGTGTCGAAATCTCCACACGGGAGAGAATTTCATCCGGCTCAACGACTGTCTCAAAGTACCCTCGAAAAAATTTCGTCAGCGGGACTTTTCTGCTGCCTTTGAGGCTACGCAGCTCTACAGATGCATCGAGCGCCAACAATGCCGGCGGCATATCGGCACCGGGCTCGTTGTGACAAAGATTGCCGCCAAGGGTGCCGAGGTTTCTAATTGCCGTGGAACCCACTTTGGAAGCCGCCGCTGCAACAATCGGCAATGCGCTTTGCACCTCTGGTGAGGACAACAGATCGAAGAACGTCGTCATCGCACCGATTGAGAGGGCCTGAGGTTGCCGCTGCACTCCGCGCAACTCTCCGAGCAGTTCTAAATCGAGTAGCACTTTCGGGTCGATCAGTTTATTGCGCAGCATCACTAACAACGACTGCCCACCAGCGATGGGCAACGCGTCTCGGCCGTGCTGCTCCCGCTGGTTTAGAGCCTCGTCCATGGAATGGGGTCGAACCAGTTTTCTTTCCATCGTAACAACTCCTGCATTTATCAACCGGTTGCTTCGATGGCGCCTTTGACATTTTCGCCAAACTCTTTGATCACGGTTTCCGCCTTCTTTTTGACAAAGGGATAGCCAAGCGTGCCCAGTCGTCCGAAGACATGGACGTCGGTTTCAAAACCGATCTCGGTGTCGTTGCCCTTGGGAGTCAGAGCCAAGCCCATGGTCTGGCGCACACCGCCGGCTTTGAAATCTTTCCCTTCCATGGCGATCTCGATGCATTTGAGCGACTCCAACTTTTTCACGCTCGCCACCATATCCAAATGCACAGTGATCGGACCGACACTGTCTTTCACTTTTAATTCATATTTTTCCCGTTCTTTGACGGTCTTGACGCTTTCGCAGCCCGGTATGCACCTGGAAAGTTTTTCGATGTCCCACAAAAACTCCCAGACTTTTTCCACCGGTCGCGCAATCAACAAATTACCCTGAAACTTCATCTGCCCCCCGAACTGACTTGCTCAGATTCCAATCGATCAACTATTCATTAATACGCGGCAAAAATGTTTTCCGCACCGAGACGCGATGGCGCAAGAAATAATACCTTTTTATTTTTCTGAAATTGGCGAGCTTTGCGCCCTGGCGCGAGTTATTTGTTTCGAATTACTCAATTTACGTTGCCGCCGAAAACTTCAAGTTTACTTGACCACGGTCATTTCAAATCATCCAGCGATACTTTGTCCGAACCCGGCACCTTCACGATTTCTGGAAAAGGCTGGCCAAAGGGAACCGTGGCGTCGATGCCGAGACTGGAGCCGACGCGCAATTTGCGCACCGAAGGGTCCATGGCGGTTGCCACTACCCGCGGAAAGACAATAACATCCTCATCCGCCTGGGTCCTCGTGGTAATCGCCCACCAAACTTTTTCCATGTCGAAAATATCGACGTCGTCGTCAACCACGATAGTGATCTTGTTGCGGCGCGTGCCGATCATAGCCGCAATCACATTGCGCGCCTCGCACTCGTAGGCTTGCTTCATTGCAATCACACAAGTCATGCCCACGGTGCCCGCGGCGGGAAAATGCACCGCGGTCACTCCGGGAAACTCTTTTTTGAGCTGCCAGTAATAGGTCGCCTCGAGCGGGAGCTGCTTGAGAACATGGTTTTCGGTGGTTGGCATGCCGGTGAGGGCGGCCTGATAAATCGGATTGTTTCGATGGGTAATCGCGCTCACTTCGATGACCGGCTTAGGATTAGACGGCGTATAATATCCCGACACTTCACCAAAAGGCCCTTCTTCTTCTCGAACGTTGGGAAGCACCGTGCCCTCGATAATGATTTCCGCGGTCGCAGGCACCTCGAGATCCACCGTTTCGGCTTTCACCATTTCCACAGGTTCGCCGCGCAATGACCCCGCGAGCGCCAATTCATCTGTACCATAAGGCGCCATCCATTGAGTCGCGAGCGGCAGTACAGGATCGGTTCCAATCGCGATGGCGATAGGCAAGCCTTTGCCTATAGATTCGGCTTCGAGGAGCTGGCGAACCAGATGTTGCGCCATGATGCCAAGTCGATTACGTCCCTTGAGCTGCAAACGGTAGATCGACGTATTTTTCCCGCCGCTTTTGGGGTTGCGGCTGATGCAAAGTCCGAGTGTGATAAAAGGCGCCGGATCTTTCTCGGAAAAAATCGGCACCGGCAGCTTGCCCAAGTCAACGTCTTTTCCTGTATAGATCACCTCTTTGCACGGCCCCTTGGCAACCAACTTCGGCGCCAACAGATGATCCAATGCGTTTTGAAACTTGTGGACGTAACCCTCATTGGAAGTTTCTAAGGCAAGAAATGCTCTTTCACGAGTCGCAAAAACACCCCCTAATACAGGCATATTGAAGTTTTTGACCTTTTCGAAAAGCAAAGCCGGCCCTTGTTGATCGCTTGTCTTGCGGATGTAAGAGGAGATTTCGAACTTCACATCCACCGGCTTATTGGTCCTGAGCAATTCCCCCCTGCTTTCGAGGAACGTTATAAATTCTCTTAGATCGCTAAACGGCATCGGCGACCCTCCGTTTCGGCGCTGTGCAATCGTACGATCTCATTCATTTTGTCCTTTGCTCTTCGATCGCGCTCAGAACTCTTTCCGGAAAAAGCGGCAGATCCCTGATCCGGACTTTCAGCGCGTCGTAAATGGCGTTGCCCACTGCGGGCGCGATCCCGACGACGGCCAACTCGCCGATGCCCTTGGCACCGAACGGCCCTTCGGGTAACGGCACTTCTACAGGGATCGCGACGATCTCAGGAATTTGTTGCGAAGAAGGCAATTTATAATCCATGAACGATGGATTGATCACACGGCCATCTTCGAACTGCAACTGCTCATGCAACGCGTAACCGATCCCCATCACCACGCCGCCGGTGATCTGGCCGCGGACGCTAATGGGATTAAGCGTGGTGCCGACATCGTGGGCGGATGCAATTTTTCTTATTTTGACTATGCCCGTATCTTCATCGACCTCGACTTCGACAGCCTGGGCCGCATACTTCCAACCAGGGACGTACTCCTTGCCTTGCGCTTTATGCGGCAGCGACGGGTAATCGCCTTTGCCGCCGTACCAACCCCGGCCAAGAATCGGTTTCTCACGGTTATGGGCCGTCTCCAAAACTTGCCGTAACGTCAATGACACCTCCGACCGCTTCGCCGATACGATTCGTTCATTCTCCACTGCTAATTCGCTCACCGGAATTTCCGACATTTTCGAAGCCATTTCGAGCAGCTGCTGTTTCGCGTCTTCAGCGGCTTTCTTAACGGCCATTCCCGTGTAGAAAGTCACGCGGCTCGAGAATGTCCCGCGGTCGTACGGCGTTGCCCCGGTATCCGCACAGGTAATTCCCACCGATTCCACCGGGATACCCAAGACCTCGGCAGCGATCTGCGACAACACGCAGCACATGCCCTGGCCTAGTTCAGAAGCGCCGACCATCACCTGGGCGCTGCCGTCTTCATTAAACAAAACATGGGCGCCGGAAATGCTCGAGTGCGTCGTCGGCGATTTGGCAATAACAGCGAGGCCACGGCCGACATTTTTTGCTTTTGGTTTGCCCCAACCAATCTCCTCTGCGACTTTCTCCAGACATTCCTCAAGACCGATGCTCTGCACCGAATCGTTAATCGCATTGAGGTCACCTTCGCGAAGAATATTGTTCAGGCGCAGTTGGAGAGGGTCCATGCCAAGGCGCCCAGCAATCATATCCATCTGCGACTCGATCGCCCACGCACCCTCCGGTACTCCCAATCCGCGCAGCTGAGTGCCGCGTATCTTGTTGGTGTACACGAGCGTGGAGGTCACCCGAATGTCATAAATTCTGTAGGGTCCAATGCCGTCTTTCATGGCGCGATTGCTCGGCGCCAATCCTTCGGCGTAGGCCCCGGTGTCCCAGAGAAAACTAATGTCGCGCGCGACGATGGTGCCGTCTTTCATCACGCCGGTTCTGAGCTTCACCGTCGCCGGCGTAGACCCAGCGGCCGCCGTGAATTCTTCGGTGCGGGTCATGACGATCTTCACCGGTTTGTTAGTTTTTCGCGCCAACGCGATGGCGACTGGCTCGAGGCGCGGCTCGATCTTGCCACCGAAGCCGCCGCCGACTTTTGTGCAGATGATCCGCATCTTGCTTTCCGGTACACCGAACAAACCCGCCATCACGGTGCGCAACTCGAACACTTCCTGCGAACAGGTCCAAACCGTAATCGTGCCGCCGACCACCGCCGCCGTGGTCGCGTGCGGCTCCATGTAACTGTGATGAATTTGGCTAGCGTGAAACTCGTCTTCAAAAACGTAATCTGCTCTTTTGAGCGCTGCTTCCACGTTGCCGCGCTCGTTGGAAGCGCGATGAATAATGTTGGTGCCATGCACTGGATACCATGAAGCCAGATAGACCGACCGGGCTTTTAGATCAGCGAGGTTTTCGTGTACCAACGGCGCGCCGTCACGCATCGCTTCCTCGGCGGTGAAAACCGCCGGCAACTCCTCGTACTCGACTTCAATCAACGAAAGCGCTTCCTCCGCCGTATCCTCATCGACCGCTGCCACCGCGGCCACCGGTTGGCCGACAAAGCGCACCTTATCGATGGCAAAAATATGCTCGTCTTCGATGGCGTAGCCGTAACGCCGCGCCGGCACATCTTTGGCGGCAATCGCTGCCTTCACGCCGGGATGCTTTTTTGCTTTCTCGACATCGACGCGCAACAACTTTCCATGTGGTATTGGACTTCGAAGAATTTTCCCCCACAACATTCTCGGCAGGTTGACGTCAGGTCCATACACCGCCTCCCCGGTGAGCATTTCCGGGCCGTCTACTCGCTCCACCGGTTTTCCTATCACCCGATAGTTAGCCATGAATCTATTTCTCCCTTATCTTTCGATGTCGAGAAACCGGCCGTCGGGACCCGGCTGCATTTTCGACTAATCTACGCTCCGGGTACGCTGACCTTCTCGTCGCTCCGAAGAGCGCTAGACGCGAAACCTAGTTGGGCGCTTCGCGCGTTGATTCTTGGGGATCTTTTTTGTTTCTACGCACCCCTGCGGATACCACCAACGCGTCGAGCAGCGCGTCGGAGTCTTTAGAAATGGCTCCGTCGGGCAGGCAGGCGTGCGCGGTTCATACCCTTCTCATGCCCCCAACTAACACATCATTTTCAAAGCAGTCAATATAAAATCCATCGAAAGGTTAGCCGCTTCTTGCGGTCCAAGCACCGACTTCGGATCGCTCTTACCTTAAGTAATTGGACTTTAACTATCCGCGTATGTTAGAAGTGCGAAAAAAGTAGGGGGGAAATCGTCCCGATCTGCGTCGAGGTTCCCCTCCCAGAAGGCCCGTTTGGGGTGAAGGGAATTGGTGAGCTGGCCGTCGTCATAGATCGCGTTGCCGACGGCGGGGGCAATCCCGACGCCATCAAAGTAAGGATCAAGGAGCTACCCATGGAGCCCGGCAGACTGTTAGCTCATATTGAAGCGCAATTATCCCAATAACTTCGGAGGTCAACGAGAACGGACCGAGGAATTTTGGAGGAAGTGCCATGTGGCGAAGAATTGCGACGCTTTGCATTTGGGCCATTCTGTTTTTACTACACAACAACGGTTATGCTGCCGCGGCGGAGCTTACTAAGCTAAGAGTAGGAATCCTTATCGCAGGCGAATTCAGCCCCACTTTTATCGCCCAGAAAAAAGGGTTCTTTGAGAAGCACGGGCTTTCTGTAGACCTGGTTTATTTCCAGGGAGGCTCTCAGGCCGTACAGGGTATGCTTGCCGGCAATGTGCCACTGATCGTGACCGCCGGCCCAGAAGGCGTGGTCGCAAAGATTCAGGGCGCTGACATTCTCCTTTTATCAACAAACAATACGACGTTGGCGTTCACCCTCTTTGTTTCTCCGGACATCAAGAAGCCGGAGGATCTGCGTGGAAAAAAGGCCGGGATCAGCCGCTTCGGTTCCTCTTCGGATCACTCGATCAAGTTTATGTTCCAGAAGCTCGGCTTGATGGAAAAAGATGTGACGGTCGTAGAGATGGGTGACAACCCTACCCGGCTCGCCGCACTCACGACAAAATCCGTTCACGCTTCGGTGTTTTCCGTGCCGTACTCCGTTGTGGTCCGAAAGGCCGGCTTTTCCCCTATGCTTGAAGGGCACAAACTCGGCCTTAAGTTTCAAGGCAGTGGCATCGCGACAACGACCGCTTTCATACGTGAGCACCGACCCGTCGTTGAACAGTTCTTCAAAGGTTTCCTCGAGGGCGTGCATTTCGCTAAAACGCATCGCGATGAAAGCGTCCGGCTGATCAAGGAATTTCTAAAGTTGAAGGAGCTGGATGAGGCCGAGGAAACCTATAGAGTCATCATTCAGGAGATCCAACCGCAGAAGCCCTACCCTCTCAAGGAAGGCATCGAAACGGTCCTTCGCATCGTGGAGAAGACAGTCCCGAAGGCCAAAGACGCCAACCCTGAAGATATTATCAACGACAGCGTCATGAAAAAGATTGACGAGAGTGGCTTCATCGACAAACTGTACAAATAATTCTCTGACGCGTGGGGATGGAACAAAGAACGTCGTCACGTCTGCCTAATGTCTCTTTCAGTTCCGAGGACGGGGAGAGCCGGAGTCCTCGACTGTCCATGGACAGGCAAAAAGGAGATTGCCGTGAGGAAAACGGCGCTCGTATTAGGTTTATTGAGTTTCTTGTTCTTCGTCGATTCTCACGAGGCGTGTGCACAATCTGGTTTGACGAAAGTCAAGATCACTAGTCCGAGTCGAAGCATCGCCTTTTCGGACATTTACGTGGCGATGGACAGAGGGTTCTTTCGTGAGGAGGGACTCGAAGCCGAACTGGTTCAGGCGAGACCCGATCTCGCCATGGCGGGCTTGATCGCTGGCGAGGTAGATGTCGATACGGCAGCAGGCGCCGCAGCGGCCGCCAGCCAACGCGGGATGCCCATCAAAATCGTCGCCGTGAGCCTTTATCGTCCCCTTTTTTGGCTGGTCACGAGACCCGAATACAAATCGGTCGCAGAGCTTAAAGGACTAACTCTAGGGATCACCAGCTTGAACGGCATTCAACACCGCACGGCCTCGCACCTTCTGAGACGCGGCGGGCTGGACCCCGCAAAAGACATTACTTCAATTGTAATGGGTGGCGCGCCCACGCTTCTTTCGGCCCTTAATAGCGGCTCCATCCAGGTCACGGCTCTTTCCCCTCCGACGGTTATCGTCGCGCGCGACAAGTTCAAAATGACAATCTTGGGGGAGCCGCCTAAGGAGGCCCTCGCCCTTCAGTCGGGGTTTTCCGTGTCAGAAAGAAATCTAATAGAAAAAAGAGATCTGGTGCGAAAGATCCTGCGCTCCATAGCGAAGGCTCACAAGTACTTTTTGGAGAACGAAAAGGGAGCAACCGAGACCTTGGCCAAATACATGAAGCTCGACCCCGCCATGATCACCGAGTCGTACCGGCTGTCGCGCTTCGGTTTCACCAAAGACGGCATTCTCACCGACAAGGACGCGGAGGAGTTCCTAAAAGAGGATACGAAACTTTTGGGTCTGTCTAGCCCGGCTCCAATGTCCAAAGTGTTCGATTTCAGTGTGCAAAGAGAAGCCAACAAGGAGCTCGGAATCAAATAAAGAAGAGTCCGCCATGCCTGTCAAAGCGGCAGCGCTTCTAGATGCGCATTTATGGGCTTGTCATTTTGAAGATCTGACTAGGGGGTTTATGAACGGAACTACAAAAACGGGGTTATTTGCATACACACTTGCTGCCTTCCTTGGGCTTCTGATTGCACATCTAGTTTCCCCTGGAAGGGCTGCGCCCCAAGCACTGCAGGAGGTGCGTATTGGATCGAGCAACATCAGCGCAACGAACTTCAGCACTTTTTACGCGCGCGATCGCAAATTTTTCCAGAAAGAAGGCTTAGATGCCAAAATCATTATCGTTAGAAGTGAGGTCGCCTTAACCGCGCTCATCGCGGGGAACCTCGACTTTACGACGCTCAGCACGACCGCAATGGAAGGCACGATGAGAGGAATGCCCCTGCGCGTGGTCGCAATAACGAACCAGTATCCTCTAATCGGTCTTGTCGTTAACGATAAGATCAAAAAAGTTGCCGATCTCAAGGGTAGAAAACTTGCCGTCAGTTCCTTCGGGGGCTCCGTTTATAGCGCGGCTGTCTTCTTATTAAAAAATTACGGGCTAAAACCTCAAGAAGACGTTGCCGTCTTGGCTTCAGGTACGAACACAGCGCGCATGGCGGCACTGAAGCAAGGAGCAGTGGATGCTGCGCTCATCAGCTCCCCGGACGATCTCAGGGCCGCAAAAGAGGGCTTAACGCTCTTGCTGGATGTGGGGACGATATACAAGTTACCGTTTGGAGGTATTAGTACCACGGTGGCTAAAATTAAAGAGAATCCCATGGAGGTAAAACGAGTACTAAATGCGGTGGTTCAGGCGACAAAAGCCATAGCGGAACCACAAAATCGGGACGATGTGATAAATTACATCGTTTCTTTCTTTAAGCTCGACAAAAACATTGCAAGTGAATTTTACCACCGGCTTATTCCCTCACTCAGTCCGAGCGGGATCGTAGGCAGAGACCAGATTAAGCTGGTCATCGATAGTGCCGTTGAGCGGGGCTTAGCCGACAAGCCTCTTGATCCCGACGCCGTGAGCGATTTTTCGATCGCAAAACAGCTGCGCTTCTGATGTCCGCAGCATCGCCAGAGGGACGCTGCGGGCGTGCATAAGTGCGAGCGTGAATATGGCGATGTTAATTGCTCAGACCGCTCGGAAAACAGAGGAAACCTAGCGGTGGTGGGATATAAGCATAACCGCCGTCAGTCCTCACTCCAAATATCAAACCGATGCGTCTCGCGACCAAAGCGGTCACCGCCACCGGCCACCAGAACTTGAATCGTCTGGGAGCCGCCTTGAAAGCACATTAAATCCACGCCCAGTTCATCAAAAAACCCTATTTCTGCGCGATAGATGTGGGGCTCATCTCGCCGGCAGTCAGCATTCCGACTGGGATTCAGGTTAGCTCCGCCGTGTGCGCAGCCTCCGTTAGCAAGAAGAAATAAACGACCGAAATCCCCAGAAGACATCGCGTAAAGACTTCATTTTTTCCTTCCATGCTCACTTGATCAGATGCGCGTCATCCGTAAAGGCATCTCCTGCGGCGAACTGTCGTAACCGAGAAATGTTTTGCACCTCTCGGGCATTTTCATGACAATATTTCCGCCAGTTCGTTAGACCCGCATCCGGCCGAAACAGTTTTTCGCGGTGCCACCCGTCTTCCTCCTCGTAAAACGGATCCATAAGCCCAACAATCCAAGCGTCCTGCCCCGTGAACTGAAAATGGGCCAGCCATCTCCACCACAACCAGTAGACGACCCGAAACCACAATGCCTTCCACCCCGTCAATCGCCTTATCGCACATTGGAAATATCGGTGATGGCGCTCATCGACCGGGACATACCACTCAAACCCGATAATTCCTGGCGCCGGGAACGGATTCACCCGCAAGATGCCTGGAAGACGGAGCTGCGTCTTGGTCACATACTTCGGTCTTTTCCACCAACGCGCATCTCTGGGCCAAGACCCCAACCCAGGGTAATTGCATTCCATCACCGGGGCGCTTTGCGTATAACCCACCCATCCATCTTGGACCTCAGGAACCAACCGGGATTTATAGGCCGCGAACCTGCGGAAAAAGGCTAACCACGCATTGCGATGCAAATACGCCGCGTGAGCGGGGTCAAGCCCGTTCTCAGCTCCCAACCTCCAGTTACCCCTACGAACGTTAATCCTCATTCCAATCACCGCGCGCTCGTCCAGAAATTCCGGTGGTACATCCTCCTCCAACGGAGGTGGGTCTCCATCGCCGATATAGACCCATATCAAACCCTTGCGCTCTTCCACTGGGTAGCTTCTCACCCGTGCCTTCCCCACAAGCGGAGAGTCTGGTCCATCTGTCATTGCCCCGATACAGAGCCCGTTAGTGAGATCGTATGTCCAGCCGTGATAGCGACAACTGATCGTCTTCGTACCTGGGAACTCACACCGTCCGACTGAAAGCGGCACCCCGCGGTGGGCACAACGATCTTCGAGCGCATAGCACTTGCCCTGGCTACGAATAAAAACCAACGTTTCCCCCAGGACTTTGAGGGGTACCGGCTTTCGTCGCACCCTCCGAGACTTCAACACAGGATACCAATAGTTGCGAAAACCCAAGACGGCTGCATCGTACCGCGGCCAGGGGTTCCGCTTCTCTCTATCTTGGATCGCCGCAGCGGCTTCGGGAGACATGGTAGACTCCAATCCTGTACCAAACGTGCATTGCCACCGGATCAAGTCTGGAGTTGAATCATCAATAATTATGGATCAAAACACCCCTAAGTGTTGATCCTAAACCAATAGTGGATTAGCTGACGTAAAGAGCCGAGTGCCTTCCGTTCAGAAAATCCTAGCCGTGATCCGGAAGCTATTCGAATTTAATGCTCCTAGTCAAGAACGAACTACTGTTCGGTGATGTATGAATCTCTGTGTAAATTGGGTGGGGAGAGAGGGAGCGGGGAACAAATGGCTTTCATAATAACCATAGAACGACGATCGGCGCGGGTGCGGATTACTTCTTCCCGGCTCTCTTTGCTGCCCAATAGGCCTTCAATTTGCGCGACAACTTCGCCCTCGTCGCCCGGCTAAATGTCTTTTTCTTGGCCGCCGAAGCTGGTCTGGTTGAATCCACCGTTGTTTTAGCTTGATGTATTTTTGCCCATCTCGCTTTTTGAGTAGCGGCAATCTTCCGTTTTACAGACGCGCTCATGGTCGACTTTTTCGTCGAGGCACCTGCGGAATTGCGTGACACACCGAGGAGACCACCGAGTTCCTTATTGAGCTTCTCGATTTGCTCTTTGATTCCGGCAGCGCGTTTGAGTTGGTTGACGGTCAGGTCATATATATCCATACGAGAAGTAAGTATTCAAAAAGCCTGTGAAAATCAAGGGAAGTAAGCTATAAGGGTCACATCATAAAAAGATCGCCACTAAATTCGACCCTCAACGGCTGTACCATTGGAGACATCACGGATAGTTTGGCTGGTTGAAAACATTTTTTTCATTGCAACCCCGGACGGAGTCGTATTATGCTCCGTCACGTTACGGTTTTTTGGGCGGCTGTCCTGATCGCCAATCCCGACGAGCGACGTATCGAAAAGTATTCAAGTAACGCAGAAAGGATTCCCGTAAATGAAGATCATTGACGCCGACGGTCATATCACGGAAAGCGAACAAGATATTAAGAAATATTTGCCCGAACCCTATTGCCTGCGGTCTGGCACGCTGGTTCCTTCCATTGGAGCGGATGCAAGGATGGCAGGTCGCTTTAGTGGAATTGCTTGCCGCGACACCCCTACACGCCTCAGGGATATGGACAAAGAAGGAATAGACGTTTCCGTGCTCTTTCCGACTTCCAGTTTCGCTTTCACCAAATTATTCGAACAAGACTATGCCGTCGCCTACGCCCGTGCGTACAACGACTTCATTGCCGATGTCTGCAGGCAGAGCTCGCGAATCAAAGCAGCGGGTCTCGTTCCCTTTCAAGATGTCGACGCTGCGGTCAAGGAGGTAAACCGTGCGATCACGGAGTTAGGATTAGCGGGGATCGCGGTTGCTTCTCAGGGAATGAAGGAGCATTTGGGATCGAAGACTTTCTGGCCGATCTATGAAGAAATACAACGCTTAGACGTTCCTTTTTGTGTTCATAACCGGCGCGAAGGGCCGCCGGGCGAGAATCGTTTTGACAGCTTCATTTACATGCACACCATCGGCCGTCCGGCGGAAACGATCATGCAGTTTGTCGGTCTCACGTATGGTGGCATACCGGAACGATTCCCCAAGCTCCGCGTCGCGTTTCTCGAATGTGGTACTGGCTGGGTGCCTTACTGGTTGGAGCGAATGGATGAGGAGTGGGAGAAACGCGGGAAAGTAGAAACACCCTTTTGCAAGCAGAAGCCTAGCGAGTATATCAGTCATGGGAACTGGTTTTTTGCCACTGAGCCGGAGGAGGAGATGCTGCCCTACGTCATTGAAAGAATCGGCGAGGACAAGATCATTTTTGGCTCAGACTATCCGCACTGGGATTCGATGTTTCCCAACGTTGTTTCGACGATCCGCGGCAGGAAGGACATCTCGGAGACAACAAAGGAAAAAATTCTGGAAAAAAATCCCAGCAGGCTTTACGGCTTTGCTTAGGACGAAATTAAGTAAAACAGACGATGAGAAAAGGCACATTCTGGATATATTTACTACTTGGCGGCGCTGTGCTTTTTTCCTCCCCGACGTGGGCTGCGGAAAGCCTGCGCAGGATGCGGGTCGGTATACCGACCCGCAGTATGAGTTCGTTTCCGCACATGGTTGCGCGAAGCGAAGGCTTTTACCGAAATGAAGGATTCGATGTCGAGATTATCGTAGTATCCTCTGGCACGCCTGCGATCCAAGCAGTCATCGCCGGTGATCTTGATTTTGCCACAACCGGTAACGTGGCCACCATTGCGGCGATTCGCGGAATGCCAGTTCGCAATGTCATGGTAAGCACCACCGCCACGGATCAAGTCCTCGTAGTCAAGCCGGAAATCCGTCGTGTGGAAGATCTGAGAGGGAAAACCCTCGGGGTAGCCGGCATGAGGACTGTAAGCGATATTTCAACTCGCCTGCTACTTAGGAAGCATGGGCTCGCTCCGGAAACAGATGTGAAAATCGTACCGCTCGGCGGAAGCAGCCTGAGGCTGGCAGCTTTGAAAGGAGGTCAAATCGACGGTACGCTTTTGTCCGCACCTCATAATAAGTCGGCGGTAAAGTTAGGTTTTGTCGAGCTTGCTCACATGAAGGACGTGAGGAAAGTGCCAAGTGGTGGCTTGGCAACTAGCATTCGCAAGATCCAGAACGACACTGATTCAATTATTCGTGCCATCAGAGCCACGCTGAAAGCCGTTCGGTTTATCAAGAACGATAAGGAAGCGACCTTAAGGGCAATGGCAAAAGAACTGGGTATGAAGGACAGGGAAATAGCCAGCATGGTTTATGATGACGGTGTTAAGCTTTTTTCTGATACGGGTATCCCCTCTGAGGCCTCGGTTCTAGAGGAAATTGAAACCGCCAAGGAAATTCTGGGCGTTACGAGAGATATATCAGTTTCGGAAGTCGCTGACTGGAGCTTTGTCCGCACCGCCCTTCAATCGTTAAAGTAGCTGAAGGGAATCGCGAAATAGTCCCGTGTTGAGCGAGGTCCAAGAATTTTACGGCGCGCTCTACATCAGCTTTCTCTGCATTTCGGGTGACAGTACGCATCGGAGCTACCGCCGTTGACATCGAGACAAGCGTGCCACTAAACTCGGCTCATCTGATCAAAATCGACAAGCGATAAGGAGTATCTACGATGAGCATAATTGATGCCGACGGCCATATCGTTGAGAAGGATTCCGAGCTCCGCAAATACCTGCCAGAGCCACATTCCAAGCGTACTGGCTCACTACGTCCTTCGGACGGCCTGGATACCGGATTGGGTGGCCGGGTGGGCCAATTATTGGACAACGATATTCCGACCCGGCTCAAAGATATGGACGAGGAAGGAATTGACATCTCTGTCCTGTTTCCAACAGGCAGCTTTGCCGTTAACGGTTTTATCGAGCGTGACTATGCGGTCGCATACGCCCGCGCCTATAACGATTTCGTCGCTGACGTTTGCCGCCAAAGTCCACGACTGAAAGCGGTTGCGTTGGTGCCGCTTCAGGATCCAACTGCGGCAGTCGAAGAAGCCAATAGGGCGGTGACCAAGCTTGGGCTATGCTCCATTACTGTCGCCAGTCAGGGCATGAAAGAGCACTTGGGATCGAAATCCTTTTGGCCGCTCTATGAAGAGTTGCAACGTCTCAACGTGCCGCTCTGCGTGCATAACCGGCGCGGGGGACCAGCCGGTGAAAAGCGTTTCGATAGTTTCATTTTTATGCACACCATTGGCCGCCCCGTGGAAACTTTTATTCAGTTTGCCGGCTTGATGTACGGCGGCATCGCGGAGAAATTTCCCAAACTGCGGATAAGCTTTCTTGAATGCGGCGTTGGCTGGGTTCCCTACTGGATGGAACGGATGGATGAGGAATGGGAGAAACGAGGTAAAGTGGAAGCACCCCTGTGTAAAAATAAACCGAGCGATTATATCAAACACGGAAATTGGTTCTTCGCCACTGAGCCCGAAGAGGAAACGCTTCCATATGTGATCGAGCGCATCGGCGATGATAAGATTCTTTTCGCTTCTGACTATCCCCATTGGGACGGGATGTTTCCCTACGTCACGAAGACGATTCGCGGCCGCAAGGATATTTCCGAGCAGGCCAAAACCAGAATCTTGGGAGAAAATGCTAAACGTTTCTATGGCTGGGACTAACATGAAGACTCGGCTTATAGCCCTCTTCATCTTCGCCGGGATCATTCTGGGTTTCACGCCGATACAGACTCATGCGGCTAACGGCCAAAGGTTACGGATCGCATACACTTCGCTCGGCATTTCATTCGGTCCACTCTGGCTTACCAAAGAAGCAGGTATTTTCAGGAAGTATGACATAGACGCGGAGTTGCTCTATATTGCAGGGGGTCCGCTTTCAACACAGGCTCTGATCGGGGGAGACGTCGGCATCGCCCTTGCCTCGGCAGCTGCCCTAATTTCCTCCAACTTATCGGGTTCAGACGTGGTTCTTTTGGGCGCTACCATTGACACGCTTCCGTTCGAGCTTTACGCGATTTCGTCGATCAAAGAGCCGGCCCAGTTGCGTGGAACTAAGTTAGGCGTCAGCCGTCTGGGAACCACTACAGATTTGGTTGCACGCTATCTTTTGAAGAAATGGGGACTTCAGCCGGACAAAGATGTTGCGATCTTTCAAACCGGATCAGTTCCTCAAATCTTTGTCGTTATGAAGGGCGGATCGATTCAGAGCGGCATTCTGTCCACCGGACCTGATACGCTTCGGGCTGAAGCGGAGGGATACATACGCCTAGCAGATGTCTCGACTTTGGGATTGGCATATCCTCTTGGGCCGTTTGCGGCACGCCAGGCATTTCTCAGGAGCCAACCCGATCTGGTCAGTCGGTTCGTAAAGGCCTATATCGAAGGCATTCATCGCTTCAAGACAGATAAGGCCGCGGCTCTGGCAACGCTTGAGAAGTATATGAAGCAGAAAGTGACTCCTGCGTCGGAAAAGATCTACGAAGTGTACGCTGCAAAGTATATTCAGAGAGTCCCAGAAGCGACACCGGCGGGAATCCAAACAATTTTAGACGAGATCTCGGCCAGTCGCCCTTTGCCCCCGGGAGTTACGCCGCAACGTTTTGTCGAACCGAAATTCGTTCGCGAACTAGTTTCCACCGGCTTCGTAGACAGCCTCTACAGCAACCGTTAGCACCTCGAGAAATGAATGGGTCAGTCTGAGAGGTATACGGACGGCCGTGGCTTTAACGGAGAGCATGCGCCGATTACGAAGCCGCGGGCTTCAGATTTATTGCTCTTGGACGGCTTCGGCGAGCCTTCAGACGTCCGTTTAGTTGTGGCTGCCTTGTCGGGGCTGTTGAGCTTGAGGTTCGGTAGGTTCGGGCAGGTCTAGCTTTTTTAAGACGTTGCTTCCAGGCGGAGGACTCTGATTCGAGCTCACCAACTTGCATGAGGATTTTGATAGATGTAATGCTCCTCGGCTCGGCCTTGTGTCGCCAAAGCCAGGCCCAAGAAAAGCGAAAAACTTGTACCGACGATGCAGGATCGTAGACGAACGTGATTTGAAGGAAGCAACCGAGCGACTCCAGGTTCACTTAAACGCGCAACCTAGAACGCGGGGAGTTGAACAATTAGGGCCCCGGTGAAAACCGCTTTTCACCAGCAACCCGGAGCAACGGACACAGTTTAGGCACAATCGACCGGCGGAGAGAATCTAGATGGTATGCAAGTTATTGATTTTATGGTGGAGCCGATGGGAGTCGAACCCACGACCTCTTGAATGCCATTCAAGCGCTCTCCCAACTGAGCTACGGCCCCACGCGAATTTTAAGACGGAAGGATGCGGGATAAAATGGATTCCTGTTTAGATAATATCCAAGTTACGCGGCAAAATGTCAAACAGGGCCGCGTGTTGATTTCCGCTCCTTCCAGTTGCTTCCATTTCCGTTTTTTTGCCGTCGTCCTTAATCCTTGCGTTTCACCATTTCTTCGGCGTGCCTGAGGGTCTTGTCGGTGATCTTGACGCCGCCGAGCATGCGCGCGACTTCCTCCACTCGCTCGCCGTCTTTGAGCTTCTTGACCGTCGCCGTAGCGTGGCCCTTAACGACCTCCTTAAGGACCACATGATGGCAATCGGCGAGCGCCGCAATCTGGGGCAGGTGCGTGACACAAATCACCTGGTGCGAGGCGGCCACTTTTTTGAGCTTCTTCCCGACGATCTCGGCCACGCCGCCGCCGATCCCCGCGTCGACTTCATCGAACAAAAGCGTGGGAATCTCGCCGGCGGTGAGCGCCAGCGACTTGATCGCCAGCATCAAACGCGAAAGCTCGCCGCCGGAGGCAATCCTGGCTAGAGGCTTGGGCGGCTCACCGGGGTTGGGAGAAAAATAAAACTCGACTTGGTCAATACCGCGAGCGGTGATCTTTTTACCGCCGACGTAGAATGGCGGCTCGTCGTCTTTCTCTTCTTGCGCTAAGAATCGCACCTCGAAATCCGTCTGTGGCATCCCCAGGCTTTTGACCTCTTTCTCCATCTCTCGTTTCAAACGTTTGGCAACTTTTTGCCGCTCCATCGACAACGCTCCGGCCGCTTGCCAGGTTTTTTGGCGCGCCGTTTCGAACGCACGTTCCAGCTCGGGTATTTCCCCTTCCCCCCGGTCGAGCGCTTCCAGCTCTGCTTTGGCTTCCTCTTGCATGCGGAGGATATCTTCGACGCCGGCATTATACTTTCGTTTGAGGCGCTGAATTTCAGCCAGGCGGTCTTCCAGGAGTTCGAGCGCTCCGGGTTCAAAGTGCATCCTTTCGGCGTAGCGGCGCAACTCCATATTGGCCTCTTCCAGTTGAGCCAGCGCGCCTTGCACCAATTCAGCGGCGTTGGCCAGGGTGCCGTCGATCTGCGCCAGCTCGCGCAGTTTGTTGCCGTATCGTCCAAGCGGTGCCACCAAGGCGTTGTCGCCTTCATAGAGCAGCTCTTCGCCCTCCCGGCATCCCTGATAGAGTTTCTCGGCGTGGATGAGAATAGTTTTCTTCGCATGCAGCTCCGTTTCTTCCCCTGGCCGCAAACGGGCGGTGGCGATCTCCTCGGCTTGAGCTTCGAGCAAACCCCGTTCTCTTTTGCGCCGTTCGAGCCCTTCCCGCGCGCGTTTCAACGCTTCCCACGCGGAAGCGAAGGCGGAATATTTCTCGGCCATGGAATTGACGTCTTCGGCTAGCCCGCCAAACGCGTCGAGCAGTTCGATATGGGTTTCGGGCTTGAGCAGCGTATGGTGCTCGTGCTGGCCGTAAATATGCACAATCGATGCGCCGATCTCCGAAAGCAAATTGAGTGGACAGAGACTGCCGTCTAAATAGACTCGATTCTTGCCGGTCCGGCTGACAACGCGCTTGATGATCAATTCGTCGCCCACTTCGATGCCGGCGACGCCGAGTGTGTTTTTCACCGACAGCGGCACCCCCTCAAACAAGGCTTCAACGCTCGCTTCATCCTGGTTATGCCGAATGACATCGGAGGTGACGCGGTCTCCCGAGACCAAGCCAAGGGCGTTTAGAATGATCGATTTCCCGGCGCCTGTCTCGCCAGTAAGAATATTCAGACCCGGTCCAAGCTCCAGCGCCACTTCGTCGATCACGGCAAAATTTCTTATTCGCAGCTCACGCAGCATAGGACCGCGATTTTAGCGCTCCCCCCATTTGAGTTTATTGCGAAGAATCTCGTAATAGCTCCGCGACGGCAGCTTGATTAGCGAAACCGGCAGGCCGTAATCCCGCGCTTCGACGATGTCGCCGTTATCGAGCCTTGTGCCCTGCTGCCCGTCCGGAACGAGAATCACCGTGTCACCGAAAGAACGCAGCGTCACTCGGATCGCCGCAGTGCTCGGCACGACGATGGGCCGGTTGGTCAACGTGTGCGGGCATATCGGGCTGAGAATCACCGCGCCCAAGGCGGGCTCGAGGATCGGCCCGCCCGCCGCCAGCGTATAAGCGGTGGAGCCCGTGGGCGTGGAGATGATCAAACCATCGGCCCGGTAGGTACATAGGTAATCGTCGCCGACATAGGTCTCCAGATCGATAATCCGGCTGCGCGCGCCCTTAGCGATAACCGCGTCGTTGAGGATGCGAAATCTATGGCCTTTGCCTTTTTTGGTTATTACACGTATTGCCAAAGTCATACGGTGTTCGACTTCGTAGTCCCCCTCCAGGGTCTTAGCGAGCACCGCCTCGAGCTCCTCCACGGCGACTTCCGTGATAAATCCCAGTCCCCCCATGTTCACGCCTAGAATCGGTACGTCGGGCCGCTCCACCAGAGGAGCAATATTGAGCAGCGTTCCGTCGCCGCCGAGGGAGATGATCAAGTCGGCGCGCGCCGCCAGTTGTTTTTTGGTGCAGGAATGGGCTCCACCGCGCACAATCCCGTTTTCCACCAGCACTTTGCGTCCGCGCTTTTTTAACCAGGGAATCAGCCAGCGCACCATTTCCGCGGCCTTTGGCTCTTGGTATTTCGCCACTATGCCAACGACACGAATCATTGAAATGCTTCCTCTCCGCGACATTAGCACAGGATGACAAAAATGCCATGACGGCGCGCTTTCAAAGGCGCAGCCTGAATTTACACCGCGGCGGTTTATAGGTGATCCTACCGAAACCGGCCGAACCTCGGTTGACTTTTCTTCGCTTGGAGGGATATTGGGATTTAACCCGGATTCCGTAGTTAAACTGAGGAGCCCGGAAGCGAGGTGGAACACTGGAGAAGCGAAGGCGTGCGACTGGGAAATTTCAAAGTCATTTCGCGCTTACGCACTTCGCTGTCACGAGCTTTGACGTTCCATCCAAGCACCGCTGATCGATGTCTACTCAGAGGCAGACAGCATCTCCGCCACAGGCGGATCAGCCTTCGGCTGAGACTTTGCTACGGAAGGGTTCCGCCTCGCGCCTCCTGATGGGTGCAACTGCGGAATCAGGGTTTAAAAGGCGACGTTCGCATGGCGTAACACATGAAGCAACCGAACTTGGAGAGTCCAATGCTAAACACCACGGGCCTGATCCACGCCCACTACGAATGCCGCTCACTGGCCGAAACTTTGCCGGTTTTTACCGACCTGCTAGCGGCGGAAGTCATCGAGCGAAGCGCGGGCGAAGCGACGGTTAAACACCCCAATACCGAGTGGCGCTTAGTCATTCACGAGGGTGGCGCCAACGCTCGCGAGAAATCCTTCGACAACCACTACGGCTTTCGTGTCGGCAGCCATCAGGAAGTCGAGGCAGCCTGGGCCTATCTCGAAGCCAACAAGGAAAAATACCGCCTGACACAAATCACCAAGCCGGAGAAGGCACACTACGCTTACTCGGTCTACTTTCGCGAGCCCGGCGGCAATGCGTTGGAAATCGAGTATTACAATCCCGGCGGGGCGCTGCATGGCCGCTCGCACACGGCGAACCACTGGGCAACGCCCCTCGGCATCGAACGCTTTCCCGGCCGCGGCTACATTCCGCAGGCGTTCAGTCACGGCACTCTCCAATGCGATGACGTGGAGGCGAGTCGCCGTTTCTACACCGAAGTCCTGGGCCTGGAAATCGCCGCCGGTTTCAATAAAGCTCAATACATAAAGCATAGTTCGACCCCTTGGTACATCGTCGTCTTGCAGCGCAGCCCGCGCCAATATTTGGCGCCGGTTAACCGATTTACGTTGCAGATGGGCTCCCGCGGCGAGGTCAAAGAGGCTCACAGCAGACTTGCCGCCGGCGGCCGAACTCTTGGCATCACGGAGGTCGGGAACTTGGAACAAGCAGACGGCAATGCAAGTTTCATCTTCAGCGATCTGGATCGCAACTGGTGGGAACTCACCGCCGGCGCGTGATTCTGAGGGCGAATATGGAAAAAGAATCTATGATGAGACAGGCGCGAATACCGATCATCTATCCTTCGTGGTTAATCGCCGTTTTGCTTCTCTGCGGCACGATCACGGCGCGGGGACAAGAACTCAGCAAGCTGCCTTACGTTCCGACGCCGCAGATCGTCGTGGATGAAATGATCAAGCTCGCCGCCGTCACCGCCAAGGATTTTGTCGTCGATCTCGGCTCTGGTGACGGCCGCATCGTCATCACCGCTGCAAAACAATACCAGGCCAACGGTTTTGGCGTCGACATCGACGCGAGGCTCGTCGCGCTGAGCAACAAAAACGCCAAGGAGGCGGGAGTGGCCGACCGCGCGCAATTTTTCGAGCGCGACATGTTTAAAACCGACATCGGCAAGGCCAACGTGCTCATGCTCTACGTGATGCCGGATTTCATGATTAAACTACGCTCCAAGGTTCTGACGGAACTGCGACCGGGCGCTCGCGTAGTAGCCCATGATTATTACATGGGCGAATGGCATCCCGACCGGATGATCACACTCACCGTTCCTGAGAAAGTGGAAGTCAATGGCACCGACAAGGCCTATCTTTATCTGTGGGTCGTCCCGGCGCTGGTCAAAGGCCCCTGGCGAATTTTTTTTGACACCCGGGGCAAGACCCAAGAATTAAGTGTACTGTTCGAACAAGAATACCAGATGCTCAGCGCCACGGGTGAGCGCGACGGGAAATCTATGATAGTCGAAAAGCCGACGCTCAGGGGCAATGAGATTAGCTTCGGCTTAACGCTCGGAACGATACGGTATCAACTTACCGGCCAAGTCGAAGGCGATAAGATTGAGGGCAAAGCAGTAGGCGGCAAAGAAACGCTCAATTGGCTCGCGCGAAAAATGCCTTAACCTCGCCCCAAAGTTCATGGTTTCGGATTCGAGCTTCGACGAAAACCAAAAAGCCGTTCGCATACTTCGACACCCAAATGGACGGATCATCGGATCCGATGAA
>DATBLC010000400.1:0-45861 GCA_036555515.1 Binatia bacterium
TCTAACTCAACAATAAGAACAGTTTGGTTGCGAGCCAGCCGATGGCGCCGCAGATTGGGAAAGTCAGGATCCAGGCGGCGACGATTTCCAGGGTGACGCCCCAGCGAACGGCGGATAAGCGCCGAGTCGCGCCCACGCCGATAATCGAAGTGTTGATGGTATGGGTCGTGCTCAACGGAATGCCGAGGCGGGTGGCCAGCTCGATGGTCATGGCCGCGCCCGTCTCGGCAGCAAAGCCATGTACCGGCTCGAGTTTGGTGAGGCGCAGGCCCATGGTTCTGACGATGCGCCAGCCGCCGATCGCGGTACCAATACCCATGGTGGCGGCGCACATGATGATGACCCAATTGGGCACTTTGAATTCCGGTATCAGCCCGCCCAAGAGTAGCGATAGTGTGAACACGCCGATGAATTTCTGCCCATCGTTGGAGCCATGGCTGAAGGCCATGAATGCGGCGGAGAGAATCTGTAATCGCCCGAAACCCTGCCGCACCACTCCCGGCCTGGTGTGGGCCAAGCCGCGGTAAAGCAAGCTCATCAGGAAAAGGCCGCCAAAAAAACCCAAGAAGGTGGAGAACAGCAGTCCGATGAGAACTTTGTTCCACCCGGTGGCAACCAGGCTCTCCGGTCCGGCCGTGGCAAGCGCCGCGCCCGTGAGTCCGGCGATCAGGGCATGACTCTCACTTGTCGGCATGCCGAAATACCAGGCTATGGTGCTCCAGAAAATTATCCCTACCATCGCCGCGCCGACCGTGATGAGATTGATAGTGTCGGGCCGGACGATGTCCTTGCCGATGGTTGCCGCCACCGCGGTGCCGGACATGGCGCCCAGCGCATTTAAGATTGTCGCCATGATGACCGCCTGATAGGGCGACAGCACGCGCGTCGAGACCACAGTGGCGATGGCGTTCGGGGAGTCGGTCCAGCCATTGACAAATTCCGCGGCCAGGATGAGTCCCAGGACGAAAATGAGCAGAAGATTGCCGTCGGCCATGAAAGGATTCGCGCTCAGGAATTTTTCAGGCCGATGCTCTCGAGGATATTGGCGACGTCTTCGCAGCGGTCGGTAGCGGATTCGAGAATTTCATAAATGTCGAGCCACTTGATGACGTCCATAGGCGAGGTGCCATTGCCGAAAAGATTGCCGATGGCTTTGCGGTAGATGTCGTCGGCGGCATTCTCCAGGCGGTTGATCTCGATGCAATACTCGTCGATGTCGTCCAGGCGCGGCATATGCGACACGGCTTTGACCAGTTGTTCGGTGGCCGTAACGATGATCTCGGACAACTCCAGCGCTTCGGCGGTGGGCCGTTCGATTTTGAACAGGACCATGCGCGACGCGCCGGCCTCGATGGCGTCCATTACGTTATCCAATGCCGTCGTCAGGGCGTGAATGTCCTCCGCGTCAATGGGGGTAAGAAAGGTCTGGTTCAAACTGCGAATAGTCCGGTGCGTGAGGCGGTCGCCTTCATGTTCAAGGTCTTTGAGCTTCTTCCATGACTCTTGGGGATTGTCGTAGCGGTCGAACATTTCCTTTAACGCTTTGGCGCCGGCTAGGGCGTTTTCCGCGGACTGTTTGAATAAATCGAAAAATTTTTCCCTGTGGGGGGAGAAATTGAACATAGAACCGGAGCCTTTCGTGAAAAGGGCGACGCTTTTACATAGCAGCTAGAAAGAAGCCCTGCAAGTAATGTTAAGAAAATGTTACAGAAATGTTACGAGGGTTCTTTGGCGAGAGCCATGACTAAAGCTTCCACGCGCGCCTGAATGGTGTCGCGGACATCGCGGAAAACTCTGAGGATATGTTCCTCTTCGCCGCGCGCTAACGCGGGATCGGGCAATGGCCAATGATCGCGCCTGACGTTAATTGGAATAGCAGGGCAGATCTCAGCGGCGTCGCCGCATAGCGTGATGAGCAAATCGACATTGTCGAGCGGGACGGCGTCCAATCCTTTCGAGCTTTGATTGGAGATGTCGACGCCCGCTTCTCTCATCACCTTGATCGCCAGCGGATGGATCGGTTTTGGCGCGGTGCCGGCGCTGTAAAATCGGCGCCCATTTGCGGCGAGTCTGCGCGCGAATCCTTCGGCCATCTGGCTGCGGCACGAGTTGCCGGTGCAGAGAAACAAAATGTTTTTGTGATCTTTATCTTGTCGGACCGCCGGCAGTAGAACATGCACCGTCGTGCCTTTTTGCACGACGCTCTCGATCCTGAGTTTTCCCTTGTGCGCCTGGACGATATGCTTCACTATTGCGAGACCAAGTCCGGTGCCGCCCAGTTCGCGCGAACGCGCCTTGTCGACTCGGTAAAATCTCTCGGTGAGCCTGGGGAGATCCTTTTCGGGGATGCCCGATCCGGTATCGCTGACGGATAATTCAACTGTCCCGGCGCCGGCAGGACGTTGCGCGGCTTTAAACGTGACCTTGCCGCCGTATGGCGTGTACTTGACCGCGTTATCGATCAAATTGATAAAGAGCTGCTGAAGCCGGTCGAAATCGCCGAGCAGCGGCGGCAAGCCGGGCTCGATCTGCTGGTTGAGTTCGATATTTTTCTTTTTTGCCTGGTCCCAGAAAACCTCAAGCACGCGTTGTGCCAGTTGAGCGATATCCACGGGCCGCCGCGCCAGCGGCAATTTCCCTGACTCCAGGTCGGATAAGATCAAAAGGTCCTCAGTCAACCGGCTGAGCCGTTCGGTATTGCGCTCGATGACGCCGAGAAATTCGGCGGCGTCCGCCGGATCGCTTGGCGGAGTTCTAAGCATCGTTTCGACGTAACCGCGTATCGCCGTCAGCGGCGTGCGCAACTCATGGGAGACGTTGGCGACGAAGTCCGAACGCACCGTCTCCAATCGTTTGATCTCGCTGATATCGTGAAACACAAGGATGGAACCGCAAGTCTCTTGCGCGCCGTTCCTGAGTCTTACGGCGTTGACGCGGAACCAGCGCCCCTCGTCCAGTTCGACTTCCTTGGAATAGCCGCGCTCGGCAAAATCGAATTCGAGCGCTTCATGCATGACCGCGATCATTTCGGGATGGCGTGAAAGCTCTGCGATGGAGCCACCCCGGACGTCGCGATCGGGCGGCACTTGAAACATCCGTTTCGCCTGGTCGTTGATGACCAAGACCCGTCCTTTGGGGTCGAGCACCAGCACGCTCTCGATCATGCAGCGCAGGATCGAGTCCGCTTTTTCCTTTTCGGCGACAATCTGTTCAATGTCGTCCCTTAGCTTGCGACCCATCTCATTCAAGTGCCGCTCCAGAACGTTGATCTCATCGCGTCCCGTAGTGGAGAAAAAATCATGCGGGATCCTGCCACCGGCGACCCGGCGCGAAAACTCAACCAGCCGCCCCAGGCGCCGGCTAAAATGGCGGAAAAACACATAGGCAATCAGCAGGGCAAGGGCGGATGCAGTGAGCAGGCCCAGCAATAGAGCGCGCCCGAGCGCGCTCGTGCTTTTCTCTATATCGGCCAGGGGAAAGGCGAGCCGCACGACTCTATTTCGCTCGCCTTCCGCTTGTAGAATTGCCAGATAAAAGAGTTCGTAGCGGACGGTGGTGCTGTAGCGTATCGCGGATCCGGTTCCGCTGGCGAGCGCTTCGACGACTTCGGGACGCCCGGCATGGTTCTCCATGGCTTCGGAAGATTCGGCGGAATCACCGAGCACCCGGCCGTCCAGGGCGATGATCGTTACGCGCGCGCCCAATTCGTCGGATAGGCTTCGGGTGAGGACATCCAGCCGTGCGCCTTCCAGTTCGAAGGGCAGAGCTCTGGCGAGCAGGCGTGATTCACGCTCCATACGCGCCCGCAGCGAAGAAATATAAAGATCCTTAAGAAGCGCGCCTGAATAAAAATAAAAGCTCGCAAAAAGCAGCGCGATGATGGCGAGATAGCTAAGGAAGAACTTGAATATGAGGCTACTGTTCCAAAGCCTTTTCATCAAATTTGTAACCCACCCCTCGGAGGGTCAAAATCCACTTAGGATGGCGGTCGTCCTTCTCGATCGCTTTGCGCAAGCGCCGAATATGGACGTCGACGGTCCGGGGGGTCACGAAGGTCTCGCCACCCCAAACCCGGTCGAGCAATTGGTCGCGGCTCAGCACGCGATTGGGATTTTGCGCCAGAAAGCGCAACAGTTCAAACTCCTTGAGGGTCAACTTGATGGTCTTTCCGCGAGCGAAAACCTCATAGGTCGTGAAATCGATGCGCAGCGGCCCTTTCTCGTAGGCAGCCGCGCCATCACCGGCGGCGGCGGCTTCGGATCTTCTGAGAATCGCGCGCACCCGCGCCACCATTTCGCGCGGGCTGAAGGGTTTCGCCAGGTAGTCATCGGCACCCATCTCCAGGCCGATGACCTTGTCGGCCTCACCGGCCTTGGCCGTGAGCATCAGGATCGGCAGATGCGCCGTGTCCTGGCGGTCGCGCAAGAGCTTGCAGAGCTCCAAACCGGACATACCGGGAAGCATGAGATCAAGTATTACCAGATTAGGTCTGGCGCGCTGGAGCAGCTTTAGCGCTTGCTCGCTGTCTTCGGCCTCGATCACTTTGTAGCGCTCTTGCGCGAGATTATATTGAACGAGTTTTCTAATATCGGGCTCGTCTTCGACGACGAGAATCGTTGGATTGCTCATGTGTTTGAAAATCACACGGTGGGGGGAAGCTCCTTGAGATGGCGAATGCTTTTCCCTTTGACCATGAAAATGACCATCTCGGCGATATTCGTTGCGTGATCGGCGATGCGCTCCAGGTACTTCGAGATCGAGCTGATCTTGATCGCCCGGTTGATGGTCTGGGGGTCCGCAATCATGAAGGTCACCACTTCGCGAAAGATCTGGCTGTTCAGTTGATCGACCTCTTCATCGTCCTTGCAGACTTTGAGCGCCAGCTCGGTGTCCTCGCGCACGAAAGCATCCAGGCTTTCGCGGATCATGCGCTGCGCCACGCGCGCCATGCGCGGGATATCGATATAGGGTTTCAACTGCGGTTCCTGGTTGAGCTCCAGGGCGCGCTCGCATATATTCACTGCCATATCGCCGATACGCTCCAGATCGGTCGTAATCTTGAGCCCCGTGGTGATGAAACGGAGATCCCGTCCCGCCGGCTGATGCAAAGCCAACAGGCGAACGCATATGTCGTCAATATCAACGTCGAGACGGTTCACTTCGTGGTCGCGCTCGATAATGACCTCCGCCAGCGTTGAGTCCCGATCGACCAAAGATTTAATGGCCTTTTGAATCTGATCTTCCACCATCCCGCCCATGTAGAGAATCTCTTCGCGGAGCTTCTTAAGCTCTTCTTCGTATCTTTTGTCAGTATGTTCGTTAGGCATGGCTTCCCCCGTCATCCAAAGCGGCCGGTGATGTAGTCTTCTGTCTGGCGTTTCTGCGGCGCGGTGAATAGTTTGCCCGTCTCGCCGAATTCTATCAATTCACCGAGGTAGAAAAAAGCGGTGAAGTCCGAGACCCGCGCAGCCTGCTGCATGTTATGGGTGACGATGACGATAGTGAAGGTGTTCTTGAGTTCGTGGATCAATTCCTCGATTTTGGCGGTGGAGATAGGGTCAAGGGCCGAACAGGGCTCGTCCATGAGCAACACCTCGGGTTCGACGGCGAGAGCCCGGGCGATGCAAATGCGCTGTTGCTGGCCGCCGGACAAATCAACCGCACTCTTGTGCAGGTTGTCTTTGACCTCATCCCATAGGGCGGCGCGACGCAAATTTTTCTCCACCGTTTCGTCCAGCAGCGCGCGGTTGCTGACCCCGATGATGCGCAATCCATAAACGATATTCTCGTAGATACTTTTGGGGAAAGGGTTCCACTTTTGAAAAATCATACCGACGCGGCGGCGCAGTTGAATAACGTCCGTGGAAGGATCGTAAATGTTCTTGCCGTCCAGGCTAATGCTGCCGGTGACGCGCGTGTTGAGCACCAGATCGTTCATCCGGTTAAGACAGCGCAGCAAGGTGGTCTTGCCGCAACCCGAAGGGCCGATAAAGGCAGTGGCGCGCTTTTCCGCGATGTCGACGTTGATCGACTTCAGGGCTTGTTTATCGCCATAATAAAAGTCAACGTCGTTGACTTTTATGATCGGTTTGGCGCTTGCGGCTTGCTGCATCGTCGTCGTTTGATTGTTTATGATCGGCTTGGGAGTTTTTGACGCCGCTGTTTCGACATCTGTTTGCAAGTCCATCTTACCTCCGTCGGGGCCGTTTGTCATTGGGGCATCCTACCACTTGATGCGTTTGCGGAAACGGTAGCGGAAGTAAATGGCGATCGCGTTCATGCACAGCGTCATGACCATTAACACCAAACCGGTCGCGGCCGCGTTGAGATGGAATTCAGCCTGGGGACGCGAAACCCAATTGAACATTTGAATGGGCATAACCGTAAAGGGCGACATGAGCCACTGAAATGAAATGAAAGGAAACTCCGACGTGATCGGCGAGTCTGGCAAAAACGCGATGAAGGTTAATGCTCCGATGGTAATCAGCGGCGCGGTTTCGCCGATTGCGCGCGAGAGGGCGATAATCACTCCTGTTAAAATTCCGCCGGTTGAGTAGGGAACGATGTGGTCCCTGATGGTGCGCCACTTTGTCGCGCCCAAGGCGTAGGCGGCTTCGCGAATGCTGTTGGGAACCGTGCGGATCGATTCGCGGGTGGCAACGATGACGACCGGCAGAATCAATAAGGCCAGCGTCAAGCCGGCGGTCAGAATGCTTTGACCCAAATTGAGTTGGTAAACAAACAACCCGAGCGCCAAGAGCCCGTAAATGATCGAAGGAACGCCAGCCAGATTTGCGATATTAATCTCGATAATCGCAGTGAACCAGTTCTTTGGCGCATACTCTTCCAGGTAGATCCCGGCGGCCACTCCCAGCGGCACGGCAGTTACCGCCGTCACCAGCATCACCAAGGTCGTTCCGACCCAGGCTGTAAGAATCCCGGCTTGTCCCGCAAAGCGCGAGGGAAAAGCGGTGAAGAAAGCATAAGATAACCGGCCGGCCCCATCAGTCATGAGATCTCCCATCAGGGCGCCGAGCGTTATCATGCCGACAAACGTCGCTAGCAGGCCGACAACGGCAAACAGGGCGTCTTGTCGTTTGCGGCGTGCTGTGTTTTTTTCCACGTCTTGCATCATTCGTAAATCTCCCGAAACTTTTTTCGCAGGAAATAACCGCCGATGTTAAAAGCCAGCGTCATCAACATCAACACCAGTCCCGCGGCGAAAATGCTCTGATAGGCGATGCTGCCGTGCGGGAGGTCGCCCAGACTGACCTGGACGATATAGGTCGTGATGGTCGCGGCTCCCTCCATAGGGTTGAGTGTCAAGTTCGGCTGTTGCCCAGCCGCGATGGCCACGATCATCGTTTCCCCCACGGCGCGAGAGAAACCGAGAACGTAGGCTGAAGCGATCCCCGAGAACGCCGATGGAATCAAAACTCTTATCGCAGTTTGAAGGCGCGTCGCGCCCATGGCGTAAGAGCCTTCGCGAATGGTGACGGGAACTGCCTTGATGGCGTCTTCACTCAGCGAGCTTACATAAGGTATGATCATGATGCCGATGATGATGCCGGCGCTTAACATATTAAAGCCAGGCAGTCCCGGCAGAAACTTTTGCAATATGGGCGTGAGAAAAAGCAACGCGAAGTAGCCGAAGACCACGGTCGGCACGGCGCTGAGCAACTCCAAGATCGGCTTGAGAATTTCTCGGACTCGATTGTTGGCGTATTCGCTTAAATAAATCGCGATGACGGTACCCAGCGGCAACGCCACCACTAGGGCCGTCACGGAAGTGACCAAAGTTCCCGTAACCAAAGGCATGATGCCATAGCGGGGATTGGCAAAGAGAACCGTCCATTGCGTATCTGTGAGAAAATCCACGATCGACACATGGGCAAAGAACTGTTCGGATTCGTACAGCAGTATGCCGACAATACCCAGAGTTATGGCTATGGACGACATTGCGGCCAGGAACAATAAAAATTCGATGACGCGCTCCCTGATTCGCTGGAGATTAAACCCGACAAACTCCCTTTGTAGAGACAGCTCTCTGACGCTGGGATAAGTCGCTTCCGTTTTGGCGGGATTCTTTGCCATGCAGTCCTCATTCCATCTAGAAGTGAGGGGCACTTGCGGTGCCCCTCACTGGTTAGGCGATTGCGCCAATTTAACGGCTATAGTTTCGGCTCTCTCTTCAAGAGGTCGTCGATGGTCACGCCGACGTCCGCATGGCCGCCAAATGCGGTTCCTACTTTGCCGCTTTTTATACGGCTCGCCCCGAGCGTGTAAACTTTATCCGGGAGCGGGACGTACTTGACTTCCTTGACGAGTTTCGGAGCGTGCTTGAGATAGAACTCCGCGAACTCCTTAACTTCCGGCTTTGCCAGCGATTTCTTGTTTAGGTAAATGTAAATCGGCCGGGAAAGCGGCTGATAGCTGCCGTCGAGGACGGTTTTTTCCGACGGACTGACAGCGCCCTTGCCGTTATCAATCGCGACGGCTTTGAGTTTTTTAGTGTTTTCCGCGTAGTAGGCATAGCCGAAAAATCCCAGCGCGTTACGGTCGTTGGCCACACCCTGAACCAGAACGTTATCATCTTCGCTCGCGGTGAAATCGCCGCGGCTGGATTTCGCCTTCCCGGTGATGGCTTCGGTGAAGTAGTCAAAGGTTCCGGAGTCTGCACCGGCGCCGAAAAGCTTCAACGGCGCGTCAGGCCAGCTGGATCGAACTTGATTCCAGTTAGTGACCTTAGCTTGTGCGGCCGGCTCCCAGATCTTCTTGAGTTCAGCCACGGTCATCGATGGGGACCATTCGTTTTTGGGGTTGACGATCACGGTGAGGGCGTCGAAGGCGACAGGCAGCTCAACGTACTCGATGCCGGCGCCTTTGCACGCCTCCATCTCTTGTTTCAAGATGGGCCGTGACGCATCGCTGATATCGGTCTCGCCGCGGCAGAACTTCTTAAAGCCGCCGCCCGTGCCCGCAATGCCCACGGTTACCTTTATTTTGCCTTTCTTGGCTTTCTGAAATTCTTCTGCGACGGCTTCCGTGACCGGGAATACCGTGCTCGAGCCGTCGATTTGAATCAGCTGCCCCTGGACGGCCCGCTCGCTAAGCACAAGCAGCCCGAGCAGACTGACGATCAACGATAGGGTTTTCATATTTTCCTCCTGTTTCAAGCTTTTATCGACTCATTGTTACGAATTGGTTACGAACGAGTTAAGCAGTCATGAATTTCGTTATGGGCTTCTGCACCGTGATTTGGGCTTGTGAGCGTGGGGCATCATGAACTCAGTTATTTAATTGATTTGACACAGGATTTAACGTGAAAAGGTGAAGCTGGGGTAAATTGAATGTAAAGAATCTGTTAAGAAATTCTGCCAACTATCCCGTATGGCAGCCTTTCTGTAACATAAACTTAACAAAATTGTGTTTCAGTTAATCCGGCGTCTTTGATAGGTTCAGCGGCGGGGTCGGTGTAGCTCTAAGGGAGAGGAGACGCGCAGATGGCCGGCGGCAGCATGAAAATGTACGGCAAGCATCGCTTCCCGGGGCGGCTGTTTATCGTCGAGGGTATAGACGGGTCGGGAAAGAGTACGCAGTTGATGCTGCTAAAAAAGTGGCTCGAGTCCGAGGGCTATGTAGTTTATTTCAGTGAATGGAATTCCTCCCCCCTGGTCCGCGACGTGACCAAGCGCGGCAAGAAAAAGAAGATGCTCACGCCGATGACCTTCAGTTTGATCCACGCCACCGACTTTGCCGACCGTACCGAACACGATATCATTCCGCCGCTCAAGGCGGGCGCCGTGGTCCTGGCTGACCGCTATATTTATACCGCCTTCGCCCGCGACGTCGTGCGCGGGGTCAGTCCCAGTTGGGTGAGGGGGCTGTATGATTTCGCGGTTAAGCCGACCGTGCCGTTCTATTTCCGCGTTCCCCTGGACGTGGCGATGAAGCGCATTCTCGGCGGGCGCGACGCGATCAAATATTACGAGGCCGGCATGGATCTCGGACTGAGCGACGACATCGAACAATGCTTCGCGCTGTTTCAGGGAAAGATCATCGAGCAATATGAAAAAATGGTTAATGAATTTGGCCTGGTGCCCATCGACGCGACGCGTTCCATTGAAGAGCAGCAAGCGGAAGTGCGGCGCATCGTCATGCAGGCCCTGGAAGGTACAAAGAAGACGAGGATTCGCAGATGGCTCGATTTAGCTTCTTTGGCGAAGGACTCCCGGGCATAGACCTCGAAGAGCTGAAAGGAAAGCTCATTGTCTTAGAGGGAACCGACGGGGTAGGGCGATCTACACATATTGGCTTATTGAGGGAGTGGCTGGAGAACAACGGCCACGCAGTTCTGGACACCGGCATGACCCGTTCGCCGTTGGCCGGCAAGCGCCTCAAGCAGGCCAAAGAAGGCCACACCTTGGGCGGCATCACGATGAGCCTGTTTTATGCCACCGATTTTGCCGACCGTCTGGAGAACGAAATCATTCCTGCTTTGCGCGCCGGGTTCATCGTGCTGACCGACCGCTATATTTATTCGCTGATGGCCCGCGGCATCGTGCGCGGCGCCGACCCGGAGTGGATGCGCGAGGTCTACGGCTTCGCGCTCAAGCCGGATGCGATTTTTTATTTGCGCGTCAATATCGACGACCTGGTAACCAGGGTTTTGCAAAGCACCGGTTTCAACTATTGGGAGTCAGGAATGGACCTACACTTGGGTGAAGATATGTACGAGAGCTTCGTCCGTTACCAGCGCTGGCTGCTCGGGGAATTCGACAAAATGGTGGAAACTTACGGCTTCGATATCATCGACGCTTCGGGTACGGTTGAGGAGGTTTGCTCGCGTCTGCGCGAGCGTATCCAAAGGATTGTCGAAAGCAACGGGCATTCGCAATGATTCTTACTGTTTGTCTCCCGGTGCCTCGACAATATCACCCTCCGGGATTGTAAATGGAGTTTCACCAAAAGCGCGCGAGGTTTTTTCCGCGTGTTTCACCAGGCCGTCGACAGTAGCGTTAGCGCGGCGCTGTTCACGCTCCATCTCCACGAGCAGCACGCGCGCGAGGCCGGGATGGGTGGCGAGGAAGTCTTTTTGGCTCAAAAACTTCGCGCAGGTTTCCAAAAGAACCTGACGGTCATGCCACGAGCCCAATTGGTCTTGCAAAATTCTCAACGATTTGACCCATAATTTTGCCGGCCCGTCGCCTAACTCGGCGAGAAGCTCGATGCGGTAGCGCAGCCGCTTGCCGGCGATGCGAAGCGCGTGCATTTCCTCCGTCCCCGGCTCAGCTTTGGCGGTTGCGATGGCTGCGCGCCATTCAGCCAGCGCGCCACCCACGCTCTTTGTCAGGCTGTCATCCTGAGCTTCGCCGGCGCCGTCGATCAGGGTGCGCGCGCGGTCGGCGAAATTTACCAGATTGAAATCGCGCAGCTTTACCCTGCTCCGCTCGATGGCGCGCGCGCGCCGATCCAGCAGGTGGGCTCGTAACTGGTCCCAGGCATCCCGCACTACGGGATTGCCGGCGGCGTCGATTTTTTCCTGCACCAGTTGGGTCATGACATCGAGATTGCGCGGCCGACCCAGGATCTTTCGGATACTACGCAACCTGCGCACCAGCTTGCGCGGTTTATTTTTTTTCCCGGATTGCGGCGCAAGCATGCTGAGAATTTGCTGCAAGCGCCGGCTCCATACCCGCACATCGTGGATCGTTTCGGCATCATCGGTCACAATGACTCGGGGCATAAGCGCGGCGAATTTCTCCAGCCGTTTCCGGCCCAAGGAAGAAATCGTTCCGTGCGCTGGGGCGGCCGGCGGCCCCGCGGGCTTGCTTGCCTCCGTTATCGAGTTCGGTGAATTCACGGAGTTCCTCAAAATCACGAATTGCCGCCCCGCGCGCCAAGGAGCCGGAGCTGTTTCGGCGTCAGCATGGAGTGCAACGTCCCGGGATCGCGGGGCGGTAGGGAATCGATCTCGATATGGCACAGAGAACCCTTTTTGAAAGCGAGATCGAGGGCGGCCGTTTTTTTGCCGGTGAGGAGGAAAGCCGCGGTGTCGCTGAGCAACGGTTCATGGCCGACAAGCAACAGGTGCTCGCGATTTTCGTATTCGCTCAAGCTCGAGAGCAACTCCTCTATTGAGTTGTCGGGCTGGAGCGTTTCGATAACCGACAAATGGGCCTGCAAACCTAGCGCTTCGGCGACGATGTCGGCGGTCTGGCGCGCCCGCGCCAGGGGGCTCGTCAAAATGGCGTCGAAGCTGACGCCGAGACGGCGCAGGCCACGCGCGCCCTTGCGCATTCTTTTAATACCTTTTGCCGTGAGCGGCCGCTCGCCGTCAGGCGCGGTCTCTTCGGCGCTTGCCGCGATGCCGTGATGCAGGAGATACAGGTTCATCGTTCGTTTTAGCCGGTGCGGTGGCGGCGCCCGGATATGGATCAGGTGAGATTTCGCCAGTAGTCCATAAACAGAGCGAACACCCGCTTGTTAATTTCATCACGTTCTTCGCGCAGGGTCGATAGGGCGGCGAAATCATTGTTTTGCGCCGCGCTGGGGCCGGGAATCGTCCATTGTTCCACCTTGGCTCGGGGCGGCAAGGCGACGCATTTCTTATCGGCGCCGGCAAAGCTTACCACTAGGTCGATTTCATCCAACGGCACCTGGTCTACGCCTTTGGAATTTTGCGCCGTCATGTTGATGCCAAGCTCTTGCATGACTCTGCGCACAGGCATGGGAATGCTGCCGGGCGTGACGCCGGCGCTGAAAATGCGAACTTTGGGTGGTCCCAAGTGCTTTGCCACCGCTTCAGCCATCTGGCTCAAACAGGCATTGTCCTGGTCGAGAAATAATACGTTTCTCTGGCGAATCTCGCGGCGCATCTTCAACCTCCTCTTGACTACCGGTTTGCTTTGTTTTTGGATTTCTCAAAAGCGACGTCGATATTGAAAACTTCCCGCATCAAGCTGGCCTTTTTCGCCGCCCGTTGTAAATGGTCCTTCAGACCCGTCTCGGCGGAGGCGGCGATGGTCAACTGTTTCGATCTTTTGTGCGCGCAACTTACCGCTTGGACGGTCTGGTCATGGGTATAATCCAGGGAGTCGGCGACGCGGAGAATAGCGCTTAGCTTGCGCACTATCTGTTGTTGGTCCGGGTGCAACTGGCTGAAGGCGAGGTGCTTTTGGCTCGGATGGGCTTTGCGGTGATAGCGCGCGACGTTGGCGATGAGATCGAGATCCGTCTTGCTGAAGGAACTCATCCCAGAGCTTTTGATCAGGTAGTATGAATGCTTGTGGTGCTTTGGGTACGCCACGAATAGGCCGATGTCGTGCAAGGTGGCCGCTGCATGGAGGAGGCTGGCGTATTTTTCCGGCAACTGATGCAAGTCATGGAGTTGATAGTAGAGATTTAACGCGAGTTGACTGACGTGCTCGGCATGGGCGCGGTCATAGAGGTATTTCTGGCACACCTGTTCGAGGGACTCGGCCCGCTCCGCCGCCGCATGCCAGGGCTCGGCGGCCGAATAATGGCGCTGCAGCAATTCCACCATCAGACCGTCGCGCAGACCGCGCCGGCTAACGAACAAGTAATCCATTCCGGTGGCCGCCATGATTTCATGGAGCACTAATCCGCCGGCAACGATAATGTCGGCGCGCTTGGGGTCGCCGCTGATCATCGACGCGCGATCGATGGCAGGCAGGCTTTTTAATAATTCAAGCAAAGCTTTAAGCCGCGAGCGGCGCAGGATGGCCAGTGAACCGGGTGCAGTGTCGCCGCCGACCAGGGTATCGGTTTCGGCCAGGGCGGTGACGGTTCCGCCACTGCCAAACGCCATAGTAAATTTTTCTTTTGTAATGCGGCGAACGACGGGTTCTAGTTTTTCCCGAACCAGCTCGCGTAAAGTTTTGATTTCGCGGTTGCGTGGCGGATCGGAGGTTAAATAGGACTCGGTCAACCGCACCGCGCCGAGGGGAAGACTAAACAGACAAAAGATATTGCTGCTGTTGGCGACGGAAAGTTCCACGCTGCCGCCGCCTATGTCAAGAAAAAACCCGAGGGGTAAATGAAAACGCAACCCACTCATGATGCCGAGGCTGATGAGACGGGCTTCGTCCTGTTCCGAAATCACTTCCAGGGGGATGCCGGCCCTGCGCGCGCGGCGAACGAAGGCCTTGCTGTCGGCGGCTTCGCGCAGGGCGCTCGTGCCTACGGCGCGAATATCTTTGACGCGGTAGCGGTCGGCGAGGGCGCGAAAGTCGCTGAGAACTTTCACGGCGCCATCGGCGGCGCGGGGATTGAGTTTGCCGGTTTGGAAAACGTCATGGCCCAGTCGCACGGGCTGGCGTTCCTGCTCCAGAACTCGATATTGCTTCGGATGGTCGACGGCGGCAATTTGCAAACGCAATGCGTTGCTGCCGACATCGACGACGGCGAAATGGTCGGGCATCGCGGCTTTATAACATATCCCTTCGTCCGGTTTCACGCGGTATGTTACGAGCAGATTAAGTTTGCGTGAAATTCTATGATGGTAGAAATTTTCTGTCATAGTCCACTAAGATTACGCTGCGCTAATTGAAAGTGAACGCAGTCAGTTAATCAGTTGCCGTGTCTAATGATATCCGGAAAGTGAAAAATAAAAATGGCGCGTGAGACGATTTCCGTGGGCTGTTGCATCGCCGGGGGCGGACCAGCAGGGATGATGCTGGGATACCTGCTTGCGCGCGCCGGCGTCAAAGTCTTGGTTCTTGAAAAGCATGCGGATTTTTTGCGCGATTTTCGCGGCGATACTATTCATCCGTCGACGCTCGAGGTGATGGCCGAGCTCGGCTTGCTCGAAGAGTTTCTCAGACTGCCGCATCAGGAAGTGGAAGAGCTTAACGCGCAAGTCGCCCAGATGCGGGTGACGATAGCGGACTTCAGACATCTGCCGACCCGCTGCCGTTTCATCGCCTTGATGCCGCAATGGGATTTTCTCAACTTTCTTGCCGAGCATGCGGCTCGCTATCCGAGTTTTGATCTGAGAATGGAAGCGGAGGTGATCGGCCTATTGCAAGAGTCGGGGCGCGTGATCGGAGTTCGCGCAAGCACGCCTGACGCGGCGATCGAAGTGCGCGCCGATCTCGTAGTGGGCGCGGACGGCCGGAACTCCATTGTGCGCGAAAAGGCCGGTTTGAAAGTGAGGGATTTTGGCGCGCCCATGGACGTTCTGTGGTTTCGCCTCAGCCGCAGTCAGGACGATCCGGTCGCGACCATGGGAAGGTTCGATACCGGCAGGATCTTCATCACGATCAATCGGGGTGAGTATTGGCAGTGCGGCTACGTTATACCCAAAGGTCGATTCGAAGAGATGCGCCGGCAAGGATTCGAAACTTTTCGTGGGGAGATCATGCGGCTGGCGCTGTTCGCGAGTGACAAGGCAGGGGAGCTGCGGAGTTGGGACGACGTGAAGCTGTTGACCGTTCGGGTCGACCGATTGTTAGAGTGGTTTCGGCCGGGGCTTCTATGCATCGGAGACGCGGCGCACGCGATGTCACCGGTCGGCGGCGTCGGCATCAATCTGGCGATACAAGACGCAGTGGCTGCGGGAAATATTCTGTTCAAACCGCTCCGCGAAGGGCAAGTCACCTTCGACCATCTGCGCCAGATCCAGAGGCGACGGGAGTTACCCACCAGAGCGACCCAGTGGCTGCAGGTGACCGCGCAGCGCCGGATCATAGCCCGTGTGTTGGGCGAAAGGACACCTGTCAAGCCGCCACTCGCCGTCCGGCTGCTTGCCACAGTGCCATTTCTTCGCCGAATCCCCGCCCGCATTGTCGGCCTCGGCATCCGCCCGGAACATGTCAGCCCGGAGATAGTGCATTTGCGATCACGCTAAGAGATACGGCGCCTCTACCGCTTTGGCGAGACCGCATCGCGATCGAGAAAGGGATCGGATCAACGAAAAGAACCGTAACGTAATGCCTCTATCGTTGGCTAGAACTCGCCTTGCCGCCAATCTACAGTCCCTCGTTGATTTTGGCGCCGATTGCGAGAAAATTATCATGTTTTGAGCGTGACCTGATTGGGGAAAGATGTGAAATCGATTCTCCGCTCTGACTCGCTACCCCCACGCTGACTCAGAGAGAATATGTTATGGATCAAAATCCACGAGCCGGCTCAGGGACGACTGCGGCTGAACGCGCTCGCAACACGGTGGACGCCGTTTACCGTTCCGACTCGCGCCAAGTCCTCGCCACGTTAATCCGCCTCCTCGGCGACTTCGAAATCGCCGAGGAGGCGCTGCACGACGCTTTCAGCGTGGCTTTGGAACAATGGCCGCGCGATGGTGTGCCCGCCAATCCGCGTGCCTGGCTCGTATCGACCGGGCGTTTCAAGGCGATCGACGCAATTCGTCGGCGCGCCCGATTTACGCCGTTGCCCGACGATATCGACAAGCGGCTCGTGGCTGACACCGATGATATCGAGGCGCGGATCGACGAAAGCATCGAAGACGACCGGTTACGTCTTATTTTTACCTGCTGCCATCCAGCCCTGTCGCCAGACGCCCAGGTGGCGATGACGCTGCGCGAAGTCTGCGGCTTCACAACCGAGGAGGTTGCGCGGGCCTTTCTCTCATCGCCGCCCACGGTGGCCCAGCGCATCGTGCGCGCCAAGGCTAAAATTCGCAACGCGCGCATTCCCTATGAAGTACCCTCGGCGACCGATCTGCCGGACCGGCTCGATGCCGTGCTTCGGGTCGTCTACCTCGTGTTCAACGAAGGATATTCCGCGTCATCTGGCGCGGCACTCACGCGGCACGATCTCTCGAGTGAAGCGATTAGCCTCGGCCGGCTGCTTGTGGAGTTACTGCCGGAGCCGGAAGCGCTGGGACTGCTCGCGCTGATGCTGCTCCATGATTCGCGCCGCGCCGCGCGCACATCGCCGAGCGGCGAGTTGATCTTGCTTGATGACCAGGATCGTTCACTTTGGAACCGCGATCAGATCGCGGCGGGTGTGACGCTGGTGGAACGGGCTCTGGCGTCACGCCAAGTCGGCCCATATACCATCCAAGCGGCGATCGCAGCCGTACACGCTAACGCACCCAACGCCGCCGCCACGGACTGGGCCCAGATCGTCGCGCTGTATGACCTGCTAGCCCGGGCGGAGCCGTCGCCCGTGGTCGAGCTGAACCGCGCGGTGGCGGTGGCAATGCATGACGGTCCGGCTGCGGGGCTTGCGCTGATCGACGCCATTTTAGAGCGCGGCGATCTTTCGGACTATCATCTCGCCCACGCGGCGCGGGCGGACCTCTGCCGGCGGCTGGGGCGAATTGCGGAGGCCAAAGTCTCTTACGAGCGAGCCCTGAGGCTCACGGAGCAGGAGCCCGAACGGCAGTTTTTGGAACGGCGGCTCGCTGAATTAGCCTGAGACGGAATCGCGTTGTCGATTTGGCGCCCGGCCGAACGACTATAGGGTGTAAGCAGCCGAATCCGCACATGCGGAGGAAATGCGCGAAATACGCATAGACAAGCTCCGCAGCTACAAAGGAGACCATCATGGCGGTAAAGAATAAACAAGCGACCGATCAAGCGCAGATTCGCCAACTCATGGATCATTGCGCGGAGGCAGTCCGCTCCAAGGACGTCGACGGGGTCATATCTCACTACGCAACAGACATCGTGGCATTCGATCTCGCGCCCCCGCTGCAATATCGAGGAGCGGATGAATGTAGAAAAAACTTGGAAGCGTGGTTCCCGACCTTCCGAGGTCCAATCGGCTACGAGCTTCGCGGCCTGAACATCGCTGCGAGCGAAGACATAGCCTTCTGCCATAGCTTCAATCGAATTACGGGAACGAGGACCGATGGCGAGAAAACCGATGTTTGGTTGCGCGCCACTGTTTGCTGTCGCAAGACCGACGGCAAATGGAAGATTGTGCACGAGCATCAATCGGGGCCTTTTTACATGGACGGCAGCTACCGAGCGGCGGTTGACCTGAAACCGTAGGATGGCCGTGACTCGTGTCCGACTCCCTACTGCTCAAGCAGACTGAAAGCACCCGACAAGGAAATGATAGATGGCATAGCCTGCGGTTTGGGTCGTTGACGACCCGCTATTCGACGAAAAGGAGACAAGATGAAATTTATTTGCCTAATCTGTGCAGAAACCGTGATGGAGCAAATGGCGCCGGCCGATGCGGAGAAGCATTTCCAGGAGTACGCCGAGTTCACGGCCGACATTAAAAGAAACGGTCACTTTATCGGCGCCAATCGGTTGACCCCTGCCGATACCGCGATCACCGTCCGCGTGCGCAACGGCAAGGTCTCGACCACCGACGGACCTTTCGCCGAAACCAAGGAGCAGTTCGGCGGCTACTACGTCATCGAGGCCAAGGACCTGAACGCGGCCATCCAGGTGGCCGCCAGGATCCCGGGAGCGCGGTTCGGCTGCGTCGAGGTGCGGCCGATCGCGGAAGACCCACAGACGATTGCTCTCGGACTTAACACGACTGCAGCAGATTGACCGGCTGTCGATTTTGCGGCGCGCCAATCGACTAAGGAGTGTCAGGAACTAATTTAATCCTAAAGCGCCGGCGTGGCCGATAAAAAACGCGGGGTTAGCCCAGCGCGAAAGCACAAGGAGAAAGGCCCATGCGATTCATGATTTTGATCAAAGCCACCAAGGACTCGGAAGCGGGCGTAATGCCGAGCGAGCGACTGCTGACCGAAATGGGCCAATTCAACGAAGAGTTGGTTAAGGCCGGCGTGATGCTTGCGGGAGAGGGTCTGCATCCGACCTCCAGAGGCGCGCGTGTCAGGTTTTCCGGCGGCCAGCGCACCGTGTTTGACGGACCGTTTGCCGAAACCAAGGAGTTGATCGCCGGCTACTGGCTTTGGCAGTGCAAGTCCAAAGAAGAGGCGATCCAATGGGTCAAGCGTTGCCCTAATCCGTACAACGAGGATGGCGAGGTCGAGATTCGCCAGGTTTTCGAAGCGGAGGACTTCGGCGCCGAGCTCACGCCTGAACTGAGGGAGCAAGAGGAGCGACTGCGCGCGCAAGCAGAACAATTGGCAAAGACAACAACACGCTGAGGAGCCGTAGAAATCGTCGGTTCAAAACCATCGGAGGAGGAAATTATGCGAATCGAACCTTATCTGTTTTTCAATGGGCGTTGCGAGGAGGCCGTCGAGTTCTACAAGAAGGCGTTGGGCGCGGAAGTGCTCATGATGATGCGGTTCAAAGACAGTCCGGAATCTCCCCCGCCTGGTATGTTGCCGCCGGGCTCCGAGAATAAAATCATGCATGTTAGCCTGCGCGTCGGCGAGACCACGGTGATGGCATCCGACGGGCGCTGCGCGGGGCAGGCCGATTTCCAGGGTTTCTCCCTCTCGCTCACGGCGGCCAATGAAGCCGATGTGAGTCGAAAGTTCGCTGCGCTGGCTGAGGGCGGGCAGGTGCAAATGCCGCTGGGAAAAACGTTCTGGTCGCCGTGCTTCGGCATGGTGGCCGACCGCTTCGGCGTCGGATGGATGGTCACGCTGGCGGCGTGACGCGGCGCCCCGACACTGCGACTGACAACGAACGAAGGGAATAACGGCGATGCAAAAAATCACCCCATGCTTGTGGTTCGATAGTAACGCTGAGGAGGCGGTGAATTTCTATTCCGCCATTTTTAAGAACTCCAAGATCGGGAATATATCCCGATACGGAAAAGCGGGACACGAAATCCATGGAAAACCTGCAGGAACAGTAATGACTATAGAATTCGAACTCGACGGGCAGGCTTTTACAGCACTCAATGGCGGTCCGGTGTTCAAATTTACCGAGGCGATATCATTCCAAGTCAGTTGCGAGTCCCAAGAAGAAGTAGACTATTACTGGGGGAAACTTTCCGAAGGTGGCGATAAAAAGGCACAACAATGTGGCTGGCTTAAAGACAAGTATGGCGTTTCGTGGCAGATCGTTCCCACTGTTTTAGGCAAGATGTTGCAAGACAAGGATGCTGAGAAATCGGAACGAGTTATGAAGGAATTGCTTCAAATGAACAAGATCGAAATCAAAAGTCTAAAACAAGCATACGACCAAGGATGAAAATGTACGAGCTCGAATCGTAGCCCTCGTGGCGTGCGGAGGCAGGGATGAAATACATGCTGCTGGTTCACCATGACGAAGAGGCGTTTGACAACATCGGTAAAGAGAAGCAACAGCCGATGCTTGCCGAATCCGTGCGGCTAACGTACCGCCTCCACGCTAAAGGACAATACCTCAGCGCTTCGCCGCTCCAGCCGGCGGCAACGGCTGCCATCGCTCGGGTGTGCGACGGCAAATCCTTCGTGACCGACGGGCCGTTCATCGAGACACGGGAGCAGATCGCGGGCTGTTTGATTCATGCCAAGGATCTCGACGAAGCGATCGGTATCGCCGCGCTTGTGCCGGGGGCGCGCATTGGCGCTGTCGGCCGTTGACGGAGATCGCGGGTTTGCCGGAATGATGAGCAATACAACAAGCGCGGCTGGAATATGTTTCGGAATCATTTTTAGAGCCAAAACGGAAGGCCGATCATGAGAACGAAAATAAGACCGATTCCGAAGGGTTACCACGCGGTAACGCCTTACATGAGCGTGCAGGGAGCAGCCGGCGCGATCGCCTTCTACAAAAAGGCCTTCGGCGCTAAGGAGGTCATGCGCATGCCGGGGCCGGCGGGAACCATCGGCCATGCCGAAATCCAAGTTGGCGACTCCCGTATCATGCTGGCCGACGAATTTCCCGAGATGAACTTTCGCAGTCCTCGCTCGGTTGGGGGCACCCCCGTGAATATTCATCTTTATGTGTCGGATGTGGACAGGGTTGTGAAAAAGGCGGTCGCGGCCGGTGCGAAATTATTGCGACCCGTGGCGGATCAGTTCTACGGCGACCGGGGCGGCTCTCTGGAAGATCCCTTCGGGCATGTGTGGCATGTCGCAACCCATATTAAAGACATCCCGATGAAGGAGTTGAAAAAACGCGCCGCCGCTGTGGCAGCATCCGCTGAGAAGGGATGACGTCGGACTACATCTCGATTTGTTTTTGAACTGCCGGACCGGAAAAGGGGACAGAGTCCCTCTAGAAAAAAGGGACTGTCCCCCTCTGAGGAGCCTTTGACATGAAATACATGTTGCTGATTTATCTTGACGAGCAAGCCTTGAGCGAAAACGAGCGGCAGGAATGCTACGCGGAATCCACCCAGCTCGCGCATCAGATTCATGCGAGCGGGCAGTATCTGGCCGCCAACCCGCTGCAACCGACAGCGATGGCGACCAGCGTCCGGGTGCGCGACGGCAAACGGTCGGTGACGGATGGTCCGTTCGCGGAGACACGCGAACAACTGGGTGGCTACTTCTTGATCGATGCCAAGAATCTCGACGAGGCGATCGGCATCGCCGCGCGGATTCCCATGGCGCGCAAGGGCACGGTCGAGGTCCGACCGGTGATCGATATCCCCGGCCTGCCGAATACGTAGGGTCCGCCAGCGCTGCGGCGGCGACAGGGTACGATGCGTCCCGCGCGGATTACAACCATTGTCGATTTAGGGCCTTCTCGAACGACTATCCAGTACAAAGGCCAGTTAAACTACGATCCAGGAGGAAGCGGTGTGCCCTGTCTGTTGTGACGAGAAATTACATTCCGCGACGTTGGCGGGCGCCCCGAGCGCGCTGGTTATGAAGAAGCTTCGGACGAGAACTACAAAAATTCAGAGAGGAGCGAGTTATGAGCGGAGTAAGAGTACTGGTTGGCACTAAGAAGGGCGCGTTCGTTATTACGTCGGACGCAAAGCGCGAACGCTGGGACGTCAGCGGTCCCCACTTTGCGGGCTGGGAGATCTACCATCTCAAGGGATCTCCCGCTGATTCGAATCGGTTGTATGCCTCGCAGTCCAGCAGCTGGTTCGGGCAGATCATTCAACGCTCAGATGACGGCGGTAAGACATGGCATCAGCCTGGAACACCCCCCGGCGAACCGACTACCACCCCAGATGGCATGCCCAAGGGCGAGAGCAATAAGTTTGTTTACGACACTTCTCCTGAAACCGGCAAGCCCCTCACCACGCACCAGTTCTACGATGGCACGCCGCGTCCCTGGGAGTTCAAGCGTGTGTGGCATCTCGAGCCATCGCTCACCGATCCGGACACAGTTTACGCCGGAGTCGAAGATGCGGCCTTGTTCCGCTCGACTGACGGCGGGCAGACATGGCGCGAATTTCCCGGTCTGCGTGGCCATGGATCAGGGTCTTCATGGGCACCGGGTGCCGGTGGGATGTGCCTGCACACGATAATTTTCGATTCGAACAATCCGAACCGAATCTTCATCGCCATCTCGTCGGCGGGCGCGTTCCGGACCGACGATAGCGGCAAGACGTGGCAGCCGATCAACCGTGGGCTTCATTCGCTCTACATACCCAATCCGACTGCGGAGGTCGGCCATTGCGTGCACCGCATAGCGATGCACCGGTCGCGTCCGGGCGTGCTGTTCATGCAGAAGCATTGGGACGTCATGCGCAGCGACGACGCCGGCGATTCATGGCATGAGATCAGCGGCAACTTGCCGACCGACTTCGGCTTTCCCATCGAAGTTCACGCGCACGAACCCGACACCATCTACGTCGTGCCGATCAAGAGCGACTCGGAGCATTTTCCACCCGAGGGAAAGCTGCGCGTTTATCGTAGCCGGACCGGCGGGAACGAGTGGGAGGCGCTCACGAAAGGGCTGCCGCAAAGCGACTGCTACGTCAACGTGCTGCGCGACTCAATGGCCGTCGACGCCCTCGATCCATGCGGGGTTTATTTCGGCACCACCGGCGGGCAGGTTTACGCATCGGCCAACGCCGGAAACAGCTGGGCGCCCATCGTCCGGGATCTTCCGGCCGTGCTGTCCGTCGAGGTCGAGACGCTGCCATGATGATCCGTGTCACGCTCCCGCCCCATCTGCGCAAGCTCGCGCACGTCGACGGCGAGGTGGCGCTCGACGTCGAGGGTCAAGTCACGCAGCGCTCAATTCTCGACGCGCTCGAGGGCAGTTACCCAATGTTGCGGGGGACGATCCGCGACCACGTCACGCAACGGCGCCGCGCGTTCGTGCGGTTCTTCGCCTGCGGGGAGGACTTGTCGCACGAACCACCGGACGCCGCGCTGCCCCAGGCGATCGCGACCGGGGCTGAGCCTTTTATGATCGTAGGGGCCATAGCCGGCGGCTAGGAGTTCGCCACATGACGGTGGAACTCGATGGCAAATTTTCCGACGCTCCCTTGGCCGAGGCCAGGTGATCTTGGTTTAATATATTCTCAGCAAAAGAACCCACGGTGGATTTATGCGGTACGTTGACGGCTACGTGTTGCCGGTGCCGAAAAAGAACCTGCAGGCCTATCGCCGCATGGCGCAAAGGGCTGGAAAAGTTTGGCGCGATCACGGCGCCCTGGAGTACATCGAATGCATCGCCGACGACGTGAAGCCGGGCAAGCACACGTCGTTCCCGCAGAGCGTCAAGCTCAAGCCCGGAGAGACGGTGGTGTTCGCCTACATCGTGTATACGTCGCGCGCGCATCGCGACCGCGTTAACGCCAAGGTCATGAAGGACCCGCGCCTGGCGAACATGATGGACCCCAAGGCCATGCCATTCGACGGCAAGCGCATGTTCTGGGGCGGATTCAAGGTGCTGGTCAACGCCTGAGCGCGCGCCTAACGCCGCCACGCGCGCGTGCCCGATGAGTTACGCGGGCGACGCTCGCAAGAGACCTTGGCAGACTGGTCGCCAAGCACTCAAGCCTCGGTCGCCTTTTGGATTATTTGGCGAAGATGTGAGTCGTTCGCACCGCGCTGAAAAAATCTAAAATTAGGGGATGAAATTCAATGATCATAAAGATTCTCATCGCCCTCGCTGTAATCGTTGTCGGGTTTGTCGTCGTCGTTGCGATGCAGCCGTCCGAGTATCGCGTGTCGCGGAGCGCCGACGTCTCCGCGCCGCCAGCGGCGGTATTTGCTCAGGTGAATGATTTCCACAAATGGGAGGCATGGAACCCGTGGGGGAAAATCGACCCGGCGATGAAGCAAGCTTACGAGGGCGCGCCGGCCGGTATCGGGGCGATCTACAAGTGGGCAGGCAACAACGAAGTCGGCGAAGGACGCATGACGATCATCGAGAGCCGTCCAAGCGATCTGATCCGAATTAATCTCGAATTCTTTAAACCTTTCGCAGGCAACAGCATCGCGGAATTCACGTTTAAGCCTGAGAGTAATCAAACCGCGGTGACGTGGAGCATGACCGGCAACAACAATTTCATGGCCAAGGCAATTCACCTTTTCATGAACATGGATAAAATGATCGGCGGCCAATTCGAGAAGGGTCTGGCGAGCATGAAATCGGTGGCGGAAGCGGCGGCGAAGCAATAGCGCAGCGATATTATTAAGGAGTCCACAATTGAGTAACCAAACAGCGACCGAGGGGTGAGACCTGGAGAGCTCGGGCACAGGAGCGCAAAGGTTGTTTTCAGGCGCTGCCGGCGGGCATTTCCACCTATGGAGAGGACGGGGTGGTGGCCGGCAAGGCAGAGAACCATTGACCGCGATCGGAAGGGCTCGCCTCTCGGTCGCACACTAGCGACATAGTCTCTAAATAACGAACTCATTAGTAAATTCAATGACTCGGACATTACACCGCGGAGGTGCCGAGAAGGACGCGGAGGGGAGAGTCGCTGATCAAAAGATGTTCTGAACTCTGCGTACTCGGCGTCTCTGTGGTGAATTATTCTTTAAAGGTGACTCATCATGAATATTGCACTGTGGATCGTTCAAGCGCTGCTAGCGGCGCTTTTTCTTTTTGCCGGCGGCATGAAGCTGGTTCTACCGATCGAGGAAATGACCAAACAGATAGCGATGCCGGGATGGTTCCTGCGCTTTATCGGTGTGTGCGAGGTGCTCGGCGCGATTGGTCTGATCCTTCCGTGGCTTTCTGGGGTTCGGCCGGGCCTCACACCGCTCGCCGCTGCCGGGCTGGTGATCATCATGATCGGTGCGACGGTGACCACATTGGCGATTGCTGACGTCGCGATGGCGCTGATGCCGCTCGTGGTGGGTATTCTGGCGGCATTTATTGCCTATGGCCGCTGGCGGCTGACGCCGCAGCGCGCATAGTCAAATGGAGCGTCACCATAAAAACAGCGCCGATCTACCGCCGCATAGAAATTGTGCGAGAATCCGACAGATCATCGCCGATACGGCGGTGCCGTCTGCGGCAAAAAACCTCGATCCGAATTAATACAAAGGAGTAAATCCATATGCAAAAAATCACGCCATTCTTGTGGTTCGATGGTAAAGCTGAGGAGGCAATGAATTTTTATACCGCCATTTTTGAGAATTCAAAGATCGTGCGCACTATGCGTTATGGACTAACTAAAGGAGAGCCGACGTGAAGTACAAGGGTAGTTGTCACTGCGGGAAAATTGCCTTCGAGGTTGAAGGGGAGATCAACGGAGCGATGGCATGCAATTGCTCGATGTGCTCTCGCAAGGGGTCTCTTTTGTGGTTTGTGCCGCGTGCACAGCTTCACATGCTCACATCGGAACAGGACTTCGGCACGTACACCTTCAATAAACACGTAATCAAGCACCGCTTTTGCCGGACATGCGGCATTCACCCGTACGGAGAAGGGACCGACCCGAACGGCCACCGGATGGCCGCAATCAATATTCGCTGCCTCGAAGGAATCGACTTAGAAACTGTCCCGGTTCAGCACTTCGATGGAAGGTCGTTGTGAGATCACACGCGGCACTTGACCCGTTGCGGCGCGAACCTTCAGTGACCGCTGAACTCACACTGGACGATGCGTAATGGATGTCCTCGTAAATCTCGACGTTGATGACCTCGAAAAGGCAGTCCGCTTTTACAGTTCCGTGTTTGGATTAAAAGTCGGCCGCCGCTTCGGAGTCTCTGGAGTAGAGATGCTTGGAAGTTCGGCTCCAATCTACTTGCTCGTCAAAGCATCTGGAACGCCGGCCTCCGATACAGCCTTGCAGCGCCGCAGTTACCAGCGCCATTGGACCCCGGTCCACCTTGATTTTGTGATCGACGAAATCGAGCGGGCAGTCGAGAAAGCTGTATCAGCCGGTGCGCGTCTAGAGAAACCCATTACGACGTACAAGTGGGGCATGCTAGCGCTTATGTCCGATCCCTTCGGCCACGGGTTCTGCTTCGTCCAGTTTCTTGGGCGAGGCTACGACGAGATCGCGGAGTAGCAGTGAAGTTTGTTACAGGTCAGTTCCCGCAGGCACTCCTAGGAGGACCAGGGACTTGCCACTGCCGGGCCTGACAATGTTCGCCGCCGCAGCGCTGGTGATGATCATGATCGGTGCGACGTCGCTCAGGACCTGAGTATCGACCTCTCCACTTCATTAACGGACTTCCATGTTTTCGGGATTCCGGAAACGTGGACATGTGACTCGATATCGGTCAGTCATGACCTCAGCCAGGTGCACAATATCGAACGTCGACGCATCATTTTCAACTTCGCGCTTTTTGAGCCCATTCTTGACATGCAGCTATTTGGTTGCATATACTGACGCTAGTGGACGAGGTGTTCAAGGCGCTTGCCGATCCGAGCCGCAGGAAACTACTCGATGAGTTGCACAAGAACAACGGTCAAACGTTGAGCGAGCTGTGCGAGCACCTCGATATGACACGCCAGGCCGTGACCAAGCATCTCGCGCTTCTCGAAACAGCCAACCTGATTGCGACGGTGTGGCGCGGGCGCGAGAAGCTGCACTACTTGAACCCGGCGCCGTTGCACGAGATCTACGAGCGCTGGATCGGCAAATACGAGCGCCGTCGCCTCCAGGCGCTGAGCGATTTGAAAAGGGGTCTCGAAAAGATCCGATCATGAGTGTTCAAATTGACAAACCAGAATTTGTTTACGTCACCTACGTTGCGACGACGGCCGAGAAGTTATGGCAAGCGCTGACCGACGGCGGTTTCACCCGACGGTATTGGGGCGGCAGACGCATAGAATCCGATTGGCAGGTCGGCTCACCGGTCAAACACGTAAGAGAAGATGGCGGCATCGATTGGCAAGGTAAAGTGTTGCAATCGGACAGGCCTCGCCTGCTCTCCTACACCTTTCACATGCTGATCAGCGAGCAGCACCGTGGCGAACGGCCATCACGCGTGACGTTCGAACTTCAGCCGCTAGGCTCTGTGGTGAAGCTCACCTTGACCCACGACAACTTCGAATCGAAGAAAGTGACCCTCGAGACGACACGTCATGGTTGGCCCGCCATCATGTCGAGCCTTAAAAGCCTGCTCGAGACTGGCAGCCCGCTGCCCTTTCAAGGCTTGGGTTTCGGGCCGTCTACCCAGGAACCCGGTCGACTCTAATTTTCGAGTAGGACCGCATGAAAGTTTGATTCGGTCGAAATCATTTTTGGAGGTGAAACAACAATGAGTAAAGTTAATGTTCGATACATCGTTAACGACGTCGATGCCGCCATCCCGTTCTACACTGATATGCTAGGCTTCAAAGTAGAAATGCATCCGGCCCCGGGTTTCGCCAGCTTGTCGCGCGGCGATTTACAGCTGCTGCTCAACCGACCCGGCGCCGGCGGTGCCGGACAAGCCATGCGCGACGGTCAGTCTCCGGCGCCGGGCGGCTGGAACCGAATCCAGATCGAAGTCGAGGATATCGAAGCGACGGTCAATAAACTGAAAAATTCAGGAGGGCGTTTTCGCAACGAGATCGTCACCGGCAATGGCGGCAAGCAAATCCTCATCGAGGATCCGTTTGGCAATCCGATAGAGCTGTTTCAGCCATTTCATTAGGGAGATCAAAGGGGATAGGCTACTTTATAGGTTCTGCTGAAAAATCCCTTTTAGCGTCGCTGCCTGACCATTGTCGGCAGCTGTGTCTCATACGCTTTCGGCGCTCGGCGGCGGCCAGTCGAACGACAGCGGTAAGAACTTGCCGCGCCATTGCTTCGACGGCAAGGCAGGCGCTACCAATAGTACTGGACAGGGACTCATGCGCGTTACTTTTTCGGTGATACCGGCGCTGAATGGCCAGCGCCAGCTTCGTTGGCGCCGCGGCGACAGCACAATGAGATCGGCTTTTTCCTCTTCGGCGACTGTAATGATCTGGCCCGCAATAGCTCCGAGGACAATCCGTTTGATCAGTATTGGAACTTCTCTCAACAAACCCAGGTGGGGTTCGAGATAGCGGTTCAGATCCAGAGCCGCCTCCGAAAGCACGCGTTCCAAGGGCCATTGCTCTGAATAGCCGAAACCATCGTAGTGGAACTCCCAGGCTGCAAACTCGTTGGCTACATGCATTATGATCAGCGCTGCCTTGTCATCCACCGCCAGCGCGCCGGCGTATTCGATGGCGCGGCGCGAATGATCCGACAAATCCGTCGCTACGATGATTTTTACAAGCCGTTTCATAAAACCTCCTAAAACCTCCTTATCTTTATAATCTCGGCGGCATGTTAGGCTTGCCATGTTGTTTGCGAATGACGGCTTCATGATGCTTCGGTTAAACTCGCGGCGCGACGGAGTTTGGGTTGCGCGCGGCAAGGCCCGGAGTCGGCGCGCATTCGAAGACCGGCAGTAGCAGGTCGCATTTGAGGGTGCCGCGCTTGGATTCCAGGCAAAAGACCAGCTTCGCGCCGCGGATACTCTTGGCACCGAAGATTCCGAGACGGGTATCCGAATTATCTACTCCGATCCATTCCTCCACGCGGTAGCCGAGACCGGCGAAGATGTCTTCAATTGATCGCTCGCTCCGCTTAAGGCCACGTCCGGATACTCGAAGTTGCACCCAGTAGGAGGGATACACGCCGACAAAGTCATTCATATCCCTGAGTTCGGCGCGCCGCCTGAGCAGAACTTCAACGGCCGCGTCGGGGTTGTTGCTGAGCAAGGCTTCGTAAAGAAAGAGTCGGACGAACTCTTGCAGACTTCCGTCGCTCCAATCGAGCTGGGTGATGTTAGGGGATATCATGACAAAAATGAGCGGTCTTGCGCCGATACGATTCTTCGTGAACCGCGCGATGGTATCCTGGATTATCAATTCGAGATTGACCTTTTCCATAATCCCTCCTTTAAAGAGTTTTGACTTTATTATTCGGCGAAGCGAGTTAATGACATGTGACGTCAGTGTTAAATCCCGGCGAAGTTTGTGGAAGCAAAAAATCGCAGCCGATAGAGTGCAGAGAAAAAGACAGGGGCCTCCGTCCGAAAGAGGCCCCTGAGGGGACGCGAAGTCCCGCGGCGGTGGGAGACGAACGCATCGTCTAACTAATCATTGAAACTGCCACGGCGATGCAGTTCAAAGCCGGTTATTTTGAGAACGTCGTCCGTAGGGTAACCATCAACCAACGACATGTTGGTGTCGTTGCTGTGTTGAATCGAGAGATAGGCCGTGGTGCCCGAAGGATCGAAAATAAATCCCGTGGGTTCTGCGGATGAGTCCTTTACCGATAAAATCTTAACGCAACCATCGGATTTGATGTCCCGGTCGCCGCCGTCCGGTAAACAGGCGAAGATGTCACCATTATTGTGATCCTCGATGACGTAGAGATTTCCGGTCCTCGGCTGGAAGGCAAGATTGTCGAAGGAATTAAAATCCTGGTCGCCTTCGACGAAGCGGTAAACCAAAACAGTCCGGCTGTTCGCCGCGGCGACGAGCGGCGCGGCGTCTATGGCGCACATCACTTCGCCGAAGCTACCGGCGTCCTCCTCCTGGGTGTTGGTCCAGCAGAAACGGATTGCGTCGGCATTATCGGGATCAGTGAAATTCGGATCTTGTTCGAGGTCCTCCGGTCGATAAAAGCCCGTGGCGCCCTTGGCATTGGCATCGCCCCGCGCCGTCGCTGCATTGACCGCAATCCACGCAGCGTTGCCGACCTCGCAACCTTGCCCAAACTGTTGGTTATTGCCGTTGCAAGAGACCTGCATGGCGAAAGTCGCGCCCGCAGCGAGGGGCGATTGGCTGAGATCCGTGAGGGGGCCGGTTTGGATGCGCGGCACGGCCGGCAAAAATTTGAAGATCGCACCACCGTCGGAATCGGCAACCCCGGTTCCGGGCCGCAATTCATCGCCTCCGATGACGACGCCGCTCGGTTGAATGATCAAACCTTCCCAGGCCATACAAGGAAGAGCGGTGCGTTTGATTACATTGTTCGAGCCGGTCGGCGAAGCAATTGTCGCTGGTACGCCGCAGCCGTTGCGGGCGGTGATGGTGACTTCGGTCGTCGCGAGCGGGTCGAATATTTCATAGGCGCTGCCATCGCCGGTTTCTTCCGTCGCCAGAACGGTACCCCAGGCAGTCGTTCGGATTCCGTCGCACCGGTCCATGCCGCGCAAAATCGTTTCAACCAGCCCGCTCTTTAAATTGACGCGCTGTACCGACGGATTGCGCTTGCCGTTGGTGAGAGTCGCCGGTGCTCCCTCAACGCAAGTGATGAGGTGTGTGGGCTTGTGCTCCGGGTAAAAGGCCATCATGTCAGTCAGGTTTCCCGCGTTGCGGGTGAGATACTCTACTTTCAGACCTTTTGCCAACAACACTTGATCTGATGCTTTCTGGTCCGGCTTGCGATAAGGCGCCGTAATTGGCGGAGCGGACTCTTCCAGCGGTCTCTCGATACCGAAAAGAACCTCCGACTGTGCCTTCAGCAGGTGCTCCACCTGCTCGCCGAAATCACCTCGGTGCGGGAAGCTAGCCGCGTAGACTACCGGCGCAATCAGCAGCGCGCCAAGTCCAAAGGCTGCTGCTTTCTTGGCAACGCTCGACGCTCTGTTGCAAAAGTTGATGTTCATGGGACCTCCTGAAGAATAGATTTTTGTCGCGCGACGGCATTCGTATATCCGGGAGCAATGAACGCTGCGTGACGGCGATGCGAAGATTCGGTTAAGACAACTGTGGAATCCCACAGCGTTTGGCTTTATATGATGGGATCACTATGCGCGGTTTAATCTGGAAGCTCTTGGGGGCCGATGGCCTGGCGCCGGAGTCGAGAAAAAAACTTGGCGTGGTGGCGCTACTGTATTTCATCCAAGGCGCGCCGGCGGCGATACTGTGGGAGGTCTTGCCGGTCTATTTCAGGCTCAACGGCGTGTCGCTGCGCGCCATCGGCGGACTGCGCCTTCTGGAGCTTCCTTATTCGTTAAAAGTGTTCTGGTCGCCGCTGGTGCACCGCTATGGCGACCGGCGCTTGTGGATGCTCGCCTGCATGCTGGGCATAGCCGCTGTTTTGTTCGCTTTACCGTGGGTCGACGTGGCAAGCGTCGGCTGGATCGTGCTGCTGCTCATTCTCGCGCTGACGACTCTGTCGGCGACCCAGGATGTCGCCATCGATTCCTATTCCGTGGGACTGGTGCGGCGCGAGGAAGAGGGCGCAGCCAACGGCGTGCGCGCTTCGGCCTATCGGGTGGCATTGGTATTGGCGGGTGGCGGGTTGGTATTTCTTGCCGCTGTCTTGGAATGGAACGCGCTATTTATCTTGGCGGGCGTCCTCTTCGTGTTGCTCGGGCTCGCCACGCTTGGAGTGCCGCATTTGAGCTTGCCGGAACAAGCGCGCGCACACTGGCTGCTAGGCTTTTGGCAATGGGCGGGCACCTGGCGCGTCATCCCGCTGGTGCTTTTTGTGCTGACGTACAAGCTCGGCGAATTCGCCATCGGCCCGATGGTCAAGCCGTTCTGGGTTGATTACGGCAAAAATATCTGGCCCGCCCAGGAAGACTTGATGTTTCAAATCGGCCTCTTTCCGACCTCTTTCGGCATTGCCCTGAGTGTCGTCGGCGCGCTCATGGGCGGGGCATTTATCTCGCGCTACGGCATCTTTCACGGCGTCTGGTTTCTGGGCTTGCTCCAAGCGGTGTCCAACCTCAGCTATTCGTTCGTCCAGTGGCTAGACCTTGGCCGTTACGGTCTTTATGGCGCGTCGATGTTCGAGTCGCTGAGCGGCGGCCTGGGCACCGCAGCATTTTTGGCTTTCTTGATGAACGTCTGTCAAAAGGAACATGCGACGGTGCAATACGCGTTTCTGTCTTCGATTTTTTCGCTTACCGGAAGGCTAATCGGCGCCATCAGCGGACTAGGAGCGGAGCGCTACGGCTATGGCAACTATTTCGCGCTGACATTTCTGTTGTCGATGCCGGCCTATTTGCTATTGCCGTGGGTCAGAGGCTGGATTCAAGAGGAGCGCCGTTCTTGAGATGACGCTTTAACTTCCATTTTTCCAGCTCGCGCAGGAGCAGTTTCCAACCGGCGATTTCGCGTTGGGGACGCACCAACCGCGCCGCCCGCTCGCAGGCTCGTTTCAACGACTGATAAAAGTCATGATCGTATTCGGCGCGCAGGAACAATTCCGCCAGCGCCATCGTGTCGCCGACGGGAAAATAGCCGGGATAATCCTTGCCCAAAGTTCCGATCAAGCCGGGTATTTTTGACGCGACGACGGGCACCGAAGATGCTAACGCTTCCGATAAAACGTTGGAGCTTCCTTCCATGCGTGAGGTGATCGCCAGCAAATGGCTGCGCGCCAGCACGCGGCGGGTCATCCAATAGGGTAGCTCGCCGACCCAACTGTAGCGCGGGTTGGTAGCCGCCTCGGCCTGAGCCTGCTTGCCGAGGGCGGAGTCCAACGCTTTGCCGACATGCAACACTTCGAGAGTGGAAAAGCCGGGGATCTCGCGGGCCGCCAGGGCCGCGCGCAAAGGGTCCTTCTCCTCGCGCAGATGGCCGATGACACAGACTCGGAAAGGTTTTGCCTTCTTCGGCGCCGCGATTCTATGAGGATCGGCGGATTGGTAAATAATGCGGGTCTTGGCGTGATACTGTCTAGGCAACTCAGCGAGCGCCAGTTTTTGCAGTCCGATCAGGCGGGTGGCCAGTTTGAGTGAATGTTGGGCTTCGGGATCGCTGTGAATATCCTGGTAGACGTCGGTACCCGTCAAAACAACCACCAACGGCAGGTCGGGATGAAGCTCGTGGAACTTCACAATCGATTTGTAACTGCGCCGGGCATGGAGCGCTATCAATAAGTCGCAGGACGCGCCGGCGAAGCGCTGTGCGATTTCGACTTTATGACCGAGGCCGCGCAAAATGCGCGACCAGCGCACAGCAGTGATCTTGTTGCCGTTGTTCAATCGCAATGGCGAGGGGGTGACGAGTTGAATTTTCACGGTTCTCAGCTAAAGCGCGCAGGTTCTAAATCCGGCCCAGACATCACGCCGGTCCGGGGTATAAAAGTTTCTCCAGGTGTTACGGATGAGCAACGAAGAAGTCGCCCAGCAACCCCCACGCAGAACTTTGTGAGTACCGAACCACGGCTTTGAGTATTCCTTATACGGGTCTACGGTAAATCCTGGATAAGGCAAAAAATCGTCCGCCGTCCACTCCCAAACATTGCCGAGCATCTGGCGGCAGCCAAAAGCACTGTCGCCGGCCTCATGGGCACCGACCTCGACTAGACCGCCGGCACGCCAATCCAAGTTGGCGTATGCTTCGGAGGCCGGTTTGTCACCCCAGGGGAAATGGCGCCTGCGCGCGCTGAGCGAGTTGCGGCCCTCGACGGGTTCACCCGATGCTGCCACTTCCCACTCCGCTTCCGTCGGCAAGCGCCGGCCAGCCCAGTTGCAATAGGCTTCGGCCTCAAACCAACTAACGTGAACGGCGGGGAGATTATCGTTCAACGGCGCGAGCTGATCGAAAACCCGCTGGTGCCAACCGCCACCGCGCCGCCGCCAATACACCGGGTGTTCAAGTCTTTCTTTAAATTCCGAAATCTCGATTTTTTCATTGAGCTGTTTGTTGAAAAAACTGGCGAAGGATCGCTCGAGCTGGGGCGTTCCGCCGGTCTCAAGCCAACGCCAGCCTTCATCGCTCCAATGCTGTCGATTACGATACCCGCCATCTTCGACGAAGGCGAGATACTCGCCGTTGGTCACTGGCGCGCGGGCGATGTGGAAAGGTTTGATAGTCACTTCGTGAGCCCATTTTTCGTTGTCAAACACGAAGGGAAAATCCGGTGTGGCGCCAATGAGAAATGTCCCGCCGGGGATATTCGCGTCGCCGCGGCACTGTCCGCTGGTAGTCTCCGATATACTTTTTGGGCCGGATAATGGCGGTGCCGGATAACCCAGAGTCTGGCGCGTGTAGGCCAGCGCTTCGGCGTGCATTGCCTCGTGAAAGCTGACCAGCAGGTAAAAGTAAAGTTTTTCCTTAGAAATCTCGCCCGCTGTTTCAAGCCGCTCGATGCTCTGTTCCAACACCGATTCCATATATCGAAAAGTGGCATCGCGCCCCGGCAGGCGCAGCTCCCAGCGCGTGTCGTGGGCGACGTCGGTGGAGTTGTAGATCTGGTCGCCGTTTTCCAGCAGTGGTTTTTGTTTATCTAAATGGCGCAACGTCCAGAACTCCTGGGTCCAGGCGACGTGGCCGATTTCCCATAAAGGCGGATTGACGATGGACAGGCGCGGCCCGATCATCTGGCGATCGTCGAGATCATCGACGAGGGCGAGAGTGCGGGAGCGAAAGGCGCGCATGACCGCGATGATCTCGCGAGCATTCAATGGGGCGGGGCACATATTAGTCACAGATTACGTGGGCGCGGCGGCCGGTTCAACGAGCAACGGGTCCAAAGTTTAAGAATCCGGCAGAAATTTCGCCGCCAGGGCGTCGGACTCGTCCATGGCATCCATCGACATGCTCCTTAGTACTTTAAATACTTGTTCTTCATGTAGCGCAAAACCTGCGGCGTGACAATCACAATGGCTGGCGTAAAACTACGGCCATGAGATCGCGCCACGGCTTGAACTCTCTCGCCCATTTCCGCATCGGCTGCGAGCCGGCGTAGGACAGCGCGGCACGCCAACGGCGGGTTTGCCGAGCATTGGCGCGGAGCGGCTGGTGCGCGCGTTTGGCGCGTTGCTGGGCATCGCAGAATTCTCGGATGGCACGCCAGTGCCGCAGGGCGGCCGCACCGAAGCGCTGCTCGATCGCTGCTCGCCAGCTTGTTTCGGGGTTATATAGCTGCGGCTTGGCGGCGTAGTCGAAACAGGTGGCCAGAGGCAGAAAGCTCAACTCTTCTTGAAGCAGGGGATTGTTGAGATAGCCGTAGATACTCAGCGGCAATCGCGCGTCGCGGCCCGTGAGCGGGCCGATGTGCAGTTCATCCTTCATAGAAAGATCATTGACTGGATAATTATCCCAAAGAATGAGCGGATGGCGAATGCGCTTGGCGATGGCTAGCACGTGCGCCAGCGTGATTTTTTTTGGCACAACCGCCGGCCCGGTCCACAAGCACGCGACGTTGGCGGGCAAATGCTCGGCCAGGGTATCGAGAAAATTGGGCTCAAAGGCGCCGAACACCCGCGCCAGCAGAGGGTCGGGGCTGTAATACGACGGGCAGAGCCACCATTCAACCCCGTGCCATGCGCCAGGCTGGGCGGCGATGACCTTTGTCAACCATTCGCCTTCGGCGCGGGCCAGGCTATTCTTGAAACGCTTTCGATCCTCTGCGTGTTCAAGGCGCGATGGAATGTCGTCGAACAGTACGGCAAAAGTGCGTACGCCGGCGGCGTAAAAGCGCGCGGCTTTGGCGAGCAGAATTCTTACCGGCTCAGCCGCGGAAAAGCACAGTCCTTTGCCGGGGTGAAAGCCATAAACAAAATCGATTTTGCTTCGCCTTGCGGCGTGGATCAACTGTAACAGCGCCTGCCAGCTCTTTGGCGGATAGGGAGAAATCCAGCGCTCGCGGTGGTAGGGGTCATCCTTCGGCGCATAGAGATAAGTATTCATGCCGCGCTCCGCGCCAAATCCAAACAGGGCCTTGCGCTGGGCCATGCTCCAGGGCGGGCCGAAAAAGCCTTCCACGACGCCGCGGCGCTGAAATGTCTGGAATTTTGCCATCAGCGTTTCAATTTGGCATAGCGATGTCCTGGGGACAAGATTCAGAATGGCCCGGTAGCGAAAGCGCGACAGTGACGAATTATTTTCAAGGCGTCAAATGTCGGCCGGTCATTTTGCCGTGCGTGCATTGCTACTAGTGGCACACGACAGACGACCCGGTAAAGCGCCTTGGAAAAGGATTTGTTATGATCGGGGAGATTCGGGTTTAGTTAGTTTGTCCGGTAACACTGTCGTAGGTGAAGCTCGGCTTGGTACCCGCTGGCTTGCTAGCGACTACGGTATAGGTCGTGGGCGTTGGGACGTTGATCACGAGAGTTACCCCCTGTGTGGGCTGAAAGCCATAGGGCGCAATTTCTGCCGGTGTCGTGGGGTAAACGTATTTTACCCCATAGTAGCTTTCCATCGCCATCGCGGCATTTTTGACGTCCGATTTCATTTGCGTATCCACGCCCTGTCTGCGATAGGCGATAAATTGAGGAATTGCGATGGCTCCTAATATAGCGATTATGGCCATTGCAACGAGCAGCTCGATGAGCGTGAAGCCGTGTTTGCTGGAAAGAAGGTTTTCTGTAATTTTCGTATTTTTAGCGTCCATAAATAAATACCTGCTAGCGAATCTTGCAACATGCGAAAGCGAGCATGTATCGTACGGCATTAGCTAAAATGGTAATTCCTTCACGATCTACGCTATCTTTGGTCCTTTTCGGTTATCGAACACATCAATTTCGTCATTTAGAAACACCGCTTTAGTATGCAGATATCGGGCCAATGCCGATTTTCGGCAAATCTTTGGAACCTTGGTGGGCAGAACAGTCAAAACTGCCCGGGGTAATGAGGTTAAAGTCACAATTTGCGGCTACCGACTATCGTTTTTTGACAACTGCCTGTGTGCACTCCGATTGAGTTTCGCTTGCGGCTAATATGACGTTTGCGTAGGATACCGATTATTTCGTCAGCGTCGGACTGACGATTTTTAAATAAGCCTGTGATTAATGGGATTTGCTCGCTATTCTTTGTTTTGTTCATGCCGCCTGCCGCAATTGCTGCTTCGGATGCTAAAATCCAAGCGGATATGGTGCCTGTCCCGGCGGGGCCGTTTACCATGGGTGGCAACACTGGACCGGAGGATGAACGGCCACAGCATCGAGTCAATATCGGCGAATACCTAATTGATCGAAATAAGGTCAGCAATGCCCAATTTGCCGAGTTCATGAATGCCCGGGGCATTCATTCAGCCAACGGCCAGCGCTGGTATGACGGCGACGACAATGACGCGCGCATACACCGACGAAATGGACGATGGACCGCGGATCCCGGCCATGAAAATCATCCGGTGGTGGAAGTGTCCTGGCATGGCGCTCGGGCGTATTGCGAATGGCTGGGAAAAAGATTGCCAACGGAAGCGGAGTGGGAAAAAGCGGCGCGCGGCACCGATGGCCGGAAGTTTCCCTGGGGCAATGAACCGCCGGACAAGAGCCGCGCCCACTTCGGCGGCGGGTGGAATGAACTTAAACCGGTGGGAAGTCTCCGCAAGGGCGCAAGTCCCTTCGGCCTCTTCGACATGGCCGGCAATGGTTGGGAGTGGGTGAGCAGCGCGTATTTGCCGTATCCGTATGACCCAAAAGACGGCAGAGAGGATTTGAACCGCGATGCGGTGCGCGGCACCCGCGGCGGCGGTCATGATTCTCGACCCGACGAGTTGACAGCGACCCACCGCGGCGCACAAGTGTCGCGCAATCCGCGCGGCGGACATCATAATATCAGTTTTCGTTGCGCTCGGTAGCGCCGCGACGTTAAGTCCATGCTGGCTGGTCTATACTTTAAGGGAATTCTCATAGGTGTGCTTGTGGCCGTTCCGGTTGGACCACTGGGGCTCCTTTGTATCAATCGCGCCTTCGCCTCGGGCGCCCTTTGTGGTCTCTTTTCTGGCCTTGGTGTGGCCTCTGCAGATGCATTGGCGGCAGGCATCGCCGCCCTCGGGATCACTCTAATATCCGCGTTTCTCGTCGAGCATGAGACGGCACTGCGCCTTGTTGGCGGAATTTTTCTTTGTTATCTCGGTTGCAAAATCTATCGCACGCGTCCCGGTTCTCAACTGCCTCCGAACAACGTAGGCGGTTTGTTCAGCGCCTATGCCACCACCTTCTTGCTGACTTTTTCCAATCCTGTGACGATTGTTTCCTTCGTCGCGATTTACGCCGGATGGGGCGTAGAGAGCTTGCGCCAACACTATCTCAGCGCCGCTGTCCTGACCGCTGGTGTCTTTACTGGCTCGGCGCTCTGGTGGGTCCTGCTATTTGGCGGCATGACGCTCTATCGCGATCTCGTTAATATCCGGGTGATAGGCGCGATCCACAAAATTTCGGGTACGATAATCGCCGGCTTCGGACTGATCGTTTTGTTAAGTCTGTCGCCGCTTCGGGCCGTACTGGGTATTCGATTCTGATGGCGCGGAATCGAAGCATGGCCGCTGCGCGGGCGCATCCAAGCGGAATCAACCTGACCCTCGCTGCTTTTCATTTTGCGGTCAATGTCTATCAGTTCTTAGTCGTGCCTGTCTGGCTATTGCCATTGGACGCGGCTTGGGCTTGGACGTTGCTGCCCCTGGCATTTTTGCACAATTCCTACTGGAGCCTGATTCATGAGGCGATTCACGATCTTTTTCATCCGGCGCTGCGCGTCAACATGCTGTTTGGCAGAATGGCGGGGGTGTTATTCGGCGCGCCCTTTCGCATCTTGCGTTTAAGCCATCTATTGCACCATAAACTCAATCGGACGCCGATGGAAGCGACGGAGTTATTTGATCCCGCAAAAAGCTCGAGGTGCCGCGCCGCCCTGGGCTATTATTTTCAGATCCTTGGCGGCCGTTATTTAGTGGAGTTTTTGAGCTCGGTCTTATTTTTCTTGCCGCGTAGCTGGATTCAGGGCTTTAACAAGCGCTTCATCGCGCCTGACAGCGTGAGCAGGATACTCATGCAAAACTGGACCAGCAATGAGTCGATCCGAGAAATCCGCACCGACGGAATGTTGGTCCTGGGCTGGTTGGGATTTTCGCTTTGGTGCTATGGCGAACATTGGCCGTTGCTTCTGGCCATACTCGGGAGCCGCGGGTTTTTCATTTCTTTTCTCGACAACGTCTATCACTACCGCACTCCGGTCAACGATATTTTCTACGCCAGCAATCTCTGGCTACCCGCGCCCTGCGCCAAGCTGCTGCTTAATTTCAACTTGCACGGCGTCCATCACCAGAATCCCGCCGTGCCCTGGAATCGCCTCTCCTTGGTCTTTTACGAGCGCGCCGAAGTCTATCATGGCAACTATTTCGTCGCCGCGGCGTGGCAATTAAATGGGCCGGTGGCGTTGCAAGAGCTAACAGTTCAAGGTTCAAATGTTCAAAAGTTCAAGGTGGGGACGGGTCGTTGAACGTTGGACTTTGAACTGCACCCGGTGCCGGGGTTGACAGCCACGCCATGGTTGGAGCAAAAATAACCGAGCAAAGGAGGTTTCTATGGGACTATTAAAAATTGAGGGAGTGACGCACTGGTCGATTCCCGTTAACAACTTGGACGAAGCGGAAAAATTCTATGGCGATTTGCTGGGGCTCAAGCATCTGGGGAGGCTCGGCAACTCAGGGATGTCTTGCTTCAACGTCGGCGACAACAACATCTTGCTTTGCGAGCGGGCGGCGAGCGTGGATAAATCCCATGTCGAAGAACAGAACGTGCACCATTCTTTCACGGTAGCGCCGGAAACGCTCGTGCAGGCGTGCAAGATTTTTGCCGAGAAAAAAATTCCTATCGACCGGCTGTATTACCGGGCCAAAGGATATTTTACGGGCAGGGAGCTTTATTTCTTCGATCCCAGCGGCAATCGCCTGGAACTGCGCGATCCGACCTGGAAGGAAGGGATGCCCGAGCCGACTTTTGAAGAGCTCGCCCGTTCCTAACGTAACCGGCAGGATTTCACAGCCCTCAAAGAGAAAGACGGGCGATGATTCCATGTGCTTCGCATAGATCAATGTCAATATTAACGCTCCGGCGGTTAAGGTGATTGAGAAGGCAACAGGCACGAGGCAGCAGGCAACAGATTATAAAACAGATCCTTACATTCGTTCAGGACAAGTTTCGGATTGAGGAGGGGAAAATGAAGCGACTTGGTATCGACCGCTTCAACCTCAGTTTTAAATCCGCAATTCGCAATCCGAAATCCGCGATTCTGCTATGCGCGTTGCTCTTTGCGATTGGTGCCCCTGCCGAGGCGCAGCAAGCTGGAAGGGTTTATCGAATAGGAATCCTTCAGTCCGCCTCCTCTGAGGCGACTTTCATTGAGGGATTCCGGCGGGGCTTGCGAGAGCTGGGCTACATCGAAGGGAAAAATCTTGCTCTCTTGAAGTTCGCTGGGGCGCGATGAATCGCGATCGAATTTCGAACCTAGCCGCTGAGCTGGTCCGGCTTAAGGTCGACATTTTCGTGGCGGGAGGGAACCCAGCGGTCCGTGCCGCCAAAGAAGCGAGCGGCGTGATTCCCATTGTCATGAGGGTGGGTTCCGATCCGGTAGAATCCGGGCTAGTCGCCAGTCTGGCGTACCCCGGTGGAAATATCACCGGAATAGCTTCCATTAGCGTTGGCCTAATCGGGAAACGATTCGACCTGCTCTCGGAGGTTGTTCCCGGGGTTAAGCGCATCGCCGTCCTGTCGGCATATAGTGATCGAGCCCGTTTTGTGGCCACGGAGGAATATAAAGAGATGGAAGCCGCGGCGCGGGCGCTCGGAGTGAAGCTTCAAATTTTAAACGCGCTAGATCCCCCCGCGATTGATAGCGCATTTTTGGCAATGACCAAGGAACGGGCTGGCGCTGTCGCGGTAATCCCAAGCCCACGTTATCTTCAAAACCGAGAGCATATTATCAAGCAAGCTACAAAGAATCGTCTGCCGTCAATCTATCCCCACAACCTATTCGTCGAAAGCGGGGGTCTTATGTCCTATGGCGCAGACTTTGCCGACGAATACCGCCGTCTGGCCATCTTTGTGGACAAGATCCTGAAGGGCGCTAAACCAGCCGATCTCCCTGTGGAGCAGCCGACGAAGTTCGAGTTCGTAGTCAATCTCAAGACCGCCCAGCAGATTGGAATCGCCATTCCGCCCAATGTGTTAGCCAGAGCAAACAGAGTGATTAGATAGATGAGTGCTAATCCAAAAACTGTGGTGAGCCGTGTCGAACCATCGATAAGCGGCCCCGCGAACCGAAATCGAAAATCGTAAGGCGACTTCGCCGACCGTATTGGTGTGAGCGGATCAAGTAATCGAAGAAACGGATGACAGGAGATCGCGGGCAGTTCGCCAGAGACCGCTACGTTACGGAATTACCTTCTAGGGGCGACGTATCAGGCGAGATGGGGAAGGGTTTCGTCGCTTAGAGAAATACGTCTTTTGCCGCAATTTGAAGGTCTGTGAACGGCGGAGCAATAGTTGGAGTCGCTCCCTGAAGAGTCGCTGCCAACTGATACCCCTCCGCTTCTAGCAGATAGATCTCGATCGCCTCCTGCTCGGGATCGACGATCCAGTAGGCCGGGACACGGTGGCGGGAATAAATCTGGGCCTTAGTTACTCGGTCAGTGCGGCTCGTTCCTGGCGAGAGAATTTCTACCACTAGATCGGGCGGGCCTTCAACAGCCTTCTCAGTGATTATGCTTTGGCGGGCTTTAGAGACAAAAAGAAGGTCAGGTTGCAACACCGAGGTGGACTCCAAGATCAGATCAACAGGAGCATGGAAGAGTTTGCCCAAGTCGCGTTGTTTAACGTAATGTGAAAGAAGAACCAAAAGGTTTACTGACGCTGTTTGATGCTTTGTACTAGGGGCTGGCGTCACATTCAGCTCTCCTTCGAGAATCTCATACCGGTTGCGATCGTTGGGTAAAAGGACGTAGTCCTCATAGGTGAGAATAATCTTCCCTTCCGGAATGCGCATGGGAGTAGACATGCAAGCCTCGCTTCGTTTGATATTTTTACCACGGAGGCATTTTAGCGTCAATGAATCACAAACCCGCTGACATTCAGGTCGGGCAGTCGATGAAGTCTGAGCTGGTGAAACTTCTGAAGGGACCAAGCAGATCGACCTCACGCTCCCGCCGATAGTGCTGGCGCGGAAGGATAGAGTGACTAAATAAGCAATAGGCACGAGGCAACAAATAATAAAACAAATCCGCCACATTCGTTTAGGACAAGTTTCGGACTGCGGATTTCGAATGTCGCCAATTGTCCGAATCGCTAAGCGGTCCAGAGCAGCGGCTGAAAAAAATGGTTGAAACGAAACAGTTTTGGGAAGATCAGACGCACTACAAGGGCACTTTCATTATCGATAAAGAAACACCCAACGGTACCGTGAGCGAGTTGTCCACCACGAGCCAATTCTATGCCGTCTCGACGGAACGGTTGATCGAGCTGATGCGCGAGGCTGGTTTTCAGGATTGCCGTCGGATAGATAAAGCGATCTACCAGCCCATTCTCACAGGGAGAAAGGGCGCCTAACCAGTGAGTTGAGACGAACGCTCAGAACGCATGCACCGAACCTTGGCATTAAGTTCCAAATGGCCACCGACAATTTATTGCAGCATTTAAGAGAGCTGGAAGTTGCGTTGCATCAATCGGCAGTGCGACGTGATGCGGCGCGAATCGACGAGTTGTTACATGAGTCCTTTGCCGAGTTCGGACGTTCGGGACGAAGTTATAACAGAGGCGATATTCTGGAAATGCTGCGGCACGAAGTTTCAGGACCAGTCTGGGCTCAAGATTTCTCGGTGGCCGAAATAGCTGACGGTATCGCTTTGCTCACCTATTACATTCAGGGCTGGTTGCTTTCCATCGCCAGCGAAAGATACAAAAACGCTGAGCGAACGTTATCTTCCAAGAGGATTTCGAGATGGGAAACACACAAGCGCCGCTGGTGATGGAAGAGATCACTGATCCCGAAGAGCTTGCCAGAGCACGGGCTCAACGCGAGCGATTAGATCGCAACTCCGCCTGGTTGCACGCCCATGCGACGGAAGTCTACCGAGTTTATCGCGGCAAGTGCATCTGTGTTGCTGGCGAAGAACTGTTCGTCGCCGACACGCCTGAACAGGCACTAACACTGGCCACAGCGGCCCATCCTGAAGACGATGGCAGCTTTCTCCGGTACGTCCCCAGCGAAAAAATAGACCGCATCTATGAGGATTGACGGCGAGTGGCTTCTGTGCGACGACAGTGTCCTGCGCCCGGTAATACGCGGCGAGATTCTGGAGAGTGACGGGACATGGCACCCGGTGGCCGATTTCCTAGTCGATACCGGCGCCGATCGCACGGTATTTAGTGCGATCGTTTTGGCGTCGCTACGTCTCCAGCCTGTCGTAACCGGGGTCGGGGTCTGCGGGGTCTGTGTCAGGCTTTGTTTTTTCGATTTCAGTTTGCGACAAATATAAAATAACCAACGCCTGACATCTGTGTTTTTAACCTAACCGCGTTGATGATCAAACCCTGGGAGAACCTCAGACCTTCGCAGACCCAAAGTTGAGGATGGAAGAAAGAATCCGCAGCGCATGCCGTTCAACACGTCCATGACTTAGAGAATTTCCGGTTGAGAAGACGCGGGGGTGTCAAACCTCTTGTTTTTCTGATAAAAGAAGCACATGAAAGTGAAGCGAAAATACCCTATCGTCGTGGTCAGGGAGAAAAAGGAATACTGGGCCTATATTCCAGACATCCCCGGTATCTATGGCCGGGGAAAAAGCGCAAGCAAGGCCAAAGAGGATATTCATAAAGCGCTCTCTCTATATATCGAAGATTGTATCGCCGACGGCGAACAGGTACCAGTCTCTTCTGCAAAAATAGTTGATGTAGACACTTTATCGATAGCCGTCGGTTAATCGATGCCAACGGCGCGTGAGGTTGTTAGGTTTCTGAAGCGCAAAGGATTCATCGAGAAACGCCAAAAAGGCTCTCATCTGCTTCTCCAAAATCCTCGGACAAGATATCGAACTTCCGTACCGATGCATCCGGGAGACCTGCCGACGGGTCTTTTTGTCAAAATTCTCAAGGATGCGGGGTTCACGCTGGCAGATTTTCGACAACAGTGATTCCCGAAGACTCAGTCTACGCGCGGCTCAGCGGTTTTAGTCCACCTCTGTTTTATCTCCCGCCGACATTGCGGAGATTTTTCCACAACGTGATTACTCCCGGGCTTCGGGGCAAAACGCTATACCTTAGGCCAAAGCGGGATGCTAATTCACGGACGAGATCATTGAGCCAGCCGGTCCTCATGGACGACAGCAGGATTTTAATCTTAGAATCAAAAAGTCCTTTGATTTCAAGGGACGGATCGTGCGACTAACACTTTTTCCATAACGTCATTACGGTAAACCAACGACCCATGAACCCGATACCTTCCGTCCGCGCCTTTCGTCCGCATGAGTGGCGCGTATATCGCGATCTACGACTGCGCGCGCTGGAGGACTCGCCGGACGCCTTTGGCATGACGTTCTCTGAAGAAAAAGACCGTGCGGACGCCGAATGGTCGAACCGCCTGGTATCGGGTGCCGACACCCGCTGGAATTTTCCCGTGGTTGCAGAATTAGCGGGAGAAGCGATCGGCCTGGCCTGGGGTAGAATCGAACCTTCCGAGCCGGAGGCGGCGCATCTCTATCAGATGTGGGTTGACCCGCGATTTCGGCGCCTCGGTGCGGGGCAAATGCTGCTGCGAGCGGTGATCGATTGGGCAAAAAGATGCGGATGTTCGTTATCTTGCCTTGGGTGTAACATGTGGTGACAGTGCCGCGAGGCGGCTTTATTCGCGGGCGGGCTTCAAAGCCGTCGGAGAACCGGAACCGCTTCGACCGGGTTCAACTCTGCTGTCGCAATCCATGCGCCTGGAGCTAAAACGGGGTGCGACCTGAACGGGGCTCCAGCCTCCGAGAGAAAGAGCGATATTAACCGATTCGAGCGCAAACCGCGGAATGGAATTTGGATCGCAGGTCGTAAAGTTTAGATGTCATGAACAATGAATAAAGCAGTGCCTGGCCTTATCGATTCTGCGATCAAGCCTATCCCGTTCCTCTCGAGCTGCCGTAGAATTTCCACTACCCCGGGGTAGAGAAATAACTACCCTTTGGCCGTATCGCGTCGCGTATTAAGATCCCAGCCACTCTAAATTCTTCCGTTTCCTCGCCATCTTACTTTCTCGAATCTCTTCCGCTGAGGCGTGGCACGACTGTTGCGCTACGAAAATCGCCGTTGGAGTTGCGGACGTTTGTGGCCATCCAGGATGCGCTCAATGCTTAGCCCTTTGATACTTTCGTCCGGTCTACCAGTTCAGAAGGAGGAGCAACCAGTGACCTAACTAACCAATCTAGTGTGCCTGGGTAAATCGAACTTATTCATCTGAGATATGATGGACACATGGAGGTTAAAGCCATGAAGTCGCGATGGATTGATCCAATAATTTTCTTACCAGTCATAGCTCTCTTCATATATTTGGCAGCGACGTCTCTCCCGGATTTCGGCCGTTCCTCGGCCTGGGGAGACGACGACGATAAGCTGCCCTTTCCGAAGAATGCGACCGTTACAACTCTGATCACAACGCCACGCTTAATCGAGGGGTTAACGGGGGACAATCAAAACAATTTATACACCGGTGGCTGGGGCACGTCTCCGTGCCCTGTTTGGCAAATAAACCTCCACAAGCCTAGCCTCCTTCCAGTTGGATTCATACAATCCGCGGAGAACTGCATTCTCCTGGGAATTGCATTTAACGAGATCGGCGACCTGTTCGTAGCTGACGGCCTTGCCGGGATCGTCTACACGTTTACCCCAAACAGTCAGACTCCGCCCAACGCCGTAATTTTCGCTTCCGGTGCTCCGGGAGCCAACAGCATGGCTTTCGACAAGAAGGGAAACCTCTGGCTGACCGATGGAACTACAGGCCAGGG
>DATBLC010000401.1:0-49078 GCA_036555515.1 Binatia bacterium
CCTGCCGGCGGGCATTTCCACCTATGGAGAGGACGGGGTGGTGGCCGGCAAGGCAGAGAACCATTGACCGCGATCGGAAGGGCTCGCCTCTCGGTCGCACACTAGCGACATAGTCTCTAAATAACGAACTCATTAGTAAACTGAATGATGAGGGTATTGCGTTGAATTCAATCTTGACAACCGGCCGTAACTGTTGGGATATCAGTGACGCCAAAGAGACGGGCTTACTCATTGATGGCCGGGACTATTACCGTGCTTTCTATAGGGCGGCCAGTAAGGCTGAGCGCTACATCCTTATCTGTGGCTGGCAGTTCGACAGCGATGTCTGCTTGGTGCGAGGTCAGGATGTACCAGAAGGCAAAGATGTAGGCTTGCTGTCATTCTTAAATGGGCTTTGCGAGAAGAACAATCAGTTGCGAATATATATCCTCGCCTGGAATTTCAATGCGATTTACGGAATCGATCGGGAATGGTTCCAAAAGTGGTATTTCAACTGGACCACTAACGACCGGCTCAAGTTCTGCTTTGATGCCTGCCATTGTCTTGGCGCCAGCCATCATCAAAAGTTTGCCGTGGTGGATGGGGCCGTTGCGTTTTTAGGAGGATTGGACCTCTGCTCAAGTCGTTGGGATGATCGCGACCATTGCGCCGATAATTCTAACAGAATGAACACTGATCAAAGTACGTACGGCCCGTTCCACGATATTCAATCCTATCATCTCGGATCTGTAGCAGGAAAATTGGCTAAATTATTCAGCGATCGCTGGCGGATTGTTTGTTCCGAGGAGCTTGATATTCCGCGAACCGCCGCAAAGATGAAGGTCGATTTCGCCGGCCAGCTTCCTATCAAGTCGCACCGTGTTGGGATCAGCCGCACGCAAGCAAAAACGGACGATGGAAAACAGGAATCCATTCAAGAGATTCGTCAACTATTTGTCGACGCCATCGATAACGCCGAAAGCCTGATCTATATCGAGAATCAGTACTTCAGTTCAAAAGCGATCTTCGGAGCGCTATATAAGCGAATGAAGGAAACGACGCGTTCCCGCCTTCAGATCGCCCTGGTGCTGGCCAAGGATGCGAACGCCTTTGTTGAGAAGGTCTCAATAGGAATCGCCCAGGCCAAGGTCATCGGCTGCCTCAAAGAACTGGCCGCAGAGACCGGGCATCGTCTGGGCGTTTATTATTCCGCATGTTCAGCAGATGACGGACAGGAAGTACCGATCTATATCCACTCCAAGTTTTTTTTGGTAGATGATCGTTTTTTGAGCGTGGGTTCGGCGAATATGAATAATCGCAGCATGGGACTCGATACCGAGGTTAACGTAACATGGGAGGCCTCGCCCAACCAAAACAGTCTGGTTAGATCAATTAGAAATATTCGAGCGAGCCTTCTGGCCGAGCACATCGGTTCTAACGATCCTACGGAATTGCGTCGACTGGCTTCGGTCGAAGGGCTGGTCGATTATCTCGACCGGCGCGCCAACGACGGCTCATGCCGGCTTCGGCGTCATCCTTCGTTGGATGAAAATCCGGCAGACTATGAAGTACTGAGCTCGATATTTCCGGACGGGTTTCCATTTGATTTGGAGGAACCGAGAGCTGAACAGATAGTTTACGAGACCATTTCGGATGAAACGGATAGTTTTTTCACAAAAGGCATTATGTCCCTAAAGAATATGTTTCAGAATGTAGGCAAGGTAGTGGAGTGACGCTAGGGAAGCGGGCTGTTCCCGGATTATCCTAATAGTCTTTGCGACTTTGAAAAAAACCAGGACAAAGCTAGCCTTGCCTTTCAACGGGAATGATTTGGCTTACTTGAACAACTTGATCGCGCAACTCTATCATATTTGTCGCGACCTTCTCAGCGCCTGCGGTGAGCAGTACATCGCGATGATTTGTTTGACTTCCCAACCGGCCGACAATGATTTTAGTACCGGGAAATCGGACCCTTAACCGCTTGCAAAGGTATCGTGTTTGGGCCAGCCCGCCGGGCGACAACGAGACTATACAAATGAGCGCAGGGCATTTCTCGGCAACCTGATCGACAACCTCGGAAGTCAGTGCCTCGTCCGGCAGGACCTCCATTTCATAACGGGCGGGCGCCAGTAACTGCCGGCACATCAGGAGTGCCAGCTCGTCTGCCTCATCCCGAACGGGGCATCCCAATATTCGAACCCTGGGCGTGGTCGGAGGAGAGGCCTTCTTGATCATGGCGGCAGGGCTCGAAAAAGCATTAGGGTTCAACCCGTTTAGATCCTCCAGAATCTCTCGGGTCGCTTTGAAAATAAATCGCTGATTACCTTCGTCCAACTTACCAAAATTGAAGTCTCTTTTGACATCACTCAGTGCGGGAATTAGCACCTCATCGTAAATCTGCTCCATGGGATGGGTCTTGAGATATTCTTCAACGATTTCCTCGGCCTCGTCCTGGTCTCCAGCCAATAGTCTCTGATAATAACTTATATCCGGCTTCATTACCGGCTCGTCGCTCATCAGCACGCTGATGAAATCCAAATGGGGGACATATTTGCTCAACACGACAACACAGACCGTGAGTGGCGTGGCGAGGATCAGTCCGATCGGTCCCCATAGCCATGTCCAGAATGCGACCGCGATAAGAAGTCCGACTTCCGAAACACCCGCGCTCTCGCCATAAAGCCAGGGTTCCAGAATCATATTAGCGACGAGTTCTAAGGCCAGAAAGACAGCGAGCACCAGGGCTGGCCACATCCATCCCTCGAAAACGATCAGGCTCAGCGCGCTCGGCATGATTGCGGCTGCCCAAGGTCCGACGTAGGGAATGAACCGCAACACAGCAGCCAGAAAGCCCCACAGCAGGGCATAGGGTAGCCCTATTAGCCAAAGCGAGGTGCCGACGGTTATTCCAAACGAGGCATTGATGATCGACTGCATGAGCAGATAACGGCTGATTCGCTGGCTCGCCTCTTCCAGCGCTTTAGTCGTAACGGCCAGACGGCCGTAGCCGACTAGGCGGATTAGACGGTTGCGCAGGTCTTCGCGCTGCATAAGCATGAATATCACCAGTACGACTGCGAGCCCGCCGCTAGCCAGTCGCTCGAACATGGGCGCAATGTCTATAGGGAGGGGCCAAAATGTTGATGACTGCTCCCCTTGAACGACAACTTCTCTGGGTTTCGGTTGCGCCTTTGCCAGCTCGTCTTTCTTTTCTAGTTCCTTCTTCACCTCCTCGGCTGTCTTTTGAACTTTCTCGAGCGCCCCTCCCTTACCTGCCCCACGTATGTCGACTATTTTTTGTTCGATATTTTTTCTGTAGGTCGGCAGTTCGTTAGCCACACTTGTAAGCTGAAGCGTGACAACCCAGCCGACCGCGGCCAGGAATGAAAATGCCAGGATCACGATCAGTATCACGGAAAACATTCGTCCTAGACCCAGCCGTTCCAAGCTGTCGGCCACCGGAGTCATCAAAAAGGTTAGCAGGATCGAAATCGCAATCGGAATAAGAACCGCTTGCGCCCAATAGAACGACGCAATAATTAGGGCTACGGTGGCGAGGATGAATAAGGATGGCGACTTGCCGTTGCGGCCTCTAATACCAGGCACAAAATTGCCTCGGGGTTTCTTATACCCTGAGTTGGACGTTTCATCAGGCGCAGTCAATCACGTTTTCCTTCTGGCGGTATGGTTCGCCGATAAATATTTCATGAAATGCGTTCCTGGCACAGTAGAGCGACGGGAAAAAGGTGCAATAGCTTAGCCAATGCAACTTCACCGCCGTTCAACGTCTCGCTTGTAAAGGCGTTACGCCACCGACCTTGGGGCAGCTCGAGCGTAGTATCACCCCAGTCTGCACCGAGCTGGATCACAAGGCGAGGCACGACAGTTACGATCCGTTCTCGACGCGCAAAGGCCACCACGTGGGCCGACTTCGCACCTTGCGTTGCAAGCGGGCGGTAGCTGCTCTCTGGTTCTAAAAGCTTTTGGCATTGTCTTAATTTGAGTGTCCGGCGGATAATCCACAATTTGGGCAATCCCTCGTCGATGCGATGCCAAATGTCTTCCGGCGTCATTCGGTCCAATTCGGACAGGAGCCGGCGTCGGTGCGCGTAGTCAACCGGCCGACGGTTGTCGGGGTCTACCAGGCTCAAGTCCCACAATTCAGTCCCTTGATAAAAGTCAGGAATGCCGGGGGCCGTTAGCTTGATCAGCGTTTGCGCTAAGGAGTTCACGCGTCCGGGCTCAATGAGCGGCTTTACGAATGTCTCCAGATCAGCCTTGAATTCCTGGTCGTTCAAAATGTCTTCGATAAATTCTCGCAACGCACCATCATAATCAGGATTCGGCTGGGTCCAAGAGGTGTGCACTTTCGCTTCACGGGAAGCCTTTTCCATGTAGGCGATCACGCGTTCCGTTTCGATCGGCCAGGCGCCGACGAGGGTCTGGTACAAGAGGTATTCAGCGTTGCGATCCGGCAAACCGTCGCGGCGGTAGCGCTTGTTTAGCTTTGTCCATCGCTGCACGGCCTCTCGCCAGCGATCGGGAATTTCCGACAAGAGGTGAAGCCGAGCCCGCACGTCTTCACTGCGCTTGGTATCGTGAGTCGATGATGCCAGCATTGAGCGCGGCCACTCTGCCTGCGTCTCAGTGCAGGCTTTATGAAAGTCGTCCGGAGACAAGCCGAAACGTCCGGGATCGCCTCCAACCTCGTTTAGTGAGACAAGACGGTTAAAACAGTAAAAGGCGGTATCTTCCACTCCCTTGGCCATGACCGGACCGGTGAGTTGTTGGAAGCGCATGACCAGTTCGGTTTCAAGTTCACCGCGAACGCGCAGTAAAAGGATGGCGCGAAAGAAATCGAACAGATCTTTGTCCAGATCCAGCCGGGTTTTCTTTGCCGACTCAACCGCCTCCGTGATGGTGCGGATGTCATCTTCGCTCACCTGCCCGACCTTAGCGCGTACGTAAGTCCGGTATACCGGAAGAGATGAGATAACCTCACGCAGTACCTGATGCAGCTCATAACGGGTATAATCGCGATGGCGCCGGTGCCGCTCGCATATTTGTCCGAATAGCGCCGTCAGACGGTTGACGTCGCTACCCAGCAGCTCCTGCATCGCCAGGCCTTTTTTCTCCCGCACCACGATCGCAAAGTCGGTTGGCTCATCGGTAAACTCGGCATAGAACTTCGTCAACTGACCTTCTCCGGCTGGGTCCACGAAAAGGTTGGTGAGCCGAAAAATAAAATCGTAGCCGGTGGTTCCTGCGATAGGCCATGATTTGGGGAGGCGCTCTCCGGCTTCGAGGATCTTTTCGACCAGGATCCAGGCTTGCGGGCAGCCTTCATAAAGGCGATGGAAGTACTCTTGAGGATCGAGCAGACCGTCCGGATGATCGACCCGTACCCCGTCAAGCACACCTTTTCTAAGCCACTCGAGGATGAGCGCGTGGGTTTCCGCGAAGACCGTTTTATCCTCGGCCCGCAGACCGACGAGCGTGTTGATGTCGAAAAAGCGCCGATAACCCAGGTCTTGAGCGGCAGTGCGCCAGAAGGCAAGGCGATAGTTCTGGCGCTCGAGTAAAACATCCAACTGATCGGGATCTGCATTCACCGCCGCCACTACTTGGTCGAGAGCCGCGGCTACCTTCGGTTGCTCGCGACACAAACGCGCCAATTGGCCGCGCAGGACCTCTTTATTGCGGTGGCGCCGGCGCACTGCAACCCAATCGGTTGCCGTAGACATAGGGAGCTGACCGAGCCCATCGGCGATACAGGCCAAGTCGTCCGACTGACATCGTTCAGCCGCAGTTGCGAGGATATCATTTAGCGACCGCGGCGAGACCGGAAACACTTGATCGTGATAATGGATAACAAAGCTTCCTACTTCCCGCTCAAGTCGCAGTTCGCCCGCCTCGAGAACCCGCCCATAATGATCGCCCAGCACGGGAAGAAGAACTGTGTTGCGAAGCTTTGCTTCGGGAGGATCCCACTCTAGGTCGAAATACCCCGCGTAGCGGCTGGACGGCCCGTTCTCTAAAACATCCCACCACCATGGATTTTCTCTTCCCGCAATAGCCATGTGGTTCGGGACGATATCGAGCACCTGTCCTAGACCATTTTCTTTAAGCGTGGCGCAAAGCTGCGCATGAGCCTCGGGGCCGCCGAGTTCTTTATTGACTTGATGGGGGTTCACGACGTCGTAGCCATGGGTGCTGCCCGGAGCTGCCTGTAGATAAGGTGAACAGTAGAGGTGACTGATACCTAGCGCCGCCAGGTAGTCCGCGACCGCGGCCGCGTCGGCAAAACCAAAGCCCGCGTGCAATTGGACGCGGTAGGTGGCGCGTAGATCAGTGGACACGGCGGAGCACTTTCAGCGACCGTGACTCAACGGAAACTTCCTGGCCGGCTTTCTGACGCTGCTCCTCTGCTTCCGGCGTTGATCGGGCAGTATCCAACACCACGACCCACTCATCGCCCCAATCACGTTTGGGAAGGGTGAACTGGAGCGGTTCGTGATGAGCGTTGAACAGCACATAAAAACTCTCGTCGACCACGCGTTCACCGCGAGGGTCAGGACTTTGGATGCCCTCGCCGTTAAGGAAAATACCCAGCGCTTTGGCAAATCCCTCATTCCAGTGGTCTTCTGCCATCTCTGCGCCATCGAGAGTAAACCAGCCGATATCCGTTACTTGCGCGCCGTGAATCGGCCGTCCTTGAAACCACCGGCGGCGGTGAAACACTGGATGTTCCTTACGCAACTGAATCAGTTGGCGCGTAAATTCCAGCAAATCCTTGTCGGCCGATTCCCAATCGAACCAGGAAATTTCGTTGTCTTGACAGTAACCATTGTTGTTTCCATTCTGACTGCGGCCGATTTCATCCCCTCCCAGCAGCATCGGAATGCCTTGAGACAAAAAAAGCGTGGCGAGGAAATTTCGCTTTTGACGATCACGCAACTTATTAACCTCGGGGTCTTCCGTGGGTCCCTCCGCGCCGCAATTCCATGATCGATTATGGCTTTCACCGTCGCGGCTCTCTTCACCGTTGGCTTCATTGTGCTTGTCGTTATAAGAGACGAGATCGTTGAGCGTAAAACCGTCGTGAGCGGTGACAAAATTGACGCTGGCGTAGGGCTTTCTTCCGGTCATCTCGTAAAGATCGGAGCTGCCCGTAAATCGATAGGCAAACTCACCGAGAGTTTGGTCCTCGCCGCGCCAGTAATCGCGCACGCAATCACGATACTTGCCGTTCCACTCCAACCATAAAGGCGGAAATTGTCCCACCTGGTAACCACCCTCGCCAATGTCCCAAGGTTCAGCGATAAGTTTGACTTGGCTGATCACCGGGTCTTGTTGAATGATGTCGAAAAACGCCGAAAGCCGATCCACGTCATGCAGCTCCCGGGCTAAAGTGGACGCGAGATCGAAGCGAAAGCCGTCCACGTGCATCTCAAGTATCCAATAGCGCAGCGAATCCATAATGAGCTGCAGCACGTGAGGGTGGCGCATGTTGAGACTGTTGCCGGTTCCCGTGTAATCCATATAGTGCCGGCGATCGTCAGCCATCAGCCGATAATAGGCGACATTGTCGATGCCTCTAAAGGAGAGCATCGGACCCAGATGATTGCCCTCTGCGGTGTGATTGTAGACGACGTCAAGAATGACTTCGATGCCCGCTTCGTGCAGCGCTTTCACCATCTGTTTGAATTCTTGAACCTGCTGGCCGTTTTTTCCGGCAGCAGAGTACTCATCGTGCGGCGCGAGGAAACCGATTGAATTGTAGCCCCAATAGTTTCGCAGGCCTCGCTCCAACAGATGAGAATCTTGAATGAAATGATGAACAGGCATGAGCTCTATGGCGGTGACACCCAGGCGGGTGAAATATTCGATGGCCTTCGGATGGCCCAAACCGGCATAGGTTCCGCGCAACTCAGCAGGCACTTCGGGGTGGTTGATCGAAAACCCCTTGACATGCACTTCGTAGATAATCGTCTCATGCCATTGGGTACGCGGATGGCGGTCATTGCCCCAGTTGAAATACGGCGTCGTCACGACGCATTTAGGCATGAAGGCAGCGCTGTCGATGTCGTTCGATGGACCCTCAGGATTGTCGAACGGATACGAGAATACCGCCTGATTCCATATCACTTGACCTTCAATCGCCCGAGCATAGGGGTCCAAGAGCAGCTTGGCCGGATTGCAGCGATGGCCTTCCTCAGGCTTCCACGGCCCGTGCACACGAAAACCATAACGCTGGCCGGGCCCAACGTTGGGTAGGTAACCATGCCAGCAAAAACTTGTAACTTCCGGCAAATCAAATTTTGTCTCTGTGCCGCCTTCGTCAAAAAGGCACAGCTCCACCCGATTAGCGATTTCGGAGAAGATCGAAAAATTAGTTCCGGCGCCGTCATAAAAAGCGCCTAAAGGATAATTATTTCCGGGCCAAACCTTTGCCATAGTGATCCCTCCTCGACCGATTTGCGCTATATGTCAAGCCACTGGTTTAGATGCCGCCCTCTCTTTGTGGCAACAATTATTCGGCGCGGGAGCCGGCGCGAAACGTGAAGACAAAGGACGTGGTGAGGAATAAGTCCTTGATCAGGCTGATGGTGAGTTTTCCGCTTCCAGAGATGGACCGGCAGAGGATCGATAGCAAAACCCGGCCGGCGCGATAGCCGGTCCTTTAATCTAAAGAAACCGGCGATCATCGGGTGTTCCCGTTCGATCACGGCTGCGTTTTTGTACCAGAAAAAGATCGACATGAGGTTCCAATAATTCCGGGGTTATGGCTCCAGCGCGACAGGATCTTGATCATGTTCTCCTTGCTATAGAAGTTCTTCCACGCATCCTCATAAACCTCGGTCCATTCCGTAGCCGTCATATGGGGATGCGCGATGGTCGATCAATAGGTTGCGCGATATTTGTTAGTCAGAGAACACCTGTTGTCCAAAGGTTATTAATGATAATAGAGCACGCGAGCCTGACTCGTGCGCCGCTAGGATCGCAGCAAAGAGAGGGAATAATCAATTCCCTCTCTTTGCGCGTGAGAGTGGCGATGGACGCTCGCTACTTGGCCATCGGTGAAGAAGGTTCTTTTTGTTTTGTAGAACGCATTCCTGAAGATGGGTTTGCTCTCATCACCCGACCCCAAGTGGCGTTCACGCGGCAATTATAACCAAGCGACCTAAAGCCGGCACCTGGCAGGTGGCACACTGGCCTCCCAGTCAATCGCATAACCTTAAGATTAAACCGGCGGTGGATCCATTTCGCGGGCGAAATGGCGGTGCTTAGCAATCGCGTCTACAAACTGTGCCAAGGCCTCCTCAACGTGGGCATCCGGGAAGTGAAGCACCCCAGGATCAGGGTCGCCGTTTGATAGCGTTAATGGAACGCCGGCATTTTCTACGAAATCCTGGCCCACGCCAAGCACCAGAATCGGTTTGCAATGACGATATTGGTCTTTGACGAATTCGGCCGCATGTCCCAGATTGCCAAGCGTCTTTATAGCTTCGCGGCCACTGGGCACTACGAGAGCGTCATAAAGCACGGCGGGAACCGCCTCCATAGTCGTATCGACTTCGATCGGCTCTCCGTCTGCGCTTTTGACGGTGCCTAGGCGACCTCCGACAAAGCGCGGGACTGCTCCCTGTGCAGCAAGCCCCTCGTGCAGCGATTTTAAGTCTGCGCCAACTACCCCGTCCGCTACTAAAATAGCAATCCTTCGTGTGCGTATGCCGCCGTCACCGGGGCGTGCGAACAGTGAGAGCGCAGGCGAAGCCTCGATTTCAGGCACAGGTGGCTTTTCAATCGCCTTCGCCAGAGCGGGGGGAACCGGCATGCCGAGTCCTTGAGCGACGCCTGCGGCGAGATCATCCGCAACGTTGGCCAGCATGGCGACCACGCGCGTGCGGATCGCGGGAATCTGAGCCCGCGACAACTCAAAACGGAACCCGCGGATGATATGCGCCTTCTCGACATCCGTCTGGCTATTCCAGAACAGTGTTGCCTGGGTGTAATGATCCGCGAACCGCTCAGGCTTACCCCGCACTTGGTCCCCGATCAGCGGCTCTGGGAACGACGTAAAACCAGCCGCGCCAGCCTGGAAAGGACAGCCGCCTGCGAGCGAGTTTGGTTCGTATGCGACGCGGCCCCGATTAATCGCGTGCCGATGCATTCCGTCGCGCTGGTTGTTGTGCGCCGGCGCCACCGCTGCATTAATGGGAATTTCATGAAAGTTAGGTCCGCCGAGCCGCGATATCTGCGTGTCTTGATAAGAGTGAATGCGACCGGCTAGTAGCGGGTCGTTAGAAAAGTCCAGTCCTGGCACAATGTGCGCGGCACAGAACGCGACCTGCTCAGTTTCCGCGAAGAAATTGTCTGGGTTACGGTTAAGAACCATTTTCCCAACAGGCATCACAGGCACGAGCTCCTCTGGCACGATTTTAGTGGAGTCCAGTACATCGAAGCTAAACTTCTCCGCCTGCTCTTCAGTGAAGATCTGCATGCCGAACTCATACTCCGGATAGGCGCCCGATTCGATCGCTTCCCACAAGTCGCGGCGGTGGAAGTCGGCATCAGCCCCTGTGATCTTGACCGCCTCGTCCCAATCGAGCGAATGGGTGCCGGCCATCGGTTGCCAGTGGAATTTTACGAATCGAGACTCGCCCTTGTCATTTACCAATCGGAAGGTATGCACGCCGAAGCCTTGCATCATTCGATAACTGCGGGGAATGGCTCGATCCGACATCGCCCACAACATCATATGCGTCGATTCCGGCATTAGGGAAATGAAATCCCAGAAAGTATCGTGCGCCGTTGAGGCCTGCGGCACCGCGAAATGGGGCTCCGGCTTGGCTGCGTGAACCAGATCCGGAAATTTCATTGCGTCCTGAATGAAGAAAACTGGGATGTTGTTGCCGACCAAATCCCAGTTACCCTGGTCGGTGTAGAACTTGACAGCGAAACCTCGAACATCGCGCACTGTATCGGCAGAGCCGCGCTCACCAATAACGGTCGAGAAGCGTACGAAGACCGGCGTCCGCTTGCCGGCCTCGGCGAACAGCGACGCAGCCGTATATTTCTTAAGCGAATCGTAGCATTCGAAATAACCATGGGCGGCCGAACCGCGGGCATGGACTATGCGCTCCGGTATGCGCTCGTGGTCAAAATGGGTGATCTTCTCGCGCAGAATGAAATCTTGGAGCAGTGCAGGCCCGCGAAATCCCGCTTTGAGCGAACTCTGATTGTCAGCGACTGGAACGCCTTGATTAGTGGTCAGCATCTGGCCGCTGGAATCGACACGGACCCGGTCGAGCGGGAGATTGCTTGGATTAGTCCCCAGCTGTGGCTGGCCAGAGCCTGTCTTATTGGAAGAATTGGTTTCGGTTAACGTGCTGCCGGTCGCTGACGGATCCGAGGGAGTGATACTCGGCCCCTCTGGAGGGCGCATAGAGAGTTTGCCGTGCTCGAGCGCCTTGTTCACGTTATATGGCATGTCTGCAGCGAGCTTTTGAGTGGAATCGAACTTTGCAGCCAGAGCATCCCCCGCGCTCTCGGCCAAAGACTCGCGGCGGTGTGCGGGGCCACTAACGGTCGAACGCGAACTGGACTTTGACGCTAGGGCGTTCGGTGCGTCGGCGGAGCTGTTTTTTTTGCCCGCGGTGCCATTTGCGGCTGGGCGATTTTTCAAACGGTCTTTGGTGGAGCGGTTAGAACGAGATTTTTTTCGCGATGCCATTTACTAGTCCTTTCCAAATCAAAAGCCAGTGCTTTCTGTCATAAGATCCGGTTATGGCACTGTGGGTACGAATTCTGCCGGTGAAGCATGGTTACGGTTGAGAATATTCTCGTCCTCTGCTCGTTCTTTGGATTCGACCATAACCAGGACGCGTCGCGCAGCTAGGCTGGGTATTTCTTCTTTCCCTACTATCGCGCGTGCCTAATTCGGCAAAAATTTGCCGGTCGGATCTGTCCCGTAATTGCCATCCGTTCTGACTGGCACACAAAGAGACGCCAACTCGACCACGTCGTCGATTAGTATCCTAACGTGGTCAAGTGCTTTTTGTCCCGTCTCCTCCGAAGGAAACGGTTCCTGCTTTCCGTGTGGACGCTGAGGTTAGCGCAGGCCCAGATATCCGAGAATAACAAGTACAACGACCACGACACCAATGATGTAAAAAATATTATATCCAGCCATATTTCACTCCTTGTCGTTCATAAACTTTTAGCGCCGCTAAGGCCCTGTCAGAGCATCTCCTCTCGAGCCTGCTTAGCCCGTGCCGCTCCGATTGCCGTCTTAACGTCCTTTTCTTCTTCAGGGGGTGGAATAACCGCTGGAAGTCCCAATGATTCTATCCACAATTCCCGGGCCCAACCCGTCGTATGATAAAGATGCTCGTCCTCCTCTTTCTCGACTTGCTCGAGAGCATCTTTTAAAGCCTTTCGGTCTTCGCCCTTGCTCTTTTCAACGACCTGGCCGACGAGCTCCCAATTCAAGTGGTCTTTGGTCTCGGCTTGGACCACACATTCCGCGGCCACGATTTGAGCTGCTTCGGGCTTGCCGGCCTCAAGTGCCATTTCCATTGCCTTCACCAGCGACTTGCCGATGTGCCTCACAATCTGGCGTCCTGGGGTCTCTTTCTCCGGATCGAGTCCGAGCTTGCCGAAAAGGTCACGAACGATTTGTACGTGCTTTTGGGTCTGCTCGTGATATTCCTCCCACTCTTCTTTAAGATCCTCGTTCACGGCGCATCGTATCGCAGTTTCATAAACCTGCACGCCGCCCATTTCGGTTTCCAGTGCTTCATAAAGAAGCTGATTCAACTGTTCATTTTTCATGTGCTCTTCCTTCTTTTGTTAATAGAGTTATTCAAATACGCCTGTTTCAACATCCGCCGCGTGTCGCAACTCTAGCCGCCGCGTATAGCTTTTTTCACCGCTCCAATGATGATGTTGGGCGACGGCTTTTATGAATTCGTTCAATCTTGCCGGCTGATCGTCGCGACTTAGAATTACGCCCTAGTGGCTCTTGTAGCGATTAACGGACTTTCGCCCAGTGTCTTTTTTTGTCGATCTTACTCGTGCGTTTCCTTAGCGAATCGAATAACGCGAGCTGCTTGCGCGTGGGTTTCTAGTTCTGCCTGGATCTGATCATCAATTTGCTCTGCGTCCCGCCGCGTCGCTCGGCGAGCGACGCGGCTAAGGTCAGTTCCCGTTTCACCTGTTAGACCGCGCGCGTGCGCGATGCTTCTCTGTCTTTATGAGGAACGCTTTCCTCACCGGTAGAGGAGATATCGTGGGCGCCGGCACGCTCAAAGATATCTTTTGCGCGCTTAACTTCATCACTGTCTTCCGAGTGCACCGAAATCAGAATGTTTCCCTCTTTGATTTTACCTTCGTACTGCTTGGCTTCATATTCCGGAATGCCCATTCCGATCAGAGCACCGGATAGCCCACCGATTGCGGCACCGACACCGGCCCCCGCCAGCGCGGCCATGATCGGCCCAGCTGCGATAAACGGTCCGACGCCGGGAATAGCTAATGACCCGATGCCGACGAGCCAACCCAATACTCCGCCCGCGACTCCGCCGGTACCTGCGCCTGCCGCGGCGCCTTCGGGAGCCTTGGTGGCTTTTTCGTGCGCGAAATCTCTCGTTCCCCCCTTGTCGGGGAATAGTACTGAGATATCGTTGTTGGAGAACCCGGCAGCCTTGAGGCCATCAACGATCCGTTCCGCTTGACTTTCAGTATCAACCAGACCAAAAACTGCTTTGGACATAAATTCCTCCTTAATTTAGCTTGCGATTTCTAATTGGTTATCCACTCTCTTTACACCTGCGACCTGCTTCGCTTTCGCCTCGATGTCAGCTTTCTCCTTCTCGCTCTGGACGGGCCCCCGCAGCGTAACTGTTCCATCGTTGGTGATAATCTTGACGTTCTTCGCATTGGTGGAAAGCGAGTCATCCGCCGTAATGGCCTTTCTTATGTTTTGAGTAATCGTTCGGTCTGCCTCGTTCTCGGACTGATCCCCCGCAGTCTTCGTCCCTTCGTTGCGATCTCGGACATTGCGACCGGAGTTATCGGGTTCTACGGCGGCGGAAGATTGTGGCGCCTGACGAGCATCACGATCTTGCGAACAACCAATCACGAGAACAGCCGGAAGCAAAAATAATAGCGGTATGGTTTTCATTGCGACCTCCTTTTGAGAAATATTTGCATCATTTCAGCGTAGTGACGCCGTAAGGTTAAATGCGTTATAAGGCAAATCAAATGCCAAGAAGGAAAAATTACCAAGTGGCCCAATGTTAATAGATATTTAACGAGGAGTTTTGGATTTGGATTTTATTGTCTGGGTATTGGCCACAAGTGCGCTGGCTTTGTCCGTCGATGGCGCACAACCCCAGCTACCTGAAACTGCCGCTGTGATTTGATGCAGAGGAAAAACTTGTGCCCTCTCGTTGCGACGCGATTACGAAAATCGCGCCAGAATTGCGCCACATAGGCGGATTTCTATGGCGCATGTCCCTTTTCGTTTCCAGCCTGTACCCTTTTTTCTCCTAGGGCTGGTTTCGATCTTCGATGTCGGAGGGCGACGGTTTATCCGGGGGAGACGGCGTATTTTTTGGTTGAGGCAGATTTGACTGGGGACTTCGCAGTTGACGTAAAAACTCCTCCCGGGATGGAAAGGATTTGCCTGCATAGGGGCCTTGATGGCAGTGATAGTTTCCTTGCTTCGGATCGCGGTGGCAACCGTAACCATCGACAAGACCGCCGTGCGAATCAGCGATACCTGGAGTCAAAAACAGCAGGCCCAAAAACCACAAGAGCGCAAGTAGTGATTCCATTGGAAAGCCTCCGCGACCAGAAGTCATAGCCGGATCCCACAGCGAACGCCCACGTCTGCTCATTCTTCATCGCCCACTGTAGGGCGCAGCCAAAAACCAGCCTGTCCTTTTTTTCTCCCCCAACCAGTTGCTGAGAAAGAGCCCGAGTGGCTGATCCTAGATATCAGTCACTTGTTTGCGACTGGACGAGGTGCGGGTTGAAATCTAAGAGAACCGCACGAATTTCGATGCACCCTAGCGATTGAGACTCACCGCGACGTCGCGCCCGTTCAATACTAGGAGCGGTACCACTTCGACCGGCTGGCGCAGCGTATTGGTTGCGTAACAGGAACGCTCCATGAATGCCAATAACTCAACGACCCGTTCTTCTGTGTCCGGACTTTGTAGGTCGAGCTGGTAGGTGAACCGCCGACAGGCGGAAGGTACATCCGCAAGACCGAATTTGCCCCGTTGATCGAATTCCCCCGTAACCGTAAGCTCCGCCCGGTCAATCCGCACCCCTAGATATGACGCACACTGCGTCAGTTGGCTCAGCAGTCAAAGCCCGACGGAGGCGACTAGATACTGCAGCGGCGCAGGTCCCTTGCCCTCTCCTCCACGCTCAACCGGCTCGTCGCATTTGATGGTGTACCCGCCGGGGACTTCGGCTTCCTTGTAGTGATCCTGGACCAAGCGGATTTTCGCGTGGTGCGTAGTCACCGCTTTCTCCGGATCTTTCAGGAAGGCCTGCCGACGCCGCTCAAAAATCTCCTTGTGGTGCTGATAGTCGATTGTACAACAACTTTCGTCCTTCTGTTCCATATGGCTACCTCGTTCGTCTTTTCGTTAGAGCCCACGCCGTCTCGATTGAAAAACCCGTCCTTTCCCCTTATGCGTCATAGCGTCGCATCGCTGGGAACATGCCTCTCCCCACAACCTGCGCGTCAACCTGTGCCCGGTTGAAATTCAGCCTGTCCCGGTTATTTAACCCAACTAATCTATCCGAACCGATTTTACATAGGCTTTGGTCACTTGAAGGTAGCCTTTTCCCGAATTGAAGCATTCAAATGTGTAGTAGTTAGCCGGGCTCCGGAGATAATCAACAATGCGCTGCGCATCGCTTTCGTGAACCGAGTATTCCAAACGGGTGGGCTCACCGGATCGCATTCCACGGTCCAGCCACGATCCGTTACCGGGGCGCAATCCCGCGCGGTTCCCCGCTTCAAAATCCACGACCAGTCTTACAAGGGATGGTGTTTTCGTCGCGTGTTGCGATATTCTTAGATTTTTGCCTCCGCGAACGCGAAGTGGGTAACTTTGCGGCCGCGCGGCCACTGCTTCGAGAGAAAGACCAGCTATAATCACACACGCCGCGGCCAATATCCGAGCTCGTTTCATCGTACCTCCTCCAAGTCAACGTTTCCTAGTTCCCACGCGGGGTTCTAGAGTGCTACAAACGTCCGACGGGATACCGGCCCTACGCCCGAATTAACCTTGTCCGCGCAATTTCCTTTTTTAGAGCCCGCCTGACTTGCGACGAACCTAACGGCGCGATGGCGAATGTTTCACCGTCCGCGTTGATAAACTCCACCTCAAAGGCTTCGCCCTTTTGATGGACAAAACCACCGTACCGACATCGCCCGCTTTTAGACCGTAAACGGGAATAGATTCTCTTAAAGCCACTAGGTCAAGCTCTCTGATCATATAAATTTTTGCAGATTAAATGGCCCAGGCTTCGAAGCCGAAGGGCAGGCCGAATTGAGCGCTGCGCTTTCGCGGTCAAGATTCTTTAGGGCGTTCTGGCTCATCGTAGCGGACAATCACTCCCTCGCCCACGTCAACACCTACGGCGGGCCTGGGCTTGCCGAAACTCATGTATAGCGTATCTGCGTCCCCGTCATATTCCCAGGCCAAGGGGGTATTCTTATTCTTAAACAGTTCCATAACACTCGCTGAGGTTATTCGCCCCAATGAAACCGTAACTATGAGCTGATAGACTCTGGAACTCTGATAACGGTCCCGAATTCTTCGAAGTGACGATCGAAGGCGAAAGCGTGCGTGACGCTAAGACGCTGCATGACGACTTTACTGGTACAGTCTGTAAAGCTCCATCCTTTGTCGCTGTATTGCTAAAACGCTTCCCATGCGGCGCGAAAGTCGGGCTCTCCGATCCTTTCCAGACGAGTCACCGACTGGTCCAATAGCGCCACGCCAGCGGCAGCCGCAACACTGTGGCTTTCGCGCACTTTTAAAAGAGTGAAGAGTTCATCCAGAACGTAGTCGGTCGTAACCGACGGCTGGCGATTCTGCCGCATCCAATTTACCCCAGCCTCGTGGTCAGGGTCGCGCCGCACGAAGTACGCAAACCAAGCACCGGTGTCTACAAATACAGGCATGTTCAACTGCCGTAGAGGTACCGGTCGTGATCCCGGTTGCTCACGGCCGGCCCTTTTTCCAAAGAAAGAGCAGCAACTGCGTCGAGTACGCCGAGTATACGGGCATGTTCTGCGTCCGACAATTCGGCTTCCTTCACGGGCATTTCAGCTATGCGCTTCTGACAGAGCGACTTGACCAGGGATACCACTGTCTCCACGTCTTCCGAAGGTAAATCTTTTAGAGCTTTCCTAAGCTCTTGCTCGGGTATGGGTTTCACGTCATTAATCCTCACCTTGCGAAATTTCTAAAGCTTACCACTATCGAAAACGCCCCAGGATATGCTCGACGGCCAACCGGCGCCCGCGAATAATCGGCTTGCCCCCGAATATCTTCGGGTTCACGGTAATACGCTTTAACAGGACTTGTTCATCCATCGCTGACCTCGCTATACCGGGATCATAACCTAGTTATTGATCCTTGAAAACCGGACAAATGAACGCTGCACGCGCACCCCGAACCTCTAGCTCATGGCAGACGCCATAAGGAAGCCGATCAGCAGGCACATCATTGGGCGCATTATTAAGGAGTCCACAATTAAGTAACCAAACAGCGACCGAGGGATGAGACCTGGAGAGCATGGGCACAGGAGCGCAAAGGTTGTTTTCAGGCCCTGTCGGCAGGCATTTCCACCTATGGAGAGGACGGGGTGGTGGCCGGCAAGGCAGAGAACCATTGACCGCGATCGGAAGGGCTCGCTTCTCGGTCGCACACTAGCGACATAGTCTCTAAATAACGAACTCATTAGTAACTAGTTAGTGACAAGGCCAAAACAACACTGGGGGTACTTGGCACCACATAGTGCCGTGTAGGCCTGAGTATTGACCGCGGCGAAAAGCGATCAACGACTTGCCGGCAATCCTTTGGAAAAGCCCCGCATACGTAAGACCGGGTTGAATCCTGAAGGGGGATCGACGCGCTCGTTCATTTATGCACTGGTCAAGGCGCGGGACTTTGCTTAACGCTCATTCTACGCGCTTTGCTTCTTCCAGGCGGGCATGACCAAGAGGGCGGCTTTGAAACGATTGTTCACTTGCAGTTTGTCGAAGATGTTGTTGAGATGGGTCTTGACCGTCTTCTTGCTGATGAAAATCCTCTTGCCGATTTCCTCGTTGGATAATCCTTCGGCCACCAAATGTAGGATTTCCAACTCACGTTTGGTCAAGTTTTGCAGGGTTTGGTTCGCCGGCGGGCCCACTTTGAACTTTAGACTTTTTGCGATCTGCTCGAAATCGTCTCCCGCCGACAGTTCCGGGTCCACCCATATCTCGCCCGCGTTTACCTTCTTGATCGCCTGGATTAAGGTCGGTACGGATATGCCTTTGAGAACGTAACCGCGCGCGCGGAGTTTCGCCGTATTCAAAACACTCTCGTCTTCCGAATGAGCGGTGAGAATCATCACCTTGGTTCTTGGGCTTTTTTCGCCGATCCTCAGCAGCGATTCGACCGCATTTCCGGCCGGCATCTTGAGATCAATGAGCAGCACGTCCGGCCGCATCCTTGCGGTAGTTTCAACGGCCTCGGCGTAGTTTGCAGCTTCGCCGACGACCAAGATTTCCTTTTCCAAAGAAAGTATCCGCTTCAGACCTTCGCGAAATAACAAATGATCGTCGGCAATTACGACTTTTATGATATCCATAGATACGGCAACATACTACTGGATATGTATAAAATAGGTCAAGGTTGAGCTATGTCCGGCAACACTAAGACTAATTTAGTAATCGGGGCATCGCCTTCTCCGACACGCCGTTTGTTAATGCGTCAATTGTAATCCGCCAAAGACTTTAGTATGAGGGTGCAAACGGGAGTTCACCTCAAGGAGAATCGCGCGATGATTATTGACGCTGATGCTCACGTGGAAGAGTCCGAGGCGATGTTCGAGCGCTTGGACACAGAATTTCGGCCGCGCCGACCGCTGCCAGTGCGCTTGGACACAGATACGGTGTATGGCAAGTACAACGCGGTATGGCTGATCGACGGCGAGACCTATCCCAAACTTTTCGGCAAGGGGGGAACAATCTTTCGTACGCCGACGCTGATGGAAGCGGCGACTCTGAAGCGGGAAAGCATCGGCGCTCAAGAGATCACGGATGTGGCGGCGCGTATTCGCGACATGGACAAGGTGAAAATCGATACCCAGGTAGTGTTCCCGAGTTTATTTTTGACACATACTTCGGAAGATTTGAAACTGGAAGCAGCGCTGTTGCGCGCTTACAATAGTTTTCTCGGCGAATGCGTGAGCGCTTCCAAGGGCCGGCTTCGTTTCGCCGCCTTGGTGCCGATCCGCGATATCGACGAATCGATCAGAGAGATCGAGCGCGCGTCCAAAATCGGCGCCGCCGCGGTGATGCTGCAGGGGATGGCGTGGGACAAACTGCTCGGCGACGAGAGTCTGTTTCGCTTTTATCATGCCGCCGCTGAATTGAATTTGCCGATTTGCGTGCATCTGGGCTGGGGTTGCCCGGCTCTGACTCGGATCTTCGATGCCTCGACAAATTTTTACAGCGCGATCCTGCCGGTGATCATGGGCTTCAACAGCATCATGAGCTCGGCGGCTTTCGAAAAGATTCCGCATCTGCGTTTCGGTTTTTTCGAAGCAGGAGCGGCCTGGATCCCCTTCATGATCAAGCAGGTGCGCCGCGACAACGCCAGACGCAAGCTCGCCAAAGATCCTATCGATTATTTTCAAGCGGGTCGCGTGTTCGTCACCTGCGAACCCGACGAGGATATCAACGGAATAACCGCCCTCATCGGCGAAGATGCTTTCGTTCTCGGCTCTGATTACCCGCACGGCGACCCGTCGCGCCAGGAAGACATGGTGACGGAGTTCAGAGAACGGCCAGATCTAGCACCGCGAATGGTGGAGAAGATGCTCACCGATAATCCGCGGCGGCTTTACGGACTATAGACGTTCTGATCGGGACTCATCTATACGTCAAGCGAACTAAAGGGGATCCTTTCATGCTAACCCTCAAAGCAACACTTAGCTGAGGCAATCGCTAATGAGCGTCGTTAGGTTCGGGCTGCTCCGCTGGAGCTGTTTGCTTCTCGCCACGATTTCTTTTTCCGTCCTCTCAGGAATTGAAGCTACGAGCGCTGCGGCGGCGCCGGAAAAGAAGGTTGTTATCGGCTATGTCGCTCGCGACTTCAACAATTTTCCGCCGCTGCTGGCCGAGGCCAAAGGCTACTTTCGCGAAGCCGGCATCGGGCCGCAGCTCGTCCAGGTCCGATCCAGCGTTGCGCTGCCCGGTATTTTGGGCGGCAGCATCGACTACACCACCGCCTTCGGCACTAGCATCGGCAGGGCCATCCAGGGCGCGCCTTTGAGGGGCGTGCTCGCAATGGTGGCCAAGCCAAGCTTTTATCTGGTCGCGCGGCCGGAGATTCGCTTCGTGGCCGATTTAAAAGGCAAAATCGTTGCCGTAGGCTCCCTCAGCACCGTGAATCATTTGGTCACCCAAAGAGTCCTCTCGAACTTTGGCGTCGCTCCGGAGGAGGTCACGATCATGGCCGTGGGGGACACGCCGCTGCGCATGGCCGCGCTCAAATCGGGGACCGTTCAAGCGACGATGGCCGCGCCCCCGGCTCCAACCCAAGCCAAGGCGTGGGGCTTTAACGTCTTGGCCTACGCGGGCGACTATATGGATCTTCCCTTGGCCGGCCTGGCCACGACCACAGCCAGGATCAAAGATTCACGCGGCGAAGTGGTCTCGGTAGTGACAGCGATCGTGCGCGGGCTTGTGTTCATGAAAAACCAGCGCGCCGAGACCATAGCGCTGATTCAGAAATTGCTCAAGATGGAAAAAGGGGTGGCCGAGGCCACATACGACCTGTCGATACAGTCCTTCAGCTCCGACGGCTCGGTTTCGGTCAAAGGCATACAAAACACTATTGATATGTCGTCTGCGCAGGCGGGGGGCCGCCAGGTCGCACCCTCGGACGTAATCGATTTCGGGCCACTCAGGGAAGCGCAAGCGGCCCTGGGGATGCGCTAAGCGGTATTATGAAAACGCGCTGTGCATGGCGATCAGCCGCGCTGTCGGCTTTCCTTCTTTCGGTCTCTTCGGCGGCCCAAGCACAGCCGGCCGCCAATAAAATCCGCATGGGGATCTCCACCACAAGCATTGTCTTCCTTCCTTTCTATGCGGCCCAGCAGAAAGGCTTCTACAAAGACGAAGGCATCGACCTGGAGCTCGTCGTCATGTCTGCGACGCTCGCCAGCACGGCTGTCGTCACCGGCGACGTCGACTACAACGGGGCGGTCACAGGGGTCATCGGAGCTGCGGTTCAGGGGCGACCACTCAAAGTTCTGATCTTCACGGCGGATCGACCGCTATCTTTTTTGATGGCCAAAAAGGAAATCAGAAGAGGGTTGGATCTCAAAGGGAAAAAAATCGCCGGCAGCTCGCCTGGGGGAAGCGCGACATTGCTCGCCAAGCTCGCGCTGAAACATTTCGGCCTGGATGCCGACCGGGACGTCGCAATCATGCCGATGGGTGGTGGAGACGGGAGCCGCCTCGCGGTGCTCGAATCGGGCGTGACTGATGCCACTGTTCTAGGTATTCCTTTCAACATTTATGCGCTCGAGAAGGGCTACTCCGAGCTAGTCTTTTTCGGCGATATCATGAGATTCCCTCAGACTGGATTTGGCACGTCCGAGAAAAGGATCCGGGAAAATCCCAACGAGGTCTTCAAGATGGTCCGGGCGACGCTTCGGGGCCTGATGTTTTTGTGGGAAGAGAGCCACCGCGATGAAATTCTCGACCTCATCATGAGGAGGCTTAAGCTCAGTGACCGGAAGCTTGCGGCAGAGATTTTCCGTCATCTCCGCCGGGGCTTAACAAGGGATGCGTCGGTGGAATCGGAGGGCGTCCAGGCCCTCATCGATCTCGCAAGAGAGAACGCTCGTGTAAGCAAGCCAGTGACGGTCGCTCAGGTGGTGGATTACACCTTCGTGGAAAAAGCCAGGAAAGAGCTGGGCATTCAGCGTTAGGTGCCGCAAAAAACCGTACGCTGTCATGTCAGGTACGAACGAAGGAGGGAGTGTTATGGAAAGCACAGCGAGTTCGGCAACGGAAGCCAGAATTTCGGCCACAAGGCAGCCTCGCTTCTCTGGTTTCAGCCATGCAAGTATTCCATGCCGCGATCTGGCCGCGTCCAAGCGCTTTTTCACTGAGGTGCTTGGCGCAGACCTTTTTCACGATACCCCCGGATTTGCCGAGGTCAGGATCGCCGGTGTGATCATCGGTCTGGCGGAGCAGCCCGCGGGTTGGACGGGGCGGGATGCCGAATATCCCCATTACGCCTTCTTTATCGACGGCAAGGACTATTGGCCGATGAAAGAGTGGCTGGAAAACTGGGGTGTCCCCACCCATCCCTGGACGCGCGACCACAAAAAGGCGCTCCTCTATTTCCGTGATCCGTCCGGGAACCTCTTTGAGATTTACTGTGAAACGGGTTTCGAGGGTGTCGCGTCGCTGCCGGTGGGTCCCAAACAGGGCGGGCGACCGATTGACTTTGCGGAGCTCAATTACCAATGGAATGGCAAGAACGCTTCGGTCTCATCCCGGATCAAGGGCCAAAGGCCATGCTTTACGGGCTTTAGCCACATGAGCCTTCCTTGTCGCGATCTCGAACAGTCAAAGCGCTTTTTCACCCAAGTTATGGGAGGAGAGCTGGTGCATGATGTCGAGGGTTTTGCCGAAGTTCGTGTGGCTGGCCTCATCATTGGGATGTCGCAGCAAAAAGGTGGTTGGACGGGTTGGGATGCTGAGTTTCCTCACTACGCCTTCTTCGCTGAGGCCGAGGATTTTCTGCCGATGATCGACCGGCTTCGGAAAAACGGCGTCAAGACGACCGAGCCATGGACTCGAGACGGCGTCAAGGGCCTCGCCTACTTCCGCGACCCTTCAGGCAACTTGTTGGAGGTCTATTGCCCGAAGCTTCAGGCGGCGGCCTCTTTCGTGCGCGGCGCCAAACAGGGAGGAAGCTATGAGGTCGATTTCGCGGCCTTGAACTACGATTGGAAAGGCTAGCCTGCAGCGGGCTTCACCCCGTCCGAATCGTTCACGAGACCAGGTGACGGCACCGGCAATTGAATTCTTTTGTATCGCTCGGTGTCCATTTGGAAAGCAATCGAAATGACATTGCTAGCGGAGCGATGCGATGGACCGTAAGTGCGGGTAACGGTCAGGGCGCGTTGAAAATTCCTTGTGCGGGAACTTGTTATAAAACGAGATCTTATAACGCCACGCTTGATACAAGATTAAGATGCGACGGCGCCACGGCGGACTTCAGCTTGAATCGGAAGATTGGCATTACGCACAATCTCCGTTGGTAACCGCGTATCCTCTCGTTGACTCGACTGTATCCAAAGTTACATCGCAAATCCGCAGCTGTAGCTGAAAAGCTGAAGAAGCGAAAATTTGTGCACGGCTTTGTTTTTTTGCCTATTGGTGGTTCCCGGAGATCTTTAGTCACTTGTAAAAGATATCTTTGAGTTTTCCCAACAGGGCAGGGTCCAGTCTGAAATGGTCGTGGATGATTTTTTCTACTTCCGCGCCGAGACGGGGTCGACGTCGAGCAGCAGAAGCCCGGCAGATCCCGTTAGGAGCGGTCGGATAACACCGCGCATTGGAGTTTCCTTTCTATGGTAGGACGCTCCCTCGTAATCAATTATCGGTTTTCACGCCATGCCCGCCTATTAACACGCGCACCCAATAAAGCAAAACGAAATTCTGACATCGATTGCATCCCCACTCTCCCGATCCCATCAAATCACTTAAAACTTCCTAAAACCTCCCTCGGCTTACCTCTGGTGCGACATGAGCCCGTATCCTTATATATGTCGTGTGTGAATGCCGTCTGCTCAAGCCGGCTTTGGTTTGATACTGAGCTTAACATTTCGACGTTTCGGGAATTCTCGAAGCGTGGAAGCGCCAGCGTAAGGGTTGGAATATTTCCGGGGTTCGGCGCGAGAAGAGGAAATGGGTGACCCTATCGGTGCTTCGGGAATCGCGTGGGCGAAACCGGGATCGTATACATGCAAATACCCGGCGTCTCGGTGAACCGGCCCCAAGCAAATGTCATATGAATCGCTGCCTGCTCAAGGCGCGTGTCTATGATGCGGAAATCCTGGTCCGCCGTCACGTCGACGGTGGGCAGAATGTAATCGCGGGCCAAGCTAAACATATTGCTCAGGCCTTCAAACTTGAGCGCCTTGCAGATTAACTGACCGCCCGCGAATTGGCCGATGCTCCGGCTTGGCGGTGAACTTACGCTACTCCTGCGATCTCGAATTTGAGGGTGTTGGTACAAACCGCTTATAGCCCGAGAAAAGATGCTCGGCTTTTTCTCGCAGCGCGTTGCGCGACCGCTCGAGGGCTTCGACCGTCGTGGCGTAGCGCTTGAGCGCCTCGCGTCCGGCACGCCAGTGGTCGGACTCGTCAGGGTAGATCAATTCGTAGGCCCGCGCGATATCGTCGTCGGGAGTTCCCTTCAAGGCGTCCACGGCGGCTTTGGCGGTGGCCGATGCCGGGCCCTCGCCGCCCATATGCAAGATCGAGAAAAGCAACACCGGATCACGTTGGTCGGCCGCATCGTAATCCTCTTGAAAGATGCCACGCCAGCGTACTGACGGCTCGTAGCCGTCGATGCTCAAACCCCGAGCCGCCAAGCAACGCGCCACCAAACGATAGTGACGTGCCTCGTCGGCCGCTTGCTCGGCGAGAAAAATCAGGCTGTCGGGATCCAACATGTCCGCCATTTTAACCACCACGTAGGCATGCATCTTGGCGCCTTCTCGCTCGCTCCACACCCGCTCCTTGAGCCAATCATGAAGCCTCTCCTCCGACGGCTTCGCCTCCCAGAACTGCCGAGACACCTGGTATACCCGGTCGTAAAAGCTCTGACTCAAGGCCTCGATCTCACGCCAGAGGCTAGCGGTTCTTTCATCGTGCGACGCGTGGTTCATCATAAACCTCCCGTGAGTTAATATTCGCAGCTTGACGATCGCGCACGCTGGGCGTCATTGGTTGGCAAGCCCTCTGTAACAACGGCGAAGGAAGTAAAGAAGGATAGGCAATGTCGTAGATTGTGCTGCTACTCGAACGACTGTTTTCTCTTCTTCAATTCCTCAGCGAGTGCTTGGCTTCCACGCCAGATGACAGGAATACCGGCGTTGATCGACGTCGCCTCTAAAAACTCGAGGATCTCACGCGGCTTGGCGCCATGGTCGAGCGCTTTAGCCAGGTGGCGCCTCATGCCATCCCAACTGCGCATCGCAGCCGCTGATACCATGATCACCATTTCTTTTGTAGCTCTCGAGGTCACCGAGTCTTCCCGTCCCAGGACGCCGTCGGCGTAAAAGCTGTTGAGCGCGGCAAGAAATGTCGGATCATACTCGTTGATCAGCTCAGTTCCGGGGTCAGTCCCTTGCTTGATCTTTGTGAGCGTCTCGTACACCTTTTTGTCCATCGCTATCTCCGCTCTTTCTCTCGCAAACTGCTCAAGGCCGCCGCTGATTGGTCCCGCATAGCTCCAATTCGCTTCCTGGCCGCGTGGAGACATATATTTCTTTCGTTACCTGCGATCAAACGTAAAAACAATAGCTCTGCGAATTATCCAACGAAATCCAGCAGCACCGATAGCGCACGGTGACCCCATCGGTGCCTCACCAAACATCTAGCAGGGTGCTAAAAACCCTGCTAGAAACAGCGGATTCAGCCAGAGATTGGCTTAAACGAAAGCTGAACCTTCAAGTGCAGCTTGCTCCCGTTACGTCATCGTGAATTTGAAATAACGCCACATGAAGGCATCGCGGAAGAAGGCGGATCACATGAGATGCTAAATCACCAGTAGCGCAGGCGCCCGACGTCGACATGCACGAAATCCGATTTCGGATAGTAACCCACTCCTCCGCCCTTCAGTGTCATTGCCACGTTGCGCAGCACGGGAAGCGCTCTTCCTGGAACTCGAACATCGATCGCTTTACCGTGAAGGTGAAGGCTGTTCATCGCAACCGCGGAGCTTTGCGCCCGGAGGAAGCCATTGGTCTCCACCGAGCGGTAACCGGAGATGATGTGGAAGGACTCGTTCGTGCTCAATGTGTTCCGAATGGCGAAGAGGAGATCCAAAAGTCGCGCGTCGATTTCCTTGATCGCGTCGGTTCGATGGTCCCGCAGGATGTAATTGATTTCGCCGAGAGACTCGGAGAGATACTGCCCTTCGACCCAGTAAACGGTTTTCAGCCGCTCGCCAGTATGTGTATTGTAAAAAGCAAGAGATCTTTCTGGCGGCGATACTCCGGGGGACGAACCGAAAACGGTTTGCGGCGAGATTCCCGTCAAAGCGGTGAGGACGCCTAATTTGAGAACTTTGCGGCGACCGATGATTAAATCGTGTTTGTTTGGCTTCATGCTTATGGGCGTAAGTTCCCCTGTTTACTGACCTTGCGCACTACTCCTTCTTGTTTTCCAGTTATCTCTCTCGCGCTGTCCCAATCAATTTCAGAATCAAGATTGGCCATTTTAGCAATAGCCAATAGAGTTTGTAAATAATCACCTGCCTTCCGATAAATATCCCTATGTACCTCCAGAAAAACCTGGGTTCCTAAGCGCGCCAGCAGGAGTGGTCGATAGACTATCAGGCCGCGGGTCCCTATCGATATCTCGGCAAAGAGTCCTGCCATGTCATCAGGGTGCAAACGAATGCAACCGTGGGTCCGAAACTGATAGATGCTGGTTGGCGCTATGGTGCCGTGGATGCCATATCCCGGCATGCTGAGACCCATCCAGTGCTTCCCTAATGGATTTTCAGGACAAGCAGGAACACGCTCCAGTACGACTTTGCCTTCTCTGCGCATCTCTTCTTGAATCGACTTCGGCACGTACCAAACCGGGTTCTCCTCTTTGGTGATAATATTGAACTGACCGGTCGGAGTAGGCCAGTCAGCGCGTCCGAGGGCAACCGGATAAGACTTGAGCAGCTGTCCCTGGCGAAAGTAGAAAAGCATCCTCTGCGGAACGTTAATCAAAATGCCGTCGCCAAGCGAATCCGGCACGATATGGCGGTTATCAACGCGGAGTTGCCGGCCCTCTTTAAGCAAAGAGTTCGGCGGCAATCCGTTGGAAGCGGCGATGAACTTTGCTTCCACTCCGTATCTGGCGCCGATGCTCGTGAGCGACTCGCCCTTTTGAATCGTATGGGCGAATTCCCGGCCCACCAGTTTTTCGGAAAGAGAATACTCATCGGCGCCGGTCGCCGGACGGTTACTGAACAAAAGCATAACCGCGGCAACTAATGGCAATAGGGACAGCCCTTGGAAGCGACGGAATCTCATCGAGCTAGCTTTCATTGAGCTTTGCGTGCCAAATACGCGCTGCTGTAATCCGTCTAAGTCAAAACGCCTCGCCGGTCGCCGCCGAAGTGGAACGCCATTGCTAGTCTTGGATGGGCGAGAGCTCTTTTCGACTCCGGCAGCGACCGACAGGGGCACCGTCAACACCGGAACCTGAGCAAGACGGACGGTTTTCTCCGCCACGCTTCCCCGCACGACATGTGGCAGCCCGGTCCGCCCATGAGTTCCCAAGATGATCAAATCCGGTTTTTCCCGGCGCGCCTCGGCCAGGATCTGCCGACTCGCGTTCCCCCAAACAAGGCGTCTTTTTACCGCTATTTTTCGCGCTCGCAAGCGGATGCTCAGGTTGGAGCGCGGATGCCAAAGTCTGGAGAGCCTTTCGATGCTCGATGACATTGAACGTGTCGGTGACGCTGTACGGCAAAGAGTCAATAACGTGCATGAGAATTAATGTTGCCTTGAGCCTTTCGGCGATCATCGACGCGTAAGTAACAGTGCTCTCCGAGTAAGCAGAGAAATCGACGGGGATAAGAATTTTCCTTATGCGCGGCGTTTGCCTTTTCATGTTTTCTTTCTCCGCACTCTTTACGGCGTAAATATCTGCAAAACTCGTATCATCTTTATTACACTCTCTAAACACTATTTTCACTTTGAGTGGCAAGGGTCAATTCGGTACCCGTGGCAGTCCGCCGCGAGTCGACGCCGCCCTCCGTTGTAATCGTACTCGTCGCATGCGTTGACGAGGAAATCGGAGCTGTTCAAATCCGACGGAAATTTCAATTGATGCTCGGGCCCTTCGCGACGAGAGTATTGCAATCCAGACATTTCAGATTGAAGATGGCTCGAGCGGGAAGGGAAACCCACATGCGCTATGAGCTGTACTACTGGCCATCGATACAGGGCCGCGGGGAGTTTGTCCGACTTGCGCTGGAAGACGCCGGTGCGGATTACTTGGACGTTGCGCGCGAAGTAAAAGGCGGCATGGCTGAAATGATGCGCTTGATGGAAAGCCGCTTGGTCGGGCGCCCCCCGTTTGCTCCGCCGTTTTTGAAAGCCGGCAAACTGGTGATCGCGCAGACCGCAAACATCCTTTTGTTTCTCGGTCCGCGCCTCGGCCTAGTGCGGAAAGATGAAGCGAGCCGTCTCTGGGCGCATCAATTGCAGCTCACAATCGCCGATTGGGTCGCCGAGGTCCACGATAGTCATCATCCGATCTCCGGCGGCCTTTATTACGAGGACCAGAAGCGCGAAGCGAAGCGGCGCGCGGAGGAGTTCAGGGCCGAGCGACTGCCGAAGTTCCTGGATTATTTCGGGCAGGTGCTGAAGCGCAATGAAAGCGACTATCTCGTCGGCAAAGCAGCTTCATATGTCGACCTATCGATGTTTCAGATGATCGAAGGCTTGCGTTACGCATTTCCACGCGCGATGGCGAAGCTGGAGTCCAAATATTCTCTCCTGGTGGGGCTGCATGACCGCGTAGCGGCTCGCCGCCGACTCGCCGCATATCTTGCGTCCGACCGGCGCTTGCCGTTCAATCAACAAGGCATCTTTCGCTACTATCCTGAGCTGGATAGTTAGGTAAGAGCCCGTACGCAACGACGGACAAAGTGGCAGGGGTCAGTGGCAAAGTCGATTCATCCCGGATTCTGCAGTTAGACTGAGGAGACGGCAAGCGAGGTGAAACCGGAGTAGCGAAGGCGTCGAACTGTAAAATTTCAAAGTCATTTTGCGCTTTCGCACTTCGTTGTTACGAGCTTTAACGTTCCATTCAAGCACCGGTGATCGATGTCAGCTCAGAGGCAGACGGCATCTCCGCCACAGGCGGATCAGCCTTCGGCTGAGACTTTGCTACGGAAGGATTGCGCCTCGCGCTTCCTGTCGAGCGCAACTGCGGAATCCGGGTTCATTACCTGTGGGCAGTCCGCCGCGATTCGACGCACGGTTTGACGGAGTTCATTTTACGTACCCGCGATACCACCAAATCACCTAAGAATTCCTAAAACTTCCCTCGGCCTTACCTCTGGTGCGTCCTGGGCTCGTATCCTTATATATGTCGTCGATAAGTGTCGGCTGCCACACCAGCTGAGGTTTACTGCTGACCATTTCATTTCGACGTTTCGGAATTCTCGAACCGTGGAAACGTGCTCAATACGGGTATGGGCCATCGTTCCTTTAGCGCAGTCACCACGCGTAATTGGCAAGGCCGGGGCCGGTAGCTGTCGACACGCTAGCTATGTTCTACAGCGCCAGGCGAAGGCCGCAGCCAAGCAAAGTTCATATTCCATACCGAATTTGCTCCCGGCCTTGGCGCGAGCCGGACTCTGGGTGTTCGCGGTTTTTTGTTTTCTCTTCACTCTCGTCATTCCGTACGGCTCGATGCTGCTCACATCGCTTTTGAAGCTTCTCAGCGCCGGCCCGACCCTCGGCAACTTTGACACATTATCTTCAGGCGCTGACGGAGAAGTCCAGCGGCCTTAGGGAGGCGTTGATTGCGAGCTTTTCGCTCGCGCTCATGGCGGCGCTCTTCGGAACTCTACTCGGCGCGGCTTGCGCCCGTACGGGTATCACGCTAGCGAGCTTGGCTCTCATCCCGGCCGCGACCCCCGCGATCACGATGGAGGTAGGGTTTATCCGAGGTTGGAATGCTCCGTGGACGGCATGGCTGCTGCTCTACGGGAGCGCCGTCATCGTAGGGCTCTTTTATGCGGCGCAGTATCTGCCCTGCGCAGTGCAGTACGCGCGCGCGGGTCTCGCGACGATTCCATCGTCGTATGAATGGGCCGCGCGCATCCATGGCGCCGGCAGTGGCATCACCACCAGACGCATCATCGCGCCGCTACTCTGGCCGCATTGCCTGGCCGGGGCGATCTTGATCTTCTCGATTTCTTTTCGCGAGCTGGTTGGATCGGTTTTATTGCGCCCGCCGGGGATGCAAACGGTGTCGACGTTTATTTTGCGCGAATTCGACCAGGGAAGCCCCGCCACCGGCATGGCAATAGGAGTCATCGCGATTTCCGTCTCACTGCTGTCGATTTGCTTCGCGCGCCGGCTGATACCCAAGAAACCCTGAGCGAGCGGTGGCATATCATCTCGGCTTGCACATCCGTCAACCAATCTCAAAGTCGGCCCAAACACCCACGTGATCCGACGGCCAGAGATCCGGATTGTTTTCGGCTGGCTGGTTGAAACACAAACCGGACGCCCGTACCTTTATCGAATCGGAAATCCATATGTAGTCAATGCACCGGTCGAAGCGCTCCCACTCAGGATGAGTCGGAGCGCCGCCGGGTTCCCGCAACGGCGTGAAGGCCGTTGGTTGAGTTTGCGTCGGATGATAGGCCGCGGACATGAGACGAATCGACGGTTGGTCCGGGGCCGCGTTGAAGTCGCCGCAGACAACCGAACAATCGGCATCGCCTCGCGTGCCAATCCATTTTAGGAGCTCTGTCACTTGAAATTGCCGCGCGGAATCATCCACCCGCGCCGCGATGAGATGAGTGACATAAACGTCAAGCAACCGTCCGTCGATTTCAAACCGAGCCACGAGCGCCACGCAGTTGTGCGACCGGTAGTCGAGATTCGCCGTCTCGACCATCACCGGATAACGCGTGAGCAGCGCCTCGGCCTGGGTGCGTGAGTCCTCGCCGGTTTTGGTTTGCTGCACCAACGTGTACCTTGTCCCGATCACGTTTGACGCAGCTTTCTGCAACCACCGACCTGTCTGGCTCGGCACATGAACTTCGTTCAGCGCCCACAGGTCGGGATTTGCCTCGCGCAACTGCTCGGCGATCAGCTCCCGGCGCGCCACCCAACATTTGTGATCTTGCTCGAGGTTCAAAGTCGCAATGCGAAGGATCATGCAATTATCCTTTACCGAGGAGCTGCGGAAATATACAGCGGAAACATTAGGCGTCGTATCGTTTCAGCCTGTTGAAATCTCTTTTACCTTCCTGATGCGCAAAGGTACTCCTTTGCGTGACGATGTCAGACGGCTTTGGTCTGCGGATGGCATTCTACGTTCCCGCAAAAACGCTTCCAGCAAAGAGCGATCGATCCTGTTAACCGTCCTGCAGATCCTACTCCCTTTCCCGGTTCTCCTGGTGACGTTGCTCTTGCTTCTGCCTCAATATCTCTAAGAGTCGCTCTTTCGTGAGTTGCCTTTCCAACTCCCTTTGTTCACGCTGGAGGTCGCGGTCTGGCGGAGGCGACGCCAAAGGCGCCGGCTTGGCTCTTTCTCCGAACAACCAATCGTTGAAGATCCCACCGAACCATTCTTTGGCTGCGTCGAGCAAGGGTTCCCAGATAGAGTCGTGCGGGCGCGCGAACGGAAACTCAACGCTGCCGTCGATCAAACGCGCAGCAAGAGTTTGCTGAAAAAAATCGCCAACCACCAGCAGGGCATTATGCGCGCCTTCGCCCCAATAGTTGCTGCGCATGGTGACCCGCGGATCGTTGAAGCCGACCCAGGCGCCGGCGACGAGCCGCGGATGCATCAGGATAAACCAGCCGTCGGTATTTTTTTGCGTGGTTCCGGTTTTCCCCGCCACATCGGCGCGCACGCCGAACTGGGTTCGCACCGCTTGCCCCGTGCCTTGATCGACCGCGCCGCGCAGCATGTTGATCAAATGTCCCACGCTTGTTTCACTCATGACGCGCTGGTTTTCGGTCGCGAAACGGGCGAGCACGTTGCCGTTTTTGTCGGTGATGCGGGTGATATAAATCGGCTGGCGGTATTCACCGATGGCAGCGATGGTGCTGTAAGCGGAGACCATTTCCAACGGTGTAACTGGACTGGTCCCGAGCGCTAAAGCCGGTACCTCGTCGAGCTCGCTTCGGTTAACCCCCATGCTACGCGCGAGTTCGGCGGTTTTTTTGGCGCCGACTTCGTGAATGACTTGCGCGGTGATCGTGTTTTTCGAATGGATGAGACCCTCCCGCGCCGTCATGCGCCGACCTGTGGGCTCCGATCGATCGGCGGGACGCCATACGGTGCCGTCCGCCAAGGGAATTTCCACGGCGCGGTCCGTGAAGCGTTTATCCGGTGACATTCCCTGCTCGAGCGCCGCGCCGTAAACAAACGCTTTGAACGTGGAACCCGGTTGCCGCCTGGCTTGCGCCACATGATCGAATTGGTCGGTTTTGAAGTCGCGGCTACCGACCCACGCCTTAACGTAAGCGGTGACCGGATCGATGGCCACAAAGCCAGCCTGCAAGCGCGTCTTGCCGGCGCGCAGCGTAGCCATGAATTCTCGATTGGCCTTGAGCTCTGCCAACGCAGCTTCGGCCGTAGCGCCCGAATCGACAGCGCGGCGGTAAGCCGCGGATTCGCGAATAAACACGTCGATCAGGCTCGGTTTGGCTTTCCAAAAGAAGCCAAAAGGCTGCACGCGCCGGCGCATTTCGATGTAGGAATTGGTGTTCGACGATATCAATCGCCCCGAACTCAGGCCCCACTCTACATCGGCGACCGCCTGCAAAGCCTCCATCTGGCGATTTACGGCTCGGTTGGCAACCGCCTGCAAACGCGAGTCGATGGTGGTGTGCACGATCAAACCGTCGGAATAAATGTTGAGATCTCTACGATCCGCCCAATCGATCAGCCATTTACGAATGTGCGCGGCAAGATGAGGGGCGGGGCCGAAGGCTTCCTGTTGCCGTTCGAAATCGAGGCGGATCGGCCGGGTTTTTAGCCGATCGAAATCCGCCTGGCTCAACACTCTGTGCTTGACCATTTGTGACAGCACGACGTTGCGGCGACGAAGCGCGCGCTCGGGATTGAGCACCGGGTTGTAGTAGCTGGTGCCTTTCAACATCGCGATCAGCGTTGCGCTTTCAATGACATCTAGTTTTTGGGCGGGCTTGTCGAAGTAGGTGCGCGCCGCCATTTCGATACCAAACGCGTTGTACAAAAACGGCATGCTGTTGAGATACGTTTCCAATATTTCTTTTTTTGTATAGGCGTATTCGATTTTAATCGCAGTGATCGTCTCCTTTATTTTCCGTGTAAGCGTCCGTTTGCGGCCGATTTCCTCCGGGTATAGGTTACGCGCGAGTTGCTGGGTTAGAGTTGAACCTCCCTCCGGGTCACCGATCAAGGCGCGCAAGATGCCCGTCGCGGCGCGCCGCAGGTCAATGCCGTAGTGCTGATAAAAGCGGTGATCTTCGGTGGCGATCAGCGCGTTGATCACATGCGGGGAGACTCGATTGAGCCCGACCCACTCGCGATTCATCGGCTTAAAAGTGGCCAGGCGCCTGCCATCGGACGACATCAACACGCTGGGCCGGTCGATTTTGGCTTTCCGTAGATCGGAAATACTCGGCGTGAACGGAATCATAACGAGCGCGTACGCGCATAGCAGGGCCAGGCCAAGCGCGGCTAAAACGGCCAGGCCTTTCGCGCCACAAAGTATCCTGACCCGGGCGCTCAATCTCGGATCGATCACGGCCCGGAAGTAGCCTAAGAGCCACCGGTACCAGCGGGTCACAAGTCGGGGAGTCCTGATGGTTTCGTCCACTTGTTTCCTAATCTAGCAATGATGAAATGTCCCGATGATTAGACGTACGGGACACCGGATGATTACTTTACCAGTTCCACAGAATGGGTTCAGCCCCCCTTGCCCGATGGAAGCCGGGCAGATTGGCGGGAGGCAGTCGGGCCGTGATGAAACATATTGCTCCGCCGACAAGACGCCACGCGGGAAACCTGCGGTTCAATCGACCGATGAAATATTGCCTGCTGCGGCGTAATTGACGATGGCGCCCGCGGTAAGACTGGTCAGGGCGCTTGTCGCAGATATTCACCTCATAGCAAGTTGAGGAGCCGGGTTTTTGCGGATCGGCACAGCGTATGAAGATGCGCCGGTGGCATCGGCATCAACCCTGTTTCGGGGGGAGACTGGTCAATATGATATCGCCCTGTCAAATCGTGCATGAATCGGCACCGCACTCCGCCACGCTCGTTCTTTGAGTGGAAACTGTGGTAAAAAGCAGGGAAGGGAGGAAAAGCATGCTCGCCCGATCTTTCGCCGTATTTTTTGTCAACGCCGTGCTTGCGGTATTCGTCATGCCAGCGCCAAGCAGCGCAGCGGAGTCTTCTTGCCCGCCTGTCCTAGATCATAAAATCATGAGCCTGCAGAATGAACCGGTCTCGCTCTGCCAGTATAGTGGAAAAGTGCTGCTGGTGGTAAATACGGCGAGCGAATGCGGCTATACACCGCAGTATGAGAGTCTGGAAAAGTTGTATCGCCGCTATCGCGACAAAGGATTTGCGGTCCTGGGATTTCCGGCCAACGATTTTGGCGGCCAGGAGCCTGGGTCGAACCAGGAGATCGCTCAGTTCTGCCGGTTGAACTACGGCGTAACGTTTCCGATGTTCGCGAAGACGTCCGTTGTCGGCGGCGACGCAAACCCGCTCTATCGCGCCCTCGCGGCGCGGACCGGGAAGCCGCCGCGCTGGAACTTCCACAAGTATCTCCTCAACCGGGAGGGACAGCCGGTGGCGGTGTTCGAAAGCGCCGTCGAGCCCGAGGATCCACGCGTTACTTCTCAAATCGAGAAACTGCTCGCCGCGCGCTGACAGCTCGTGCGGCTACGCCGCAACCAAAGACGATATTAACGGCAAAGTGCGTGAAACACTGATTGCGTCCGGTTCAAGTCGTGCAAACCGACGATTGTCGTGGCGGTTCAGCTTCGACAAAATCAATGCACGCGGCGGATCGTCAGGCCCATCAACCCAACGTTAAGCCGGTTGACAGCCTCTTTTCATTCCTCCAGACTTAAAGAACGCCTATGGCAGTCGAAGAAGTCATCATAGCGCAACCCCGCGGCTTCTGCGCCGGCGTGGAAATGGCCACCGAAACCGTCGAGCGCGCGCTCGAGCGCCACGGCGCGCCGATCTATGTGTTCCATGAGATCGTGCATAACAAATATGTGGTTGAGAATTTCACGGCGCGCGGCGTTCGCTTTGTTCAGTCCATCGATGAGGTTCCCGCGGGCGCAAAATTAGTTTTCAGCGCTCACGGCATTTCTCCCACGGTATGGCAACAGGCCAGAGAAAAACGGCTGGAGATAATCATCGACGCGACTTGCCCGCTGGTTGAAAAAGTTCACCGGGAAGTGCGCAAATTCGCCGCCCAGGGCTACTGGATCATTCTCGTTGGTCACGAGAATCATGACGAGATCATCGGCACCAGCGGCGAAGCGCCGGAGCGTATCCGTATCGTCGGCAATGTCGATGAGGCCAACCAGGTCGAGATTTCTGATCCCGAAAAGGTCGTGGTGCTGACGCAAACGACACTCAGTGTCGACGACACTCGCGGCATCATCGATTCGCTCAAACGGCGCTTTCCCAAGCTTGTCACCGCGGCCAAAGAAGACATCTGCTACGCAACGCAAAACCGCCAGGACGCGGTCAAGCAACTGGCAAACGAAGTCGATCTGGTACTGGTTGTCGGCTCGCGCAATAGTGAAAATTCCAATCAGCTGCGAAAGGTCGCCGCAGCACAGGGAGTCCAAGCCTATCTGATCGATGACCACCGCGCCATCGACCCGGCGTGGCTCTACGGCATTCGCCGCGTCGGCATTACCTCCGGCGCCTCGGTGCCGGAGCGTTTGGTGCAAGACGCCGCCGAGTTCTTCAAGAGTCAAGGCGCGCAAGTTTCGACCCTGGGTTTTATGGAAGAGAATATTCACTTCAGCCTGCCGAAAGAAATCACCGATTTTGCTTGAACTGCCCCCTGCGAGCGTGGTAGCTGAGGCCGATGCTGCCTATGAGGGAGGTACCATGAGCCGTATCGTTCACCTCGCGCTCAAGGTCGATGATCTCGAAAAAGCCACCGAGTTCTACGAGACGGTTTTCGGCTTCAAAGAAGTTGAAACCAGCAAGGTCAGAGACCACACTTCACGCCACCTGACGGATGGCACCATCGATTTGGCGCTTATCAAATATGACAGCGAGGAGTCGGCGGAGTCCTTGGCTTCCGGACAAGGACCTTGCATCCATCACTTCGGCATCGAAGTGGACGATTTGAACGATGCGGCGGCGGAGCTGGAGAGATTCGGCTGTGAAGTCGTGAGCGACCCCGGGGTAATTCCCATAAAATTTCGCGCGCCGGGCGGCACGGTCGCCGAGATCGTACCGAAAGCGAGGTATAAGAAACCGGAGGGAGATGGAACCGCGCAGCGCTAAGGAACTTTTGTCAGGAGTTTTACTCGCGGTATTTGGGCTCTACGTGACCATCGCGTCCGCGCGTTTTAGCTATCTTTCCGAGGACGGTCCCGGCCCCGGCTTCTTGCCTTTCTGGCTGGGCATTGCGTTATGCGCTCTCGCTTTGAGTCTCGCAGCTGTCAATCTATGGCGCCGGGCGCCGCGCCCTCTCCACGCGCCATGCTCGTGGCTAGGCGAACGGCGGGCTCTGTCCGGTTGGTTGGCGTTGATGGGCGCCATCATCCTTTTTCCATTGTTGGGTTTCAGTCTGAGTCTGGTGCTGCTCACGCTTTTTCTCGTCGCAATAATGGAAGGCCGATCATTTTGGAGCGCCGTCGTTATCGCGCTCGGGATCGGCATTGGCTTTCAGCTGATTTTTGTCGTTGCGTTGGGACTTTCTTTGCCGAAAAGCCCTTTGGGATTTTAAACGGATAGCCAAAAATTGGACGCGCTCAGCAACCTCGTCTTGGGATTCTCGGTGGCGCTTAGCCCCGCCAATCTGCTTTGGTGTTTTGTTGGAGTCTTTCTGGGGACTATCGTGGGGATTTTGCCCGGATTGGGTCCGCCGGCGACTATCGCCATGCTCCTTCCGCTAACGTTTAAAATGGACCACACCACTGCAGTCATCATGCTCGCCGGCATCTATTATGGGGCCAAATACGGCGGCTCTACGACCTCGATCTTGCTTAACGTGCCCGGCGAGTCGGCGTCGGTGGTCACCTGCCTCGATGGTTATCAGATGGCCAGGCGGGGCCGGGCCGGCCCGGCGTTGGGGATCGCCGCCATCTCTTCCTTCGTCGCCGGCACCTTCGGGGTATTGGGATTGATGCTGATTGCGCCTCCGCTGGCGCGCTTCGCGCTCAAATTCGCGCCGCCCGAGTATTTTGCGCTCATGGCTCTGGGCCTCGCCATGGTGGTTTTTCTGGCGGGCAAATCGATGCTCAAAGCGCTGCTGGCGATGTTCGTGGGCCTATGGCTTGCGACCGTGGGTACGGATCCGTTTAGCGCCGAATCGAGATTTACTTTCGGCCGTTTCGAGCTTCTCGACGGCGTCGATTTTATCGTTGCAAGCATCGGCATCTTCGCCGTCGGCGAAGTGCTGGCCAATTTAGAAGCGCGCGGCGGCACTGAGTTCCTCAAATTCTCCGGGCGCCTCAAGAACCTGCTACCGACCCTTGAAGATATCAAGGCTTGCCGGTTCGCGTTCCTGAACGGTTCGTTGGTGGGATTTGTTATCGGCGTGCTACCGGGAGCGGGATCGACCATTTCATCGTTTATTTCTTATGGGTTGGAAAAAGCCGTTTCAAAACATCCGGAGCTGTTCGGCAGCGGCGTGATAGAAGGCGTGGCGGCACCAGAGGGCGCCAATAACTCCGACACCGGCGGTTCGCTGGTGCCGTTGTTGACGCTGGGCATTCCCGGTTCAAACACCACGGCAATTCTGCTTGCCGCACTAATTCTTTGGGGATTTCGCCCAGGGCCGCTGCTGATTCAAGATAATCCCGCGCTTTTTTGGGGGTTGGTTGCGAGCATGTATATCGGCAATGTCATGCTGCTGATCTTGAACCTGCCGCTGGTGCCCTTGTTCGCCCAGATACTTCGCGTGCCCCACTATATTCTGTACCCGACGATTCTCGGCGTATCCGTTGTCGGCGCCTACAGCGTGAGCGGCAGTTTATTTGATGTTTGGATGCTGGGGTTTTTTGGACTTTTGGGATACGGTATGCGCAAGCTGGATTTTCCCGCGGCGCCGCTGGTGCTTGGACTGGTATTGGGCGATGGCATGGAACGCGCGCTGCGCCAATCACTGATGATGTCGCAGGGTGATTTGTCGATCCTCGTCACCAGACCTCTGTCGGTGGCGATGCTGTTACTTACGGTGGTCATTATACTGATGCCGATTTTGCGAAAGGTCAAAGATTGGCGCTTGAAAGCGGCCGGTGAAGAAGCCTGACGGAAGTTCGCTGCAACTCAAACAGGGAGGTCTTATGGCGCGAGGTATAGGTTGGTTGATTGCGGTATTGCTTGGATTGGCGTTCGCCGCGCCGCTGTCGGCGCAAACGTTTAAACCTACCAAGCCCATCGAAGCGGTCGTGCACACGGGTCCCGGCGGCGGCTCTGATATTTTTGCCCGGGCCATCGCCGATATGATGGAGAAAGAAAAGCTCCTGGAGCAGCGCTTGCAGGTGGTCAACAAATCCGGCGGCGGCAGCGCCACCGCCATGGCGTATTTGGCGGAGAAAAAGGGCGAAACCCACACGATCGGATTCTTCACCGGCGTCTGGGTCACCAATCCTTTGACGACCATGGAGGCGAAAGTCATGGTTAAGGATTTGACGCCCATAGTTCGGCTGGTTTTAGAGCCGGCGGTGGTCGCCGTCAAAGCGGACTCTCCCTATAAGAACATGAAGGATTTCATCGACGCAGCCAAGAAAAGTCCCGGCCAGCTAAAGCAGTCGGGCGGTTCCGTGACCGGCCGAGATAACCTGGTGCGTTTGGTGATTCAGAAAGCGACCGGAACCAAATGGGTTTACGTCTCTTTTCCGAGTGGCGGCGAAAGGATTGCCAATTTGCTTGGCGGGCATGTGCAAATGATGGTGATCGAGCCGCAGGAGGCCGGTGAACATATCAAGGCTGGTAATCTCAGGGTCATCGCCGCCTTGACAGAAAAGCGCTTGCCGTCATTTCCTGATGTCGCGACCTTGAAGGAGCAAGGCATCGACGTGCCGGTGATACCACAGGCGCGCGGGGTGTTGGCCCCGCCCGGGGTTGGGCGGGATGTGGTGCAGTACTGGGAAGGAGTTTTTGATCGGTTTCATGATACCGCGGGCTGGAAAAAATACTTAGAGCAAAACCAATTTGAAGATGGATATCTTAGGGGGGCGGCACTGAACAAGTTTATCGACGCTCTGACCGTACAGATGCGCGAAGTGCTGAAGGAAGCCGGCGCGAAAGTCGTACGCTAACAGACTGTTGAAAAAGACTCACCTGCTTCGTCTGACTGTGTGAAAACTCCGTTCATGGTTCGACTAGGCTTACCACGAACGGATGTCAGACATTAGAAATTAAGCCGTTCGCCCTGAGCTTGGTCGAAGAGATCCTAAAGAGTTTTCACACAGTCTGTCGTTGCGCTCGATCGCCTCGCTTCAACGCTCGTCGATTACTCGCGCGCCTCGCATCTGAGACCTTTTTGAACAGCCTGGATAACGGATTTTAAACACCATGAACGCGACACAACGCCTTGCGAACTACGCCGTTAACCTTCGCTACGGTCAGATCCCGCGCGCGGTCATCCACCGGGCCAAGGATTGCATACTGGATATTTTAGCGGTGTCGCTTTACGGCTCGACCAAGCCTTGGAGCCGGGCCGTCGTCTCGTTTGTTCGCGCCGCGCGCGCTAGCGGACACTCCACCGTGTTAGGCGAGCGTTGGCAAGCCAATGCCGCCCAAGCGACGCTCGCCAACGGCGCCATGGCCCACGCCTTCGAGCTGGACAACGTGCGTCAACCCGGTGCCGGCGTCCACCCCGGAGCAACCGCGTTTTTGCCAGCGTTGGCAATGGCGGAACAGACAAGAGCCGATGGCAAGATGTTGCTCACCGCGTTCGTGGCGGCCTGTGAAGTGGTTTCTCGCGCCGGCGTCGCTGCGGGGAACTCTCTTGAGAAAAGAGGCTTTCATGCGCCGGCATTAACCGGAACCTTCGGTGGGGCCGCCGCGGCGGGCCGGCTGCTCGGCCTGGACGAAAAACGGATGGTGAACGCCTTCGGCATCGCCGGCTCATACTCCGGCGGGCTGATGGAATTTTCCCAATGCAAGGACGGCGCGATGATCAAGCGGCTGCATTTGGGAAAGGCGGCGGAGGGTGGGGTGAATGCAGCTCTGCTCGCGAGCAAAGGATTCGCTGGCCCGGAGAGCGTGTTGGAAGGGAAATTCGGATTCTGCCGCGTGTTCTCGGACTCGCCGCAGCTCGCCGCTCTGACGCGCGGTTTAGGACGCGATTTTGAGTCTATGAATATCGCCATCAAACGTTATGCGTGCCACATTAACGCTCATGCCCCGATCGAAGGACTGGCCAAGCTCAGAGCAGATTATCAATTTGGCGCCGCGGATATCCAAGAGATCACCGTCGGCGGCATTGAAAAGCTCGTGACCCATCACGCCATTTATGCGCCGACTGATCTCATGACTGCACAATACAGCATTCCCTTCTGTGTCGCTTTAAGTTTATATGATGATCCGATGGATCCGGGTTCTTTTGACGAAAAGAGAGTTAGGGACAAGAAAATCCTCGCTCTGACGCGACGGGTGAAGCTCAAGATCGACGACGAGATCGAACAGAGACACTGGGACAGGGCGGCGCGAGTAACCGTCCAGCTCAGAGACGGCCGGCGTTTTACCGCCCTGATCATTCACTTTCGCGGCGCGCCGAAGAATCCTCTCGGTCATGCAGAGCTTGTGGACAAGGCAAAGCGGTTGACGAAGTCGGTGCTCGCGCCCAAAACGTTCGACCGGCTGGTTGAATCGGTTTTCACACTGGAGAAGCTTAAAAAAATTTCGCCGTTGAGCTCGCTGCTGCGAGGTGATCGGTGAAGATCCTCAGCATCGAGTGTTTCGCGTTGGTTTTACCTATTCGAGAAATCTATGGCGGAGCGGCGGGATTTCTCGAAGATTGCCGTACGTTGCTGGTGCGCGTCGAAGTAGAAGGTGGGGTTGAAGGATGGGGTGAGGCAACCCAGGGCAGGCCGGGTAATACCTACGAGACTTTGGAAACCATGACGGTCATGGCGCGGAATTATTTTGCGCCGCCGCTGGTTGGCATGGATCTCGAAAATTTTGGAGCGGTGGTGCAAAAGCTCCAGCAAATCCGTTACGGCAATCCGCTGAGCAAGGCTGCGATCGAAACCGCGCTTTTCGACGCGCTCGCCCGACACTACCGCATCCCGCTCTATCTTCTGCTCGGCGGTCCATACCGAAAAGAGATTGCGCTAACCGGCGGCCTCGGACTTGATTTGGCGCCGAAAGAAATTGTCGAGCGAGTAGGCCGCCTGAAGAAAGAAGGTTTCTCGACGTTCAAGCTCAAGATCGGTCAGCAGGATCGGTCGCAAGACGTGGCGCGGGTGCGCGCGGTTCGCGAGGAGGTAGGCGACGAGGCGACCATCCGAGTCGACGGCAACGGAACCTACTCCTACGTCGAGGCGCGCGAGATCTTAAATGAGCTTGCGCGTTTTCACATCGCCGACGCCGAACAGCCGCTGGCGCGAGGCGACCTGCAAAGTCTCGCGGCGCTGCGCAAAGTGGTTGGAGTACCCATCGCCGCTCAAGAAAGCGTCGCCACGGCGGAAGATGTCTTGGCCGTGGCGCGGGAAAGGGCAGCCGATCTCTTGAAGATCAAGCTCACGCATATCGGCGGCTTCAAGCGCGCCTTACAAGTCGCGGCCATCGCCGACGGCTGCGGGCTGCCGGTTGTCGTCGGACAGGGCAGCGCGTGCACAGCGATACTCTCCGCCGCGGAAATGCATCTGCACGCGGCATTGAAGAACGGCCAGCCGGGCGGTGAGATGACCGGTTTTCTGCGCCTCGGCGAGCAAGGCCCCTTCGGTCGAATTAACTGCCAGAACGCAAAAGCGCATTTGAACAGCGACCCCGGTCTAGGACTCGATATCGACCGGGACTTCATCGAATCAATCGCGCTTCGGTCGACGCCTAAGAATTGATCACTTGCCCAATCTATGGGCAAGTGACACCAGTAAATTTAACGCCTGTCTCGACGAACGGCGTTGACTTTTCAAGAGAATTTTTACTATAGGTCTTTGGCATACCTGTTGCTCACTAGGTCATCGCCTACACGCTTTACTTTAAGAACGCCTCATCTTTAGAACAGCCCGCTGGGAGGATTGATCGTGAATCGGCAAATTAGAAATTGTGCGTTGACGCTCCTGTTGGCTTGCATGGTTTCGGTCTCGATGGGCGCAATGGGCCGCGCTCAAGACACTCCAAAGCCGCCATCAGAAACTCCGCAGGCGCCACCTGCGCCCACGGTTATAGCTCCCGCTCCCGCCGCGGCTCAGGCCGCGCCACCAAAGATCGACAAAGGCGATACCGCTTGGATGCTGACCTCGGCGGCATTGGTGCTCATGATGACAATTCCGGGTCTGTTCCTTTTTTATGGCGGTTTGGTGCGACGAAAGAACGTGCTCGGCACGATCATGCATAGCTTTATCATTGTCGCGGTAATCAGCATTCAATGGGTTCTTTGGGGTTACACTCTTTCGTTCGGCCCGGATATCGGGGGTATTATCGGCGGCCTCGCTTGGTTTGGCTTGAACGGTGTCGGCCCTGATCCGAATCCCGACTACGCCGCGACCATTCCCCATGCGGCCTTTATGATCTATCAAATGATGTTCGCGATCATCACGCCGGCCTTGATCACCGGGGCCTTCGCCGAACGGGTAAAGTTCAGTTCTTTTCTAGTTTTCATCATTCTTTGGGCGACGTTTATCTACGATCCGCTGGCCCACTGGGTGTGGGGTGTCAAGGGATGGATCCGGGAAATGGGCGCGCTCGATTTTGCCGGCGGAACGGTGGTCCATATCAGTTCGGGAGCTTCGGCGCTAGTGGCGGCGATTATGTTTGGCAAGCGCATCGGTTACGGACAAGAAGCGATGCCGCCGCATAATCTGCCGTTTAGCGTGATCGGCGCGGGTCTGTTGTGGGTCGGTTGGTTTGGTTTCAACGCCGGCAGCGCGCTGGCCGCGGACGGTCTGGCCACTTCTGCTTTCGTGGTGACCCATATCGCCACTGCCGCGGCCGCCCTTTCCTGGCTTGCCGTGGACTGGATTTTCAGAGGCAAACCGACGGTCCTGGGCGCCGCCAGCGGCGCCGTGGCGGGTTTGGTCGCGATTACGCCGGGAGCAGGATTCGTTGGGCCGATGTCGGCAATTCTTATTGGTATCGGTGGCGGCGTGCTTTGTTCTATCGCTTGCAGCTTAAAGCCCGGGTTGGGATATGATGATTCTTTGGACGTGGTCGGCGTACATGGAGTGGGTGGAACTTGGGGAGCGCTCGCCACGGGTCTTTTTGCATCCAAGGCGATCAACGCCGCCGGCAACGACGGCCTTTTCTTTGGCAATCCGGGCCAGCTGTGGATTCAAATCGTTTCCGTAGTCACGACTTGGATTCTCGCGGTTGTCGGAACGATGATTCTCCTCGCCATTGTAAAGGCCATCATGGGGCTAAGGGTCGCAGATGATGAGGAGCGAATGGGTTTGGACTTGAGCCAGCACAACGAGCGCGCTTATGAATGATTCCGCCGAAAGTGTCGCTCAGGGTCAAGACTTCATTATCACCGCGAACACCCGTGACTATGAAAGCTCCGAGCGCAGGAGACGTCTGCTTTTCATGATCGAGGACCAATTTAATTCATGAACATTCACGAGCAACCAGGGGTAGCTCTCAACGTGAGAATGTGATACCAAAATGACGCCAACTTCAATTTAAAGGGAGGGAAGTAGTTCAATGTCAGTTAAAGACGCCTTAGACATGGCGAAGAAGAACAAAGCGGAGATTGTGGATTTAAAGTTCATCGATCTACCTGGCCTGTGGCAGCATTTTTCGATACCGGCAACGGAATTGAGCGCGGAGTTATTCGAAGATGGCTTGGGCTTCGACGGTTCGAGCATCCGGGGATTTCAGTCGATCAACGAATCCGACATGATCTTGTTGCCCGACGCCGACACCGCCATGATCGACCCGTTCGCCGAGCATTCCACCATTAGTTTTATCTGCAACGTGCTCGACGCCATCACCCGTGAGCCCTATACAAGGGACCCGAGATACATAACGCAGAAAGCCGAGAAGTATTTAAAATCAACGGGAATCGCCGACACCAGTTACTGGGGTCCAGAGATCGAGTTTTTTATTTTTGACAGCGTGCGCTTCGACCAGAACCATCACGAGGGCTATTATCATATCGACTCCATCGAAGGGTTCTGGAACGCCGGCAAGAACGACGGGCCAAACTTGGGCAACAAGATCAGATACAAAGAGGGTTACTTTCCCGTGCCTCCGATGGACCAATACCAGGATTTGCGCTCCGAGATGGTGCTCAATTTGGAGAAATGCGGCATCAAGGTAGAAGTACATCATCATGAAGTAGCCACCGCCGGGCAGACCGAGATCGACATGAGATTCGATACCATGACTCGAATGGCCGACAAGGTGTTGCTGTATAAATATGTGGTCAAGAACACCGCTAGAAGGAGGGGCAAGGTGGTGACAGTGATGCCCAAGCCGTTGTTTCAAGACAATGGGTCGGGGATGCACACCCACCAGAGTTTATGGAAAACGGGGAAGAACATATTTTATGACAAGAAGGGCTACGGGCTGATCAGCGACACCGCCCGGTACTATATCGGCGGACTGATCAAGCACGCCCACGCGCTGTGCGCCTTCATCGCCCCCACGACCAACTCCTACCGGCGTTTAGTTCCGGGCTATGAAGCGCCGATCAATCTAGTGTACTCCGCCCGGAACCGAAGTGCCTGCGTGAGAATTCCGATGTACTCCACCAGCGAGAAGGCCAAGCGACTGGAATTCCGCACGCCCGATCCGAGCTGCAATCCGTACTATGCGTTTCCGGCGATGTTGATGGCGGGTTTGGACGGCATAAGAAATAAGACCGAGCCGCCGAAACCGATAGACAAGAACCTTTATGAGCTGGAGCCGGAAGAGGCGGCGAAGGTGAAGTCGATGCCGGGATCGCTGGATCAAGCTCTGGACGCGCTGGAGAAAGACCATGATTTTCTGCTTCGAGGGGATGTCTTCACCAAGGATGTGATCGAGACGTGGTTGGAGTACAAGCGCAAGGCCGAGGTCGATGCCATCCGGCTTCGTCCTCACCCCTGGGAGTTCGCGCTGTATTTCGATATCTAGTTACGAGCAACCCTTAGTGCGGTTGCCCATTGCAGCCGGGCGACCGCACACCGTATAGTGATTGAAGGGGGGATGCTATGAAAAAGATCGAAGCGATTATTAAACCTTTCAAACTGGACGAAGTTAAGCAGCGGCTGACTTCCGCCGGAATCACCGGCATGACCATCACTGAAGTGAAAGGTTTTGGCCGGCAAAAAGGCCATACGGAACTGTACCGCGGCGCGGAATACACCGTCGATTTTCTTCCGAAGGTGAAAATCGAAATCCTGGCGCCGGATGAAATGGCGCCGAAGATCGTCGAGGCAATTCTTGAATCGGCGCAGACCGGCAAAATCGGTGACGGCAAGATTTTCGTTTCAACCGTCGAAGACGTGATCCGCATTCGCACAAATGAACGCGGTGAAGAGGCGATCAGTTAATTTTGCGCCCAGAGAGTTCAAGGTTCAAGGTTGAAAGAGGTGATCTCATCCACGTTGAACCCGGATTCCGCAGTTAACACCGCCAAGCGCTCAAGCGAAGCGGAACCTGGAGTAGCAAAGGCGTCCGATTCTGCAATTTCAAAGTCATTTTTACGCTTTGGCACCTCGTTGCTATCAAGGTACACCTGCCATCACACTACCGCTGATCGATAACTGCTTGGAGGCAGCAACCCATCGACTTTGCTATGGAAGGATTCCGCCTCGCGCTTTGTCAACCGCAACTGCGGAATCCGGGTTGAACCTTGAACTTTGAACTTTCCGTGCCCTCCGGTTATTTCTTCTCCCCCTTATCTTCTCCCGGCTGTTTGCCCGGCTCGAAGCCACCCACTTCATGGTAGACGACCTTCTTTTCTTCCTCGAAGGCGCGCACGGCGGGAATCTGTCCCGGTAAGCCGAGTTTTCTCCACTCGCTCGCTACTTTGTCATAGGTTTCTTTGCGCAAGGCAGTGCGCTTGGAGAACACCGGCAAATAACGGTGTTCCTTGCAGGCGTTGATTAACGCTTTCGAACCATAGGGCCGTTTTTCCGGCGGATTCTGTGTCGGGTCGAGCCAGGTGCTCCAAGTGTTGCGCAGTATATCGACATCGTCGATGGGGTTGCAGCGGCTGCTCATGGCCCAAATCACTTGATCCACGTCGGTCGGATCGATATCCTCGTCGACGGCAATAATCCATTTCGTGTAGTAAGCGCCGCCCGGGACTTGAGCCGCAAGCGCCAACGCTTGCGCAGCGTGTCCCGCGTAGCGTTGTTCAAGGGCGATGACTGTCATGCCGAAACCACCGGCGCCGGCAGGATGGGCATAAACTCCTTGAATCCCCGGCACGCCAAGTTTGTCCAGGTCATCCCAGATGCGCGCGGAACGGATAATCGAGAAAAAGCCGCTCTGCTCGTTCGACGGGTAATCTGCCATCAACGCATTGGTCAAAATCGGATTGCTGCGATAATGCACCGCGGTCACTTCGACCAGCGGACAACCGGCCTCAGGTCTGCCATAGTAGCCGGGGAATTCACCGAAGGGGCCTTCGCTCTTGATTGAATTTGGCTTAATGATGCCTTCAATCATGAATTCGGCATTGGCGGGAAGTAAAAGACCAGTCGTCTTACCTTTGACCACGGGGATGGGCTCGCCTTTGATCCCGCCCAGGAACTCATATTCGGAAACATTTTTGGGAAATGTCTGGGAACCGACGACCATGAATAACGGATCGATGCCCCAGGCGGCGGCGACTTCAACGGGTTTCCCCTGCTGCCAGGAGCGAGTGATGTGTAGCCGCGCGTCTTTTCCCGGCGAGAGATACAGTCCGGTTTGACTCTTGCCCTGAAGCATCATGCGATAGGTGCCTACGTTGAGGTAGCCGGAGTCAGGATCGCGGGTAATGACGCAATCGGCCGTGCCGGCATAACGCCCGCCGTCCAAAGGCCAGTGCTTGGGAATCGGCAACTGCGTCAAGTCGATCTGATCGCCGGTGAGCGTATTTTCATAGAAACCGGCTTGAGACTGCGGCACCTCGCGCGGTGGGGTGCGAAATTTGAGCTTCTCTTTGACGCGGCGAATCAATTCTACCGTTGGCGTGTCGGGAGGCTCTTCCATAGTTAGAGCGATGCGCGGGATGCTCGGGCCGAGGATGTTCCACAGCGAGCGCGCCTGGTACGGGCTTTTTTCGTAGCCTTTGATGTTGTCGAATAGAATCGCGGGAGAGGGACTCTGTTTCGCGACCAAGTAACCGATGGCGCTCATCTCCTCCTCGCAGCTGACCGCCTCGGTCACGCGCACCAGATCACCCAACTCCTCGACGCGCTCAAGCCACTCGCGCAGATCCTGGATCGGTCCTTTCTTGGTTTCCGTTGTTTCACGCTTGGCTGGTTTCGCCATTGGATTTTCCTCCTCGGCTGGTTGTGCTGTCTTGCCGACCGCTAGAGCTTGCCGCCTTTGGGCAATAGGGATGTAAAATATGCAAAGGCGTCATAGGAGCGGTACATCATGTTTTCTTTCATGTAATCAATGTCTTTTTGCGGCATGATCGCCGGTTTGCCGACGCAGCTGGCGACGAACTGCATGTAGGCTGTCCGTTCCAGATAAATCGCATGGACGGTAGCATATTCCAAGCTGTCGCCGACCACAACAATGCCGTGACCCTTGAGCAGCATCGCCATGCGGTCGGCCAAGGTTTGGCAAATCTCTTTGCCGTCTTGAACCGTGTAAATCAGCCGCGGACTGGGGAAAATCGGCGTCTCCGGGGCAAAAACGGCGGACTGATTGTAAATCGGCAGGATAGGCGTGCCCGCCACGGAAAAAGCGGTGGCCAAAGTCTGATGCGTATGAACGACCGAGTTAACATCCGGACGGGCGTTATAAATCGCCGCGTGTATCATGGTTTCGCGCGGCGGATTCTTGAGCTTGGTGACGGCGCGCGTGCTGCCCGCCTTGGCGTAATTCTGTTCACAAACCTCCATGTATTCGTCGATATCGACCAAGATGATATGTTTGGGCGCAACCGCGCCGAGCGGCGCGAGCACCGGTTTAATGAAAAACTTCCTTGTCCCCGGTATGCGCGCGCTGACGTGACCGTGATAGTCGGCCAGGCCCTGGTGAAACATGATGCGGTTACCCAGGGCGACTTTGTGTTTCAGTGCTTCCAGTTCCTTTTTGCTGCTAACCACTGCGATTCCCCTTTCTTACCAGAGGTCCGAGGTCAGCTTTCAGTTCTAATACCTCGGGTTTCCGACTTCCGATCTTTGCCTTTGGATGTCTGCCCACCAGCGGATATTCATCCAGTTCCATTGGTCGGGATAGGCGCGCACGGTCTTTTCCAGCCATTGGGTCATGCGGAGAATGTTTTCCTTGCTTTCTCCCTGCCCCTTGCCGGACCGC